>NC_020908.1:3338000-3649500 GCF_000155735.2 Octadecabacter arcticus 238
GAAGAAAACTGCGGGCCTTCCATCGCCAAATATGTGCCACCTCGGTGGATGGTAACGCCCGCCGCACGCGCCGCCAACTCAACCGCATCGCCCAAACGGGCACAAACAGGATGCGCGACACTGACATGGGCGACGCAACCGGTGCCGAAAAACGACTTCTCCCGTGCAAACGTACGGTCAATAAAATCACTGACGATGACAAAATCCCCAGGCGCCATGTCTTCGCGAAACGACCCACAGGCTGACACTGAAATCACGTCCGTGCAGCCGAGCCTTTTCAGCGCATCAATATTGGCGCGGTAGGGAACTGTGCTGGGCGAATGCATATGCCCGCGCCCGTGCCTTGGCAAAAACGCAACATCAACGCCGCCCAGTTCACCGGTCAGGATTGCATCAGACGGTGCACCCCACGGACTATCGACGTCGACCCACTTTGGATTTTGCAGACCTTCAATGTCATACAGCCCAGACCCGCCGATGATGGCGACTTTTGTTTGCATACCAAAACCCCTTTCGCAATTTCACAACTCTGCCGAGTGTGGCGCCGCTTGTGAAGGCCACAAATGCGTCTGCGCGCCGCCGCACGGGGGTGACTTTACGCAGGGCTTCGGCTAGACCGCGCGCAATCGAACATAAACCAGTCAGGTGACCCTTTGCGTCAATCTATTTTTGCGAACTTTGTAGACCGTCTCGAAGAGGCCGATCTAAAGCCATCGGGTAAAAACCTGACGCCCGCCCGTCTGCGGATAGAAATCCTGTCGGGTCTGACAGTGGCGCTCGCGCTCGTACCCGAAGCAGTGGCGTTTGCATTTGTCGCGGGCGTTGATCCGCTGGTCGGCCTATACGCCGCGTTCATTGTCGGCCTGATCACCGCGCTGATCGGCGGACGCCCTGGTATGATTTCCGGTGCGACGGGGGCTCTGGCGGTTGTGATGGTGGCCTTGGTTGCCAATAACGGCGTTGAATACCTGTTTGCGACCGTTGTTTTAATGGGACTTATCCAGCTTTTTGTCGGCTTTATGCACTGGGGTAAATTCATGCGCCTTGTGCCGCATCCGGTGATGCTGGGGTTTGTTAACGGCTTGGCGATTGTTATCTTCCTTGCGCAGATGAGCCAGTTTCAAGTCCCTGGCACCGCTGGCGAAGGTGGCGGACATGGCATGGCATCGGGTGATTGGCTGACGGGCACACCGTTGTATTTGATGCTCGCACTCACCGCGCTGACCATGGCAATCATCTGGATTTGGCCAAAGATTACATCGCTGGTTCCCGCGCCACTTGCAGGTATCGGCATTATCGCGATCATCGTACTCGTGTTGCAACTGGACACGCCCGTCGTTGGCGATCTGGCAAGCATTAGAGGCGGCTTTCCTCCCTTCCACATCCCATCGGTCCCTTTCACGCTTGAGACTTTTTATATCATTTTGCCCTATTCAATGATCCTCGCGGCGATTGGCCTGATCGAAAGCCTGCTTACCCTGAACTTGGTTGGCGAAATCACCAATAAACGCGGTGGTGCCAGCCAAGAATGTATCGCGCAAGGCGTGGCGAACACTGTCACAGGCTTCTTTGGTGGCATGGGTGGTTGTGCGATGATCGGTCAGTCGATGATCAACGTGAAATCCGGCGGCCGCACGCGCATTGCGGGCACAGCAGCTGCCCTGTTCTTGTTGGCGTTCATCCTGTTTGCGTCCGGCTTGATCGAACGCATCCCACTGGCAGCACTGGTCGGTGTTATGTTCATGGTCGTGATCGGCACGTTCGCGTGGAACTCGTTCAAGATCATGACAAAGGTGCCGCGCATGGACGCGTTTGTGATCGTGCTGGTGACGGTCGTAACCGTGATGACAGACCTTGCGACTGCCGTTGTTGTGGGCGTCGTTGTGTCAGCACTGGCCTACGCATGGTCAAATGCCAAACGCATCTATGCCAGCACGGAAATCACCGAAGACGGTGCTAAAGTCTACAAAATCAACGGACCACTGTTCTTTGGGTCCGCCGATGGATTTGTTGAGTTGTTCCAGTTCGATGACGATCCAAAGTCCATTATCATCGATTTTGAAGGGTCCCGTGTGGCGGACCAATCCGCCCTGCAAGCCATTGAAAACGTCGCCGCAAGATATGAGGAAGTCGGCAAAGCGATCCAATTGCGCCACCTGACCCACGATTGCCATCAATTATTGTCCAAGGCGGGCCACCTGATTGTGGACAGTGACGATGACCCCGACTACGAAATCGCGGTGGATTATTCGGTTAGAACAGGCATTATCGGCGGGCATTAAGCCCCGCCGCTAGACCGGTCTATCGAGGCTGAACACCTCACGCACAACCGAATAGTCCTTATATCCACCGCGCGCGAGTGGTTGAAATTTTGTAACGTCAAAAATGCCATCGACCATACAATCGCCCCGAAGATGCACGCCGGTGACTTCGCCAAAGACAACAAAATTCACCGCCCCTTCGATCTTGACGATTTGGGTTACGCGACATTCCAAAACTGCTGGCGCGCCGGCAACGTGGGCGCAGTCAATCGTGCGGCAAGCGGCCTTTCCGATCCCCGCATCGACAAATTCGTCGACGTCGCGTGACCACGCACCCGACGATCTGTTCATCGCGTCGCGCATGGCATATTCAACTATATTAATAGCAAATACCCCCGTTTCACGAATATTGGCGACGCTGTCTTTGGTATCACCGCGGTCGTCCTTCGCGGAGGTAGACGCAAACATCACCTGCGGCGGCACGTAAGCAACCGCGTTGAAAAACGAATACGGCGCGAGGTTGTCAGACCCATCCGCCCCGCGGCTCGAAATCCATCCGATTGGGCGCGGTGTCACCACGGCGTTAAACGGATTATGCGGCAATCCATGGCCGTCTTTGGGTTCGTAAAACATCGTATCAACTCCTCGAAAAACCTCTACCCAGCCAATATCTTGTTTGCATTGAAAGCGAAACAAAGGTTCACCTAAGCCAATGGAATTGCGCGACGAAACAACAGACGATTGGTGGGGCGTGGAAACGCTGTACGACCTGACCTTTGCGCCAGGCCGCAAAGCGTTGTCGTCATATCGTTTGCGCGACGATGTCCCGCCTATCGCTGCGTTTTGTCGTGTGGTGCGCTCGGGCGATGGTGTCATCGGCGGCGCGATCCGGTGTTGGCCGATCCGGATTGAAGACCACTCAGCACTGCTGCTCGGCCCCGTCGCTGTCCACCCGACGCGCCAAGGCGAAGGTTTGGGCGGGCTGATGATCCGCGATGTGTTGGAACGCGCGGCACCTGCGGGCTGGCCGCGTGTGCTACTTGTGGGCGATGCGCCCTATTACGCGCGATTCGGGTTCAGGCCTCTCAACGGGGTCGTCATGCCGCCGCCCACCAATCCTAATCGCATTCTTGGGCATGGCCCATGGGCAGGCATTCGCGGCCGTGTGCGCAAGCGTTTAGATTGAAATCACGTGACAGAAGGCTCATCTATAACGGATGACAGATAATACAGACGCCCAGATCCCCGTCAAACTTGGCGATTCCGCCATCCCGTTGAGCGATGAGGCCCGCGACCAAATCGCCCGCCTTGCGGCGCGCCAACACAACGCCACAGGCGTGTTGATGCAGGTCGTAACCTTTTTGGGTGGGCAGGTCGAAGACGGCCTAAAACTGCTGCCCGCCAGCACCCGCGCCCGCCTTGACGGTGCCGCGATGCGTGGACTGCGTGCCAGCTATGATGCGGCCGGACGTAGCCAAGGCGGTATCGGGCGGTTCATCGCAACCGACCGCGCGCACAAGGCGCTGGCGTCGGTGTCAGGTGCTTTGGGTGGCTTGGGCGGTCTGCCGACAGCGCTGGTTGAACTGCCGCTGGCCACCACCGTGATTTTTCGCGCCGTGCAACGTATTGCTGCCGAACACGGCGAAGATCCCTTGGCCGCCGAGACCCGCGCTCAATGTTTGCAGGTTTTTGGCAAAGGTGGCCCCGGCAGTGAAGACGACGGCATTGATACCAGTTTCATAGGTGCACGCCTTGGTCTGTCCGGCGCTGCGATCAATAAACTTATCAGCAAAGTCGCGCCCAAATTTGCAACTGTTCTGGGCCAGAAACTCGCCGCGCAGACCGTCCCTGTCTTGGGCGCTGCGGCGGGGGCTGGCACGAATTACACCTTCGTTAGCTATTACACCGATATCGCCCATGTGCATTTCGGGCTGCGCAAACTGGCCCGCACATATGGCGCGGACCAAGTCGCGGACGCCTTCACACTTGAGGCAATCAAACTCAAAAATCCGCGACTTAGGGCTTAGATCTGTTGACGTAAGAAATCATTGATCGCACTTCGCACGGATTGGTCCCCGCGTTCGCGCGCCTCATGAATGACGGTCCGCACGTCGTCAAGATTAAGCCGCCGCAACATATGCTTGACCGGTCCGATAGACGCCGGTCGCATAGATAGATTGCGCAGTCCCATAGCAGCAAACGCCACCGCCTCAACGGGACGACCTGCATCCTCACCACAAAAACTAACAGGCGTATTGTGGGCATGGCAGCGCGCGATCAACTGTTCCAGAAAGCTGAGGAAGCTGACGTTTAACGTGTCATAGCGCCGCCGCACCCGTTCGTTTTCGCGATCCGCAGCAAAGAAAAACTGCTTGAGGTCGTTGCCACCGATCGAAATGAAATCGACCTCTTTGAAAAAGATGTCCGGCGCAAACGCGAGGCTTGGTGTTTCAAGCATCGCCCCAATCTCAACCGCGGAGGGCAGCGGATGACCGAGGATACCTTCCCGCGCCATCGCTTTGTCAAATTCTGCGCGGGCAGATCGGAATTCTTCAAGTTGCGCGACAAACGGAAACATCACCGTCAGCGGCCGTCCGTTTGCCGCACGGATCAGCGCCTGCAATTGCATCCGCAACACACCAGGTTTTTCCAGACCGACGCGGATCGCGCGCCACCCCATTGCAGGGTTGGGTTCGTCATTGAGTTTCATATAGGGCAGCACTTTGTCGGACCCGATATCAAGCGTGCGAAACGTAACCCTTTTACCATTCGCGGCGTCCATCACCTGTGCATAAAGCGCTGATAGCTCTGCGCGTTTTGGCATTTGACTGCGAATTAGAAACTGCAACTCCGTCCGAAACAGCCCGACACCTTCTGCACCAGAACTTTCCAACGATGGCAAATCGGCCATCAAGCCCGCGTTCATGTGGAGCCCGATCACGGTGCCGCATTTCGTCTGCGCAGGCAGTCCGCGAATGCCTGCATACCGCGCCTGTGCTTCGGTTTGCATGGCCATTTTGTCGCGAAACGCAGCCAGAACTGTGTCGTCAGGTCGCAAATGTGCGATGCCCTGATCACCGTCCACCAAAATCGGATCGCCGTTCAGCGCCTCAGCCGTGATACCTGTCGCTTGGATCACCAACGGGATCGCCCACGCCCGCGCAATAATCGCCGCGTGGCTGCCAACAGACCCTTCTTCCAGCACGATTCCCTTGATTTTCTTGCCGTAGTCCAGCAATTCACCGGGCCCAATATTGCGGGCCACCAGCACTGGATTTACCGGCACTTCCGCGCCAGTATTACTACCCTGACCGGTCAAAATTCGCAGCAGGCGGTTTGATAAATCATCAAGATCATGCAGACGGTCGCGCAGATAACTGTCGGCAGACTGCATCCGCGTGCGTGCCAGCGACTGTTCTTTTTCAACCGCAGCCTCGGCGGATAGGCCTTGGGCGATATCCGCCTCCATCCGTTTCATCCAACCGCGTGAATTGGCGAACATCCGGTAGGCTTCGAGCACCTGTTTTTGGTCTTTGTTGACAGTTTTCGCCTGCGTCAGCATCTCATCAACTGAAATCCGCAGCGTATCAACGGCCTCACGCAGACGTGCCAGTTCAACATCGGGATCGTCCGCCACCACGTTGGTGACGACGACGCGCGGTTCGTGCAAGTACACATTGCCGCCCGCAGCCCCCTCTTGGCCTACCAATCCCTTGAACATAACGGGTTCTTGGTGGCGTGTTCGCATTGCGGCGCCTTCACCAGCGAAGGCGCCCAGTTCATTCATTTCAGCCAAAACCATGGCAACCACTTCGAGGGCATAAACCTCATCTGCAGTGAATTCGCGCGACACGCGGCTTTGGACGACCAAGACGCCCATTGTTTCGCCGATCCGCTGCACTGGTATGCCGCAGAAACTGGAATACCGTTCCTCGCCCGTTTCGGGCATGTAACGAAATCCCCGCGCTGCGGGGGCGTCTGCGGTGTTCACGACACGGCGTGTTTTAGCGACACGACCAACCAGACCTTCGCCAAGGCGCATCCGCGTTTGATGCACAGCCTCTTGCTGCAAACCTTCTGTCGCGCAAAGTTCGAGCGTATCAGCATCGCGAAAAAGGTATATCGAACAAACCTCTGCGCGCATTGAATTGGCGATAAGGCGCACAATTTCATTCAATCGCGCCTGCCCTGCTTCACCGCTGGCCATTACGTCACGCAGACGGACCAGCAGCTTGCGGCTTTCTGTCTCAAAACCTTGTGGCATGTGATCTCCCGCACCCTTAAAAAATGAGACTACAGCCCGGCGCATTGGGTCGCAATGGCGTCCCGCACGCACAGGTTGTAAATCCTAAGGTCCGATTACCAATGCAACGGACCAAATTTGCGCACTCAACCTGTCAGATCGTATGTCACCCACTGGGTCGACTGCGCGACTTTGTCATAAAGCCCACGCGCCCGCGCATTGTCTGCCGCCGTGATCCAGCGCACGACGCTATGGCCCTGCTCTGCCGCACGCACCTTGATCGCATCAATCAAATCATCAGCCGCACCCGAACCACGGGCCGCCTCGGCAACAAACAGATCATCCAGAAACAACCCCGACGCGGCAGCCAAGGGTCGCGCAAACGCGCGATAATGTGCAAAGCCAACCAATGTGCCGTCGTTGTCGGCGACCAATCCTTTCACCTCATGGGCAGGATCGGTCAGCCACGTCCAAACCGTTGCGCGCATTTCGGACGTTTGCAGAACCTCGTAAAACTGCGCATAGGCGCTATACAAGGCGTCCCATGCAGACCGATCCGCCGTCTGAACTGCGCGAATAATCACGCTGTTTTATCAAGCTCGAACGCATCATGCAGCGCTTGTACGGCCAGTTCCATGTACTTGCGATCAATCAGCACGGACACTTTGATCTCAGATGTGGTGATGACTTTGATGTTCACACCTTCGTCGCGCAAAACCGAAAACATTTTTGCCGCCACACCCGCGTGACTGCGCATTCCGATGCCGACAATGGACACTTTGGCAACGTCAGTATCAGCGACCAGATCATGGAAATTGATTTCACCAGACGCCTTGGCATCTTCCATCGCCATTTGCGCGCGTTTCACCTGATCAGTGGGGCACGAAAACGTCATATCCGTACGACCTTCTTCTGAGATGTTCTGGACGATCATATCGACGTTCACGCCCGCCTCAGACAGCGGCACAAAGATCGCGGCGGCAATTCCAGGGCGGTCAGCCACGGAAATTAGTGTCATTTTTGCTTCATCGCGACTAAACGCAACGCCAGCGACCACATTGGATTCCATGATTTCTTCCTCCGCACAGACGAGCGTTCCTGCATCGTCAGATTGTTCTTCAAATGATGACAGCACGCGCAAGCGCACTTTATATCGCATTGCCAACTCGACGGAACGCGTCTGCAAAACCTTAGCACCGAGCGACGCCAGTTCCAGCATTTCCTCAAATGCGATCTTGTCGAGCTTTCGTGCCTTGGACGTCACCCGAGGGTCGGTCGTATAAACGCCGTCCACGTCGGTATAGATGTCGCAGCGAATAGCCTCGAACGCAGCGGCAAACGCCACGGCCGTCGTGTCAGACCCGCCGCGCCCCAGCGTGGTGATCCGCCCTTCAGGGCTTGCACCTTGGAACCCCGCGACAACCGCGACTTTCATGCCTTCGCCGAACTTCGCCAGAATGTTATCGGTCGGAATTTCCTCGATGCGGGCTGAACTATGGGCCGACGTCGTCATAACCGGCACCTGCCAGCCCTGCCAACTGCGCGCTGGCACGTCCATTTCTTGCAAGGTCAGCGCCATCAAACCCGCGGTCACGTTTTCACCAGAACTGACAATTGCGTCGTATTCACGCGCGTCATGCAATGGCGATATTTCGTTCACAAAACCGACCAGTTTATTTGTTTCACCGGCCATGGCAGACACGATCACGATCACGTCGTTGCCTTTGGCCACTTCCACACCAACCCGCTTGGCCGCACGTTTGATACGGTCGATTGTGGCAACGCTCGTGCCGCCGAATTTCATCACCAGAACTGGCATAGTCTGTCCCCAAGGTCGTGCATCAATTAAGTCCGCGTCGTCATAGGACGCGCGGGTGCGCGACGCAAGGTCAGGCGCGCAACACCGCGCCGGGGTTCATGATGCCGCGCGGGTCCAACGCGTCCTTGATTGCACGCATCATCGCCAGCTTTGCAGGGTCGCCGTAAGTCTCCAGATCAGTGACTTTGAGCCGCCCGATGCCATGTTCCGCGCTGACCGATCCGCCGAATGAATGAGCCAGATCGTGAACCGCCGTCTTGATCGCATCGCGCTGGTCTTGGTGATCGACACGGCTGCGCCCCGCCATTGGAAAGACATTGTAATGCAGGTTTCCATCTCCCAAATGCCCAAAACAATTGATCCGGAACTGACCGATTTTGGCAAGGATCGCAGTGGCTAACGCAATAAATTCAGGAACGCAGGATATCGGCACCGAAATATCATGGGACGAGACCGCCCCAATGCGCCTGTTGCCCTCGGGGATCATCTCTCGAATTTTCCAAAGATCCTGCGCTTGGCTGACGGACTGCGCAATGACCCCGTCCAAAATCAAATCGCCAGCGTTCTCGAACAGATCTTCCAACGCGCCCTGTGCCGATCGGCGAACCGGCAGGCCAACTTTCATCAAAACCGACCATTCAGGTGCCTCTTTGAAAGGCGCTTTGTACGCCAATCCTGCCTCATCAAGGAAATCGAACCCTTGTCGGTGGATCAGCTCAAATGCTGTCACACTCTCACCCAAATGCTCACCTGCCTTGGACAACAGCGACACGGCGGCAGCGGGGGTTGGCACGACAAACAACGCCGTTGCCTCATCAGCCGGACGCGGCATCATCCTCAACGATGCACCCGTAATCACGCCCAATGTCCCTTCGGAGCCGATCATCAAGTCACGCAGATCATAGCCAGTGTTGTCTTTGCGCAGACGGCTCATGCCGTTCCAGATTGTCCCGTCGGCCATCACGACCTCCAAACCCAAACACTGCACGCGCGCATTGCCGTAGCGGATCACGTTCAAACCACCCGCGTTGGTCGCCAAAAGCCCACCAATCCGCGCCGACCCCTCAGACGCCAGCGACAGCGGGAATAACCGCCCGACATCGCTTGCAGCAGCCTGTACATCGGCCAATATCACACCCGCATCGACCTCAATCACATTGTCATGCCGGTAAACCGCCCGAACCTTGTTCATGCGCGCCAACGACAAAATCACCGGCACCGGTCCCTCGGCGACGGTTTGCCCGCCAACCAACCCCGTGCCACCCGAATAGGGCACGACCGGAACATGTGCGCCAAAACACGCGGTCATCAACGCCGAAACTTCATCGACGGACGCAGGCGACACCACCACGCCTCGCCCGGACCAACGCCCGCGTGGTTCGACCAAAAATCCTGTTGGATCAGCCAAAAACGCGGCCCCAGGCAGCACGTTCCGCAACTTTTCTACAAATATCTCGTCTACGGAATTTAACGCCATGTCAGCTTCCCCGTTCGTCATTGCTTCTCAAATATCCCGGGGAGTCCAAAGGACGGGGCAGCGCCCCAAAAATGCAGGCTGGCCTGCATCGGATTTTGCAAAAATCCGCTCCCCGCCCGCTGCAAGCTCTTCGCACCAGATCATCCCACATCAGTCTTCCCACGCCGATCATGGCGCAGGTTCGCGTATAGCACATGGTTGCGCCAACGCCCGTCGATCTGCAAATACGATTGCGCCACGCCTTCGTATTTATATCCACAGCTTTCCAGCAACCCACGCGACGGTGTATTTTCCGGCAAACAGCCCGCTTCGATCCGGCTCAAATCGAGCGTTGTGAACGCGTAATGCACCACCGTCTCAATTGCCTCGCGCATATATCCCTGCCGCGCGTGGGCCTCGCCAATCCAATAGCCCGTCGTTCCGGCCTGCGCTGGCCCGCGCCGAATATGATCAAGCGTTATCGCGCCAAGAATTGTTTCGTCACTGCGCCGCACAATAAACAATGGCAGCGCCGTGCCGTTCGAAATCGCCCTTTGCGCCCAATACACCCGATTGGTGAAACTTCGGCGCGTCAGATGATCGGGCGCCCAGATCGGCTCCCACGGCTGTAAAAAAGCCGCTGATTCCTGTCGCAACGCAGACCATGCGCGAAAATCGGAATGGATCGGCGGCCGCAGTGTCAGCCGTTCAGTATCAAGGCGAATTTTCTTACGCGTCCGCAGCATTACGCAACCAACCGCTGTCGCAAAGCCTCCAATGTGGGCGCATCATCAATCGGCCCATATAGCGCCATGACCGACCCCGCATCGGTGATCAAACTCCCACCAAACGCACGCACATCACCTGTCGTCACTGAATCAATCCGTTCAATCGTGTCTTCAATCGTCGGCACATCACCCCAGATCGCGACCATGCGGGCCAGACGTTCCGCGCGGTTGGACGGGCTCTCGAGCCCCATCAACATGCCCGCTTTCATCTGCGCGCGGGCCCGCGCAACTTCCTCGGCGCTCATATCATCAGCGGCCCGTTTCAGCTCATCAATCGTCAGCGTAGCCAGTTCACCTAACTGTTCAGCAGACGTGCCAGCATAGACAGTCATCATGCCAGTGTCGGCATATGCCCCTGCTTGGGCGAAAATCGTGTAACACAGCCCACGGTTCTCGCGCAGCTCTTGGAACAGGCGCGATGACATGCCCCCACCCATGGCAATCGCGTGGATTTGGGCGGCGTAAATGCCGGGATCACGGTAGTCCGGTCCCTCAAACGCCAGTGCAAAATGGGCTTGTTCCAGGCCTTTTTTCACCCGCCGCTCACCGCCGACAAACGCAGCAGCTTCGGCCGCGCGTGGCTCAGATCGACGTGGCAAATGACCGAACAGCTTTTCGGCCAATGCCAACAATTCGTCGGGGTTCACTGCACCCGCCGCTGACAGAATCATCTGATCGGGCCCGTACCGTTCTCCGATAAAATCGGTCAGGTCGGCTTTGGCAAAGGAACTCACCCGCTCGCTTGGGCCTAAAATAGTGCGCCCTATTGCCTGATCCGGATAGGCTTCTTCCTGAAGCCAGTCAAAAATGATGTCGTCGGGCGTGTCCAATGCCTGACCGATTTCCTGCAATATCACGCCACGCTCCACCTCGATCTCGGCTTGCTCAAACACAGGATTGAGCAAGATATCGGCAATCACGTCCAGTGCCAGTGGCACGTCATTTTCCAGAACCCGCGCGTAGTAGGCGGTCATTTCGCGTGATGTGTAGGCGTTGATATAGCCGCCAACGTCTTCAATAGCTTCGGCAATCTGCAATGCTGATCGCCGCTTCGTCCCCTTGAATGCCATGTGTTCAAGGAAATGGGCTATACCGTTTTGTGTCGGCGTTTCATGACGCCCCCCCGCCAGAACCCATATCCCGATTGAGGCTGATTTCAGGCCCGGCATCTGTTCTGTGACAATACGAAAGCCGTTCGAAAGAGTGTGTTGTTGGACGGTCACTTGGCAATCCGCTCCTTAATAAGAGTTTGCAGGGCAGCGAGGTCATTTGGCACCCGCGTGACCCGTTCGGATCGCTCATACAGGTCCGCCATGTGGGGCGGCAATGGCGGATGCTGACCTGTCGCTTTTTCAACAGCCGCCGGAAACTTCGCAGGGTGCGCTGTGGCAAGTGTGATCATCGGTGTGGCGCTTTGGAACCGGTCAGCAACCGTCACGCCAACAGCGCTGTGGGGACACAGCAATTCACCGGACCGAACCAGCTCATAGGTGATCGTGGCGTAGGTTTCAGCTTCGGACGAACGGCCGGATGCGAACGTGTCGCGCAACATGTCAATCGCGCCTTGGGAAATCGAGAATGACCCGTTGTCTTTCAGCGCATCCATCTGCGCCGCCACCACGTCACCGTCGCGCCCGTATGCTTCAAACAGGGCGCGTTCGAAATTCGACGACACCTGAATATCCATCGACGGGCTGATGGATGGCGTCACGCCTTCCTTCACTTGCGCGCCAGTTTGCAACGTGCGGTGCAGGATGTCGTTCTGGTTCGTAGCTATCACCAGTTGATCAATCGGCAGCCCCATGCGCTTTGCGATGTAGCCTGCGAAAATGTCTCCGAAGTTACCAGTGGGCACAGTAAAACTAACGGGGCGATGCGGTGCGCCCAGAGACACAGCAGAGCTAAAGAAGTACACCACCTGCGCCAGAACGCGGCCCCAATTGATCGAATTAACCCCCGCAAGGTTAACCCCGTCGCGAAAGTCGAAATCGTTGAACATATCCTTCAGCACCGCTTGGCAGTCGTCAAAATCACCATCCATCGCCAGCGCATGCACGTTGGTTTCCACGGGTGTCGTCATCTGGCGGCGCTGGACCTCGGACACGCGACCGTGCGGGAACAGAATGAACACATCAACGTTTTCCAGCCCACGGAATGCTTCGATCGCGGCTGATCCGGTGTCGCCTGACGTGGCGCCAACAATCGTGATGCGTTTGCCGGACCGGGTCAGCGACGCCTGAAACATTTGCCCGATCAATTGCATGGCAAAATCTTTGAATGCCAATGTTGGGCCGTGAAACAGTTCCAGCAGGAAATGATTGCTATCAAGTTGCTTGAGCGGCGCACGTGCGGCGTGGTTGAACTCGGCGTAGGCAGCATCAATCAACCCGCGAAATTCATCATCCGTAAATGTATCGCCAATAAACGGGCGCATGACGGTATAAGCGATGTCTTCGTAGGACTGCCCCGCCATCGCTGCCATCTGGTCCACACTAAGCGTCGGAATGACCGCGGGCACATACAGCCCGCCATCGCGCGCAAGGCCGGTCATCATCGCCTGCTCAAAACTCAGTTCGGGGGCGCCACTGCGGGTCGAAACGTACTTCATATCAGCTTCCTTTTGGGCGCATGGATCGCACCACATAAAACCCCGTCATGGAAAACCAGACCACAGCCAGCAAGAACCACGTAATCGCATATTCAAGATGGTCGTTCTTGATATTTCGGGTATCCACAGCCAGCGGCGTCAGGCGCTCATCATATTGCGACGCCGCATACAGCACCACCAACAGCGGTTCCGTCCCCAGCGCCTGCGCCATCGCGGGAACGTCGCGGGCATACCATTCGTCTTCGATTGGTGCCTGTCGCGAGACATCATCCGGCCAGATTAGATTGCCCTGCACTGTGACCTCTGCAGTCAGCGCATCCCCTTCGTCTTCATACAAAGGCAGCAAACCTTGGTCCAGCATCACCCGACGCCCGTCTGCCGTGACAAACGCGGAAATAATGTGATGACCAGTGCCCGCAGCTGTGCCACTGTCAAGAAACCGGATTTCCTCGCCAGTCGCGGCACCTTGCATAATTACGGTCAGGTAATTGTCCGCGTCAGGGTTCGGGGCGGCGGGCAAGGGCACTGGGTCAGCAGCGACCCGCGCATTTATGTCGCCAATGATGCCAAGCTTCCATTCCAGCCGATCAAGCTGCCAAAATCCAAGCCACAAAAGCACAACAATGCCGCCAAGACCGATCACAAGAGGGAATAGAATTTGTCGCATGGGGAGCCTCAAAGGTGCGGTGTCTCAACAATAAAAACGCGCAGGGTGTTCATCCCTGCGCGTCTTGCCGTGTCAAATCATTCAGGTCAAGACGGCTTACTGGCCCCAGACATAGACAGATGCGAACAAGAACAGCCATACCACGTCCACAAAGTGCCAGTACCAAGCCGCAGCTTCGAAGCCGATGTGGCGTTCTGCCGTGAAGTGGCCCTTGCGGACACGCAGGTAGCACACGAACAAAAAGATCGTGCCGATCACAACGTGAAAGCCGTGAAATCCCGTCGCCATAAAGAAGTTCGCGCCATAAATATTTCCAGCAAGACCAAAGGCCGCATGGCTGTATTCATAGGCTTGGAACCCAGTGAACAACACACCGAGCAAAACGGCGAGGATCAGACCGCTTTTGACGTCTTCGCGGTTGTCTTCATGGACAAGTGCGTGGTGCGCCCAAGTCGCGGCAGCGCCCGAACACAGCAGGATCAACGTGTTGATCAGCGGCAAATGCCAAGGGTCGAACGTTTCAATCCCAGCCGGAGGGAATTGTCCGTCGATCGCTGGCGATTGTGGCCCCATCGGGTACATCGCGTGCTTGAAAAAAGACCAGAACCATGCGGCAAAAAACATGATTTCGGACATAATGAACATAATGAACCCATATCGCAGGCCGATGCTGACGACTGGCGTGTGATCACCTTGGTGGGATTCAACGATAACGTCAGACCACCACGCGTACATGCAGTACAGCACCCCCGCGAAGCCCATCAGGAACATGTAGGGGCTGTCACTAGAATCCATCCAGAGAACGGCGCCAAACAGCATTAAGAAGACCGCGACCGCTGTTAGCAGTGGCCACACAGAAGGCGGCAGGATGTGATAATCGTGGTTTTTTTCGTGGGCCATGCGTTTCGTTCCCTTACGGCGTTGTTCTTAATTCAAATCTGTCGATTGCACTGCATCCAGCGCGGCCTGATCATCCACCTCGAGGGTAGCCTGCTCATACTCTAGCGGCAAATCGTTCAAGTGGAAGGTATACCCCAACGTGATCGTATGCACATACTGCCCTTCGCGGTCGTCGACAATGGCCGGATCGATATAGAAAGTGACAGGCATATTGACCGTTTCACCCGGTTGCAGGATCTGCTGTTCAAAGCAGAAGCAGTCGATCTTATCGAAAAATACGCCAGCCTCGTAGGGGGCAACGTTATAGGACGCGGACCCCGCTATGGCATGATCGGTCGGGTTGGTGGCCTCATAAAAGGCCAGAACTGTTTCACCAATACGGACCTCCATCTCGCGCTGTACGGGTTTGAACGTCCACGGCATGTCAGAAGCCACCGCGCTGTCAAACCGCACTGTGATGGTCTGATCCAGAATCGTATCGCTGCCGGATGTGGCGATATTAGTAACGCCACCAAACCCGGTGACGCGGCAGAACCAGTCATAAAACGGCACGGATGCCCACGATAGGGCCCCCATCAGAACGACAACACTAACGGCCTGTGCAGCCGTGCGGTTCGCGCCTTCGCTGATATAATGAAACGGATTCATTTTCATTCACTTGCCCCTTCTTGGGTGGCAGTTGCTGCTGTTGCACGTTCTGCGGCCACGTCAGCCGCGCGCCGCTCTGCAGCTTCTAATGCGCCAAGTTCCAACTGTGGACGCGCAACATGATCAAACTTTTCCAACTGGCGAATATCCGTCAGGCCTAAAACCTTCACGACGGTCAGTCCGAATACGATACCGATCAAGCCAAGTAACAACAGGCCAACGCCCATGTTGCGGCCTTTGCGGCGCGAATGGATCTCATGTTCAACTTTCATCGCCATGCTACCAGCCCGCCCAAGATGTGAGGCCATAATTACGCAACAGCGCCTCGATCATCAACGCGCCGAAATGGCCAAACAGATAATACAGCGATACTTTGAACGTGTGTTTTTCAACGGCGTAATTGTCTGCGTCCGAATCTGCATCCGTGCGGCGCCAGATTGCGTAGCAGCCTTTCAGGAACCAGATGTTCAGCGCCACAGCCACGAACAGATAAAATGGTCCGCCAATCGACGTAAAACCAAGCCAAAGCGCGACAAGAACCAGCGGCGCGCAATAGGCGATAATATGTTTACGCGTCACTGTGCGCCCGTGGGTTTCCGTCAGCATCGGCACACCCGCATCACCGTAATCGGATTTCACAAACAGTGCCAACGCCCAGAAATGCGGCGGCGTCCACATGAAGATCAGCGCAAACATCAACACAGATTCGATAGACACGCTGCCCGTGGCCACGGCCCAACCAATCATCGGGGGGAACGCACCGGCCGCGCCGCCAATCACGATGTTTTGCGGCGTGGATCGCTTTAGCCACATGGAATAGATGACCGCGTAGAAAAAGATCGTGAACGCAAGCAAGCCCGCGGCCAAAGCGTTCGTCGCCAAGAACAACAGCACAATGGAAAAACCTGACAACGCCAGACCAATGCCAAGCGCCTCCCCCTCAGTTACAGTGCCCGACGGGATCGGGCGTTTGACGGTGCGCTTCATGATCGCGTCAATGTCGGCGTCCCACCACATATTCAACGAAGCCGACGCGCCCGCGCCAACGGCGATGCATAAAATGGCAACAAATCCGATGAACGGGTTTACGCCAACAGGGGCAACAACCAGCCCTACGAACGCTGTAAAAACGACCAGTTGCATAACCCGCGGCTTCATCAGGGCGAAATAATCGCCCATTTGCGCGTCTTGCGTCTGCGTTTGGTTGGTTGCGTCTGCCATTTTATCCTCGGTACAAACGTTGAAAACACGAAACCCCAGTCCTTAAGTCGAAACTTAAGTTGGGAATTCCACTTTCGCGCCCGCAAGCCATTCTTCGTAAACGTCAGGATGCACGACTTTAACAGTGATCGGCATAAAGGCATGGTCTTTACCACACAGCTCAGAACACTGGCCAAAGTAGATGCCTTCACGCTCTGCATTAAACCAAAGCTGCGCAAAACGACCCGGTACCGCGTCTTGCTTTACGCCAAACGCCGGAATCGTCCACGAATGGATAACGTCCGCGCCCGTAATGGTCATCACAACAGTCGCGCCCATTGGCACAACGACAGCGGTGTCAGTCGCAAGGCGGAATTCATCTTCGGAATAACCGGCTTCTTCGAGTTGTTCGATGATGCCCGCGTTCAGGTTGCCCTCATTGGCCCCGATCATGTAGCTTTCAAAGAACACGTCTTCGTCAGTGTATTCATAGGTCCAATACCACTGGTAGCCGGTTACAGAAATGTTGATGTCGCCTTCCGGAATTTCCTGCTGCTTGAACAAAACCGGCAAAGAAAACGCGCCGATGAAAACAAGAATCACGATCGGAACGATCGTCCAAGCAACTTCCAGTGGGGAATTATGAGTGAATGTCGCAGGCGTCGGGTTCGCTTTGGCATTGTAGCGCAGAGCAACCCACGCAATCAGGCCAACCACGAACAGCGAAATCGCGGCACACATCACCAAAAGCCATCCGTCCAGCCACTGCAAATCACGGGCGAGTTCGGTGACAGCGGGCTGAAAGCCCGTCGCGCCGGGCGTTGGTGCGCCAACGATCTCAAGATCTTCGATGGCGGTTTGTGCCAGTGCAACCCCCGCAATTGGCGCGGTCATTGCGGCAAGGCCAAGACGTTTTGCAACGGTCATCATGTGCGTATCAATCCCTAAGTCTGTCAGCGCGACCGTCGCGCTGCCTTGGTTCCTACGAAAACTCCAAACGGAATCCCGTTGTATTCACGGGCGGTCATCCCATATCCTGTGGATCAACTCAAGCTATCCAGACGTGTCAAAGGGTCGCTTTTTGACCCAAATCGCCCCCGAAACGAATAAACAGTCAGGAAACACCAAATGGCGCACGATCTTTTCCGCCCGTTCGAAACGAATTTAGACCAAGATAGCGCGTTGGCAATGGTCCGTGACGCGACGGCTGGCGCCGATGATGGCGAATTGTTCCTCGAACGCCGCCGATCCGAGGTTTTATCGTTTGACGATGGCCGGATCAGAACCGCCAGCTATGACGCTTCCGAAGGGTTCGGATTGCGTGCTGTGCGCGGTGAGGTCGCAGGTTATTCCCATTCCACCACCATCAATGAACATGCGCTGCGCCGCGCCGTCGCGACGGCACGTTTGGCCGTAGGGGACGGCGGTGGCACAATGGCTGACGCCCCTTCCCGCACAAATACGGTTCTATATACCGACGCCGACCCGATGGCAGACGCGGCTTTTCCTGCGAAAATCGACCTGCTCAAAGAAATCGATGCGTTTTGTCGCGATCTGGACCCGCGCGTTGTGCAGGTCTCAGCGACCCTCGCCGCGTCGCACCAAGAAGTTGTAATTTTGCGCCCAGAAGGCACGCTGGTCACGGACACCCGCCCGATGTCGCGCCTCAATATTTCGGTAATCGTCGAAGATAACGGTCGTCGCGAATCCGGCGGAATGGGCGGTGGTGGTCGTGCGGGCCTGATCAACCTGATCGGACCAGACAGCTGGCAACCTGTTGCGCGCGAATCGTTGCGCATCGCATTGGTGAACCTTGAGGCAGAGGCCGCACCGGCTGGTGTGTTCGACGTCCTCCTCGGCCCCGGTTGGCCCGGAATTTTGCTGCACGAGGCTGTTGGTCACGGCCTTGAGGGTGATTTCAACCGCAAAGGCACGTCGGCATTTTCGGGTTTGATGGGCCAACAGATCGCGTCCAAAGGCGTCACCGTTCTGGACGACGGCACCATTCCGGATCGACGCGGGTCCATCACGGTTGACGACGAAGGCACGCCCAGCGCCAAGAATGTGCTGATTGACGACGGCGTCCTCGTGGGCTTCATGCAAGACCGCCAAAATGCGCGTCTGATGGGGGTTGCCCCCACCGGCAACGGGCGGCGTGAAAGCTATGCGCACATCCCGATGCCGCGCATGACCAACACCTATATGTTGAATGGCAATGATGACCCGAAAGACATGCTCGCGGGCCTGAAAGACGGTATCTACGCGGTGGGCTTCGGCGGCGGTCAGGTCGACATCACCAACGGCAAATTCGTGTTCAGCTGTACTGAGGCGTACCGCGTCAAGAACGGCAAAGTCGGCGCCCCCGTCAAAGGCGCGACGCTGATTGGCGACGGTGCCACCGCGCTGAAACAGATCCGTGGCATCGGCAACGACCTCGCACTTGACCCCGGCATCGGCAACTGCGGCAAGGCAGGCCAATGGGTGCCCGTGGGTGTGGGCCAGCCGAGCCTGTTGATTGGGGGTTTGACGGTAGGTGGCGCGGGCGTGTGACCGCGTCGCGTTGGCCCACCTGGCGCACCAACCCTTCAAGATTTTTCGAAGCGGACTATTGGGCATATGCAACGACTCTTTTAGCAAGTTGCATCCTAGTTTTTGTTGTCGGTCTGACATTGATTGGCGTCACGATACTTGCAAGCGATGTGGCCACATTTAACGTGTCGCCAAGCTCTGCCGAACCTTTCATTCATAGTATCAATTAGTCTGGCCTAATTCTTTGCTGGTCCCTGATTGCGGGGTTAGTTGCGGTTCCTGCTCTCATCATGGCCATACTACACGACTCTTGTGATTATGGGTGGAATTAGTATCCACGGTGAGACAGCGGCGTTTGGGTCTGACCTGAGCAGTTTACGGAGCTGATCGAAGCCAATTCGAAAGAATGACTTTGCAAAATATCCGTGTTTTTTCCGCTTCATTTTCCCGCCTCCAATAAGCTTTGTGGCGGTTTTAGATGCCCATGCAACCGCGAGCGCAACGAGACCTAAAAGAAGCTCAAGTTTTTTGGAGATGGTCAGTCGTGTGTCTTCAAGATTGAAGCCGCGTGCCTTTGTGTCGCCAAAGAGGCTCTCAATGGCCCATCTTTTCTTGTAGGTGGCGAGGGCCCGATGTGCGGGCCGATTAGAGACGACGATCAAAAGCTCACCCCCCTTGATGCGCTTTGCAGCAAAGCTAAACCACGTGGCCTCCCCCAAATTGTTGCCTCCAAATCGGGCATCAAAGTTGCGCTTACCGCGACAGGTGCGCAACAAGGTGCTTAGATTTTGCGTTTTCCCGTCCTGTGTGGTCACAAGTTGGTTTGCTTTGATACGGATGACAAATGGGACGTTGTTTTTATGAAGAAAATCCAACCATTGTGCTCCAATGAATTCCCGGTCCGCTAACAAGAACTTGATGGTGGAGACCTCAAACACCGACAGATAACGTTTCATCAAGGCAATGCGCTGAGCAGTATCGCTGTTCCCTGCACGCCCCAAAACGCTCCACATCAACGGAATACGGTGGCGGCGTGTGACAAGGGCTAAGACCAAGAAGTTGACATGGCGTTGGCTAATTTTCCAATTTGTTCGGTCCAAGCATAAATGCCAGGTGGGGCCAGAACCAATCATTTCAACAAGCAAGGGGGCCGCCCAATCCGAGCCAAGATCAACATGCTGGAAAAAGCGTTGTAGGCGACGGTAGGTGCTTTCAACCTTGCTATCGGTAGGAAACTCACAGGCCAGATGGCTCAAATTTACCGTCCGGGCATTCACCATTCCCATGATCAAGAGGCACATCGTTTCAAGGCGACTGTTGCTCAACTCTAAATGGGGGGATAACCTCTTCTTGCGGGTCGTCAGGGCTTTCGTGATCATCAGTGGAACCTTTTTTAGCGATAAGAGTCCGCTCCTAAATCACCTTCTGGCACCCTCAACCACCCTACTGTCGTGTAGTATGCATCATGGCATTGAATCGGTGTGCCGCTTCCAGCTGTGCAGGATGGAGCGTGGCGCTTTCGCTTGGAATTGTTTGCGGATCGGTTGTCTCTTTTGGTGTGTCGATTTGGAGCGGGATGCCAGCGTGCGCCTCGGTTCCATCAACATTCGTTATTATCGGTCTGTTGCTGGCATATTCGGCGTCAGTTTGGTTGTCGTTACGGCTTCTTCATCCGTCCTCTCTTGGCATCCTCAATAAGGCGCCACCATGCCCCCCCCGCATCGTCCAGTCAGCCGATTTCGATTCTACAGCCCATCTCTGGCACGCCGCGTGGCACGAAATCCAAGCGCCGTTCGTGTCCGCCTCGCTCATCGCCCAGCGCTGCCTTGAAAGCTTTAAAACACGCCTTCTGCGGTCCTCGATTGTTTGATCGAAAACGATGCCGTTATCCAGATCTACGGCCGCAACGGGTGGGTGAAGCATGGCGTTCAAACCGCGCAATTGGACACCGTTGACGGCCCGTTCGACCTAGCATGTCTCATTTTCCGAAAGGAGCTATCGGCCACCTAACCAACACAAAGATCACCGTAACCTGCCTGTGCGGCGCGGTTTAGTTTACACAGGCCGCCCCCGAAAAACTGGTGCGCTGCAATTGTGCGGCCTGTCGCCGCTACGGTACACTTTGGGCGCACGGCCCGCTTGATACGATTGCCATCACAGCAAATGGCCCAACAACGCGCTACGTCCGCCCTGACAGCGACGGCGATCTTGCCTTCGTCAGCTGCGCGACCTGGGGTGTGACCACCAACTGGGAACCCACGACGCCGCAGAACGGTCCAGCCTATATGGCCGTCAACGCAGCCCTGTGTGACCCGGCAACCACGACAGATCTGCGCATCCGCCACTTTGACGGGGCGGATGCATTTGCGTTCCTTGACTGATCGCGCGCCCAAAGCACAAAAGCACGAATTCTCCGTCTCAATAATAACCTCTCGTTAACCTCAATCCCCTAAACCTGATTCTGCAGCAGACGGAGACTAGGATGACCGAGAACGACAGTTCTTCCACTCCCCCCCACTCCTACCCACCACGGAAGATGATCGGATAAGTCATCTCCGTCTGCTGCGCTCACGTCGTGTGGGTCCGGTAACATACGCCAGATTGTTGGCCGAACACAGGTCCGCCACAGGCGCCCTTGACGCGCTTCCCCAAATTGCACGCAATGCAGGTGTTCCCGATTATCAGGTCTGTCCAATCGGCGTCGTGCGCGGTGAACTCAAAGCAGGCCGCGCCGCCAAAGCGCGACTGGTATTCAAAGGCGAACCGGATTTCCCGCGTGCCTTGGCCGACATAGACGACGCGCCCGTCATGCTGTGGATGATCGGCGTCGCGTCAGTCCTGCAACGGCCGATGGTCGCTTTGGTCGGCGCGCGCAACGCATCATCTTTGGGCACGCGCATGGCGCGCAAACTGGCGCAGGAACTGGGTGAGGCAGGGTTTACCGTGGTGTCCGGCCTTGCGCGCGGCGTTGATGCCGCCGCCCATGACGGGTCACTTTCTACTGGCACGGTCGCGGTCGTTGCAGGAGGGGTCGATGTGATTTACCCCGCTGAAAACGCCAATCTGGCACAGAAAATCACGAAAAACGGTCTTCGCGTATCAGACCAGCCTATCGGATTGCACCCACACGCCCGCCACTTTGTCGCGCGCAACCGGATCATATCCGGCATGGCGCAGGCCACAATTGTGGTAGAAGCTGCGGCCAAATCCGGCAGCCTGATCACAGCCCGCAGAGCGTTAGATCAGGGGCGCGACGTCCTTGCGGTGCCTGGCCATCCTTTTGATGCCCGCGCCTCCGGCTGCAACATGCTGATCCGCGACGGGGCGATACTGGTGCGCAGCGCACACGATGTTCTCGACCACCTTGGCGATCCGACAGCCATCGCGCCCAAATTGCCGCTTGAACCCGTGCCACAGCCGCGCGGTTTGCGCGAAACAGCGCTGCTGCATGCCGATATTCTTGACCGCCTCAGCCCCGCGCCCATGGCCGAAGACCAACTGATCCGCAGCCTTGGTGCCGCGCCAACCGCCATCGCACCGCTTCTTATGGACCTCGAACTTGACGGTAAAGTCATCCGTCAAGCTGGCGGAATTCTGGCCCGCGCAAATTAAAATCTCGGCTGTTTCAGTGCGCCGAACGCAGGCCCCACGACACTCATTTGTCACACGTCACAGATGTTGCATTGACAATCCCGCACGCCCCACCACATTTTGCCCAGTCACTAACGTCGCCTCTTTTGGAAGGATTCCCATGCCTGTTGTTGTCGTTGAGTCTCCGGCTAAGGCCAAGACAATCAACAAGTATTTGGGGCCAGGCTACACAGTCTTGGCGTCCTACGGCCACGTCCGCGACCTGCCCCCAAAGGACGGATCAGTCGACCCTGACAACGATTTCGACATGTTGTGGGAGATCGCAAGCGACAGTAAAAAGCACATCAAAGCCATTGCCGACGCCCTTGCGGATGACAATGAACTGATCCTCGCGACCGACCCCGACCGTGAAGGCGAAGCGATTTCATGGCACCTTGAAGAGACATTGCGCAAACGCAAATCGATCAAGAAAGACACGCCCGTTTCGCGCGTCGTGTTCAACGCGATCACCAAGACTGCCGTCACCGAGGCGATGAAAAATCCACGCCAAGTCGATGTGCCACTGGTTGAGGCTTACCTTGCGCGGCGCGCACTTGATTATCTCGTTGGCTTCAAACTTTCGCCAGTCCTGTGGCGCCGCCTTCCCGGTGCAAAATCCGCGGGCCGCGTGCAATCGGTGTCCCTGCGCATCATCGTTGAACGCGAGATGGAGATCGAGGCGTTCAACAACCGCGAATATTGGTCCGTCAAAGCCCAGCTATCAACGCCGCGCAACCAAGCGGTTGAGACCCGACTGACCGTTCTGGCTGGCAAAAAGCTCGACAAATTTGATCTTGAAAATGCAACGCAGGCGGAACTTGCGGAACAGGCCGTTAAGTCCCGCGATCTGACCGTCAAGCGCGTCGAAGCGAAACCCGCCAACCGCAATCCGTCCGCGCCGTTCATGACGTCCACCTTGCAACAAGAAGCGTCGCGCAAATTCGGATTTGGCGCGCGCATGACAATGAACGCCGCGCAGCGTTTATACGAAGCGGGTCTGATCACCTACATGCGGACCGACGGCATCGACATGGCCCCCGAAGCCATAACTGCTGCGCGCGACGCAATTGCTGCAAAATTCGGCAAAGACTATGTTCCTGACACGCCACGCATCTATAAAAACAAAGCCAAAAACGCACAAGAAGCGCACGAATGTATCCGCCCGACCGATCTGATGTTAGACGCAGAAACGGCAAAAATTGCCGATCCGGACCAACGCAAATTGTACGATTTGATCTACAAACGCACGGTGTCCAGCCAGATGGCCGCCGCCCGCATGGAACGCACAAGTGTTGATTTCGGCAGCGCAGACGGACAGGTAGAACTGCGCGCGACGGGCCAAGTCGTGCTGTTTGACGGCTTTCTTGCGATTTACGAAGAAGGCCGCGATGACGACGCGGCAGATGATGACGGCGACGACAAACGCCTGCCCCAAATGGCTGAGGGCGAAAAGATGGCTAAGTCATCCGTTGTGGCTGAACAGCATTCCACCCAGCCGCCGCCCCGCTACACCGAAGCGACGCTTGTCAAACGCATGGAAGAACTCGGCATCGGTCGCCCGTCCACCTACGCGTCAATTGTCACGACGATTCAGGATCGCGAATATGTCCGCAAAGAAAAAAACCGCCTGATCCCTGAAGACAAAGGTCGCTTGGTCACAGCATTCCTGACCAATTTCTTCCGCAAATACGTCGGTTATGACTATACCGCATCGCTGGAAGAAGAACTCGACCACGTGTCAGCAGGCGAAGCTGACTACAAGAAAGTTCTGTCTGATTTTTGGGGTGACTTCAAAATCACCATCGACGAAGCGATGGATATGTCCATCACGCAAGTCCTTGACAAAATAAACGAAGTCCTCGCACCGCACATCTTCCCGCCGAACGAAGAAGGCACCGACCCGCGTCTTTGCCCGAACTGTAATGTGGGCCGCTTGTCCATGCGCACCGCGCGGTCTGGCGGCGCCTTTATCGGCTGTTCCAACTACCCCGAATGCAAATACACCCGCGCCTTTGGCCCCCCCGGTCAAGACGATGCATCCGGCATCCCGCCAGAAGGCAAAGAATTGGGCATGGACGACGGTGACAAAATCTGGATCCACAAAGGGCGCTTTGGCCCCTACGCCCAGCGCGGTGAGGTCACGGAAGAAAATAAGAAACCGAACCGCCAGTCGGTCCCGAAAGAATGGCCGCCAGAAGACGTCACGCTTGAGACAGCCGTCAAATTGCTGTCACTGCCCCGTCTGATCGGCACCCACCCCGAAGACGGCGTCAATGTATTCGCCAACATCGGGCGCTATGGTCCTTATATCAAACACGCAGAATCCACATCCGAGCGTGGCGGCACCAATGCCAATCTTGAGGGGCTTGACGACGTGTTCACCGTAGGCATGAACCATGCCGTACAGCTTCTGGCCGAAAAAGTCGCGAGCCGTGGTAATCGCGGCGGGGCAGCTAAAACTTTGAAATCGCTTGGTGATCACCCAGATGAGGGCGGACCAATCGACATCATGGAAGGCAAATACGGGCCATACGTGAAATGGGAAAAGGTCAATGCGACCCTGCCAAAAGACAGCGATCCAGAGGCGCTGACAATCCAACAAGCTGTTGATCTGATCACCGAAAAGCAGGCCAAAAAGGGCACCAAACGCAAAGCCCCTGCCAAGAAAAAGGCAGCCCCCAAGAAGGCACCAGCAAAGAAAGCTGCAGCGAAAAAGACTGCTGCCAAGAAACCCGCAGCAAAGAAGGCAGCGCCGAAAGCCATCGATACCGGTGATGACGTTCTGGAATAGCGGCTCGGATAACGCCGCAGCGCAGCATTTTCATCAACTCTCCCAGTTGACACCCCCCGTAGCCCGCTTATCAATGGGCAACTTTAACGGGGGTTTCATGCAGAAAATCTATCCAAACGCCGCCGCCGCCCTCGATGGGCTGCTCACGGACGGTATGTTCATCGCGGCGGGTGGCTTTGGCCTGTGCGGCATTCCAGAATTGCTGTTGGGGGCGATCAAAGACGCTGGCACCAAGGATTTGACATTTGCGTCCAACAACGCAGGTGTCGACGATTTTGGCATCGGCATTTTGCTGCAAACCCGCCAGGTCAAGAAAATGATCAGCTCTTACGTTGGCGAAAACGCGGAATTTATGCGCCAGTACCTTTCCGGTGAACTCGAACTCGAATTCAACCCGCAAGGCACGCTCGCCGAACGTATGCGCGCAGGCGGCTGCGGCATCCCCGGGTTTTATACGAAAACCGGTGTCGGGACGGTCATTGCGGACGGCAAAGAACACAAAGATTTTGTCGGACCTGATGGAAAGTCCCAGACCTACATCATGGAAGAAGGCATCTATGCCGACCTCGCTATCGTGAAAGCGTGGAAAGCCGATGAAACTGGCAACTTGATTTTCCGCAAGACAGCGCGCAACTTTAACCCGCCTGCCGCCATGTGTGGCAAGGTCTGCGTTGTCGAAGTCGAAGAAATCGTCCCCGTGGGCACCTTTGATCCCGACCACATCCACCTGCCCGGCATTTACGTGCACCGCATCATTCAGGGCGATCACGAAAAGCGAATTGAGCAGCGTACCGTTAGGGAGAAATCATAATGGCTTGGGACCGCAATCAAATGGCGCAGCGCGCCGCCGACGAACTTGAAGACGGCTGGTATGTGAACCTCGGCATCGGCATTCCGACACTGGTGGCAAATTACGTCGGCGACAAAGACATCACGCTGCAAAGCGAAAATGGCATGCTCGGCATGGGCCCCTTCCCGATTGACGGCGAAGAAGACCCTGATTTGATCAATGCGGGCAAACAAACCATTACCGAACTCCGACGCACAGCCTATTTTGACAGCGCAACCTCGTTTGGTATGATCCGTGGCGGCAAAATTGCCTGCGCGATCCTTGGTGCGATGGAAGTCGATGAAAAGGGTGATCTGGCCAACTGGATGATCCCCGGCAAGCTGGTCAAAGGCATGGGCGGCGCGATGGACCTTGTCGCGGGCGTCGGCCGCGTCATCGTTGTGATGGATCACACCAACAAACACGGCGACAGTAAACTGCTGCGCGAATGCACATTGCCGCTCACGGGCAAGGCCGTCGTGGACCGCATCATCACAAACCTTGGCGTGCTCGATGTCGTTGATGGTGGCCTCAAAATAGTGGAATGCGCTGACGGCGTCACCGAAGGCGAACTGCGCGCTGCGACGGAAGCGACAATCGTCTAGACAAAGCGAGGCGCGCGCACCGAACGCGCGCGCGCCTCGTTTCTTCTTTCAGGGTCTTTGTTTTTTCAATATCCCCGCCGGAGGCTCCACACTCTCCACTCGCACCAACACATCAGTCCAACACGTCGTGCCAGCGTCGCATCCCCCTTCAGACTTAAAAAACGCGCAGCAGCGCATTATTTTCCAGTTCACCGCGAAAAACCGTTTCGAAATTGGATACAAAGTCATAGTCTTGCCCAATTCTGTCGCTAATTGCGAAATGATGACAATGAGCAATACTAACACGCCCGACCTAGCCCCGATGCCCGCACCCACCCCCACACCGAAGGGTGGCGCGCTGCGCTGGC
Source organism: Octadecabacter arcticus 238 (assembly GCF_000155735.2). Classification (GTDB taxonomy): domain Bacteria; phylum Pseudomonadota; class Alphaproteobacteria; order Rhodobacterales; family Rhodobacteraceae; genus Octadecabacter; species Octadecabacter arcticus. The sequence goes on from NC_020908.1 coordinate 3,365,322, forward strand.
GTGATATTGCGATTTTAGCCGCATTGTTCGCATTCGTGATTGCGGGCCTTGCAGGTCTTGCCGCCGCGACGGGTTGGGAAAAAACCAAACACCAGCTGATGCAGCTCCACCTTGGGCAAATTGCGATTCTGCTGTGCCTCAGTCTGGTAAACTACCTTTTTCGCGGCGTGCGTTGGCATTTTTTTCCAATCGCCTTGGCCTGCCCACCACCTTGATCCAAGACCTACGCCATTTCTTGGGTGGCTTCGCGATGTCCGTAACTCCAGGCCGCGTCGGTGAATTGATCCGCATGCGCTGGCTGCGTCGCGAAACGCTGAGGCCGCGATGGTCGCGCTGTTGTCACTCGAAGGCATCCCGCTCGACGTGTCCATCCCCGCCACCGGCGTCATTCGCCTGACAACACTTTGGTTTGCGATCCTGATCGGCCTCGCGATATTCCCGTTGGCCGAGCGCCTCTCCAACAAAGCCACCTACGCATGATCTGGGCCAAAGACCAAACCTACTCTGGCTGGGGCCGCGCGCTCAGCGCGACGGGTGACATCGCCCGCCCCGTTGAGACGGCAACAATCACGGCAAACGCGCCTGCAATCGGCAATCGGCGGTCCTACGGCGACGCCCCCCTGAACAATGGCGGCAAAGCCATCGACATGACGCGACTTGATCGCATCGATGCATTTGATCGCGAGACTGGCCTATTAACCGTGCAAGCAGGCATCACCTTGGGCGAACTCACCCGCATTTTCGCACCGCAAGGCTGGCTTCCCGCCGTCGTGCCCGGCACGGGGTTCGCAACTGTTGGCGGTGCCATCGCGATGGATGTCCATGGCAAAAACCACCACCACGCGGGGTCTTTCTGCCAGCACGTCACCTCGATCACGCTGATCCAAGGCGACACGACCCACAAGATCACGCCCAAGTCTGCCGCCCTTTGGAAAGCCACCTGTGGTGGTCTTGGACAAACAGGAATTATTTCGCAGGCAACCCTGCAACTGACCCCGACCAAGGGCGACATGATGCTGGTAACGGAACAACGCGCCACCGATTGGGATCACCGCGTGGCTCTCCTTGATGGATCTGATGCGCAATATACCGTCGGCTGGATCGACGCGACGGCAACGGGTGCCGCGCTCGGGCGCGGCATCATCGAGGAAGGCGAAACCTGCCGTGGACTGCGCCCGACCCCACGTGGCACCAAGAAAATCCCGTTCAACGCGCCGCACTGGGCGCTGTCCAGCCCTATCGTCAAAGCCTTTAATGCCACCTATTATCGGCGCGTCCCCAAATCAGGGCGCACCATTGTGCGCACAGCGCAGGATTTCTTCTTCCCACTCGACAAAATCGACGACTGGAACAAGCTTTACGGCAAACGTGGATTCCATCAATTTCAATGCGTCGTGCCTCTGGATCAATCACACGCTTTGCGGGACATGATGCAAACCATCGCCGAATCTGGCCTTGCGTCGCCCCTCGCCGTGCTCAAACGTATGGGTCCAGGATTAGACGGTGATCGCGCCGGATATATGTCGTTCCCGATAGAGGGCTACACCCTCGCAGTCGATTTCCCAAACCGCCCCGCCGCACGCAATCTGATCGCGCGCCTAGAATCCGCGACACTGGCCGCGGGCGGGCGGTTGTATCTTGCCAAAGACGCGCTCTCCACGGGGACGGCTATCAAATCAATGTACCCCGACTATCCCAAATGGGCCCGCGTGGCGGCGAAAGCCGACCCCGACGGCGCTTTGCAAACCGACATGACCAGACGCCTAGACCTAAGGACACAAAAATGACCGACACACCGACACATCAGACTTGGATCATCCTCGGCGCGAGCTCAACCATCGCCAAAGCCTTCACCCGCTCCGTTGCCGCAACCGGCGCGCATGTGATCCTCGCGGGTCGCCGTATGGACGATTTAAACGCCTCCGCCGCCGACGCCAAAGCGCGCGGGGTGGCAGACGCTACGCCAATCATCTTTGACGCCCGCATACCCGACACCTTCCAAGCGATCATTGATTTGGCAGCAGCGCAATCCGGCACGCTGAACTGCGCGGTCTTTGTCGGCTCGATGCCCACGCAAGACGCAATTGACGCTGATCCCGCACTGGTGGACGGAACGATCTCTGACAGCTTCACGGGTCCAGCGCGCTTCCTGCAAATGCTAGCCCCCGTCATGATGGCACGCAGCTGTGGTTCAATCGTTGGCGTCGGGTCCGTCGCTGGTGATCGTGGGCGCGTCGGCAATTATGTTTACGGCGCCGCAAAAGCCGGTTTCGCCACCTACCTGTCGGGCCTTCGCAACCATTTGGGCCGCCACGGCGTGCATGTTTTGACCGTGAAACCTGGCCCTGTCGATACCGCAATGACGCAAGGCTTGGGTCAACAGCCGTTTATGACGACTGCCGATGCGGTTGTCGCCGATATCCACAATGCACTGCGCAAAAAGCGCAACACGCTTTATACGAGGTGGATCTGGTGGCCCGTCATGACGATCATCAAACTGATCCCGGAACCAATCTTCAAGAAAATGTCCATCTGATCTGCGATCAGCGCGGGCCGCGGGCGGGATAGTATCGGCGATGCGAAGAAAAACGGGGGACTAATCCCCCGCAGAGCAAGCTCGACTCCCCCAAGGATATTTTTTTTAAGACAAAGGCAATCTAAAAGGTAACTCCCAAGGACCCCATCGGATATCGGGTTTTGTGTTGCCCTTGCGACGTTAGAGCCGAGCGATGATCTGTTGTGGTGATAGGGTGAGTGTTTCGAGGATATTGCCCCCGTGTTTTCTGACCGTCGAGATGACGGATCTGATGTCAGCGAAGACCTGCGCGCCCTCGAGGGTGCGGAAAGTTCCCGAGATTTTCATGCGCAACTTCATCATGCGCAGGTCCCGTTCGGCCTGATTGTTGGTGAAGGGAACTGTGAAGTCCGTAAGGAACCTTAGGACGTCATCACGGTAGTCGCGCAAGCGGACCAGAAGGTTATGGCCTGGCCGCCTGGCTTTTCGGCCTCGCGCACCAGTGCGTCTAGCCAGTGGGTCTTGTCGCTCATGGAAGGCGAGGCCCTCGGTGAGGATCGCCATGTATTTGGTGAGGATGCCGTGGTGAACCGACGTGGGGAGTTCGGTCTCGCCTCGCCCCTGAGCCGCGCACTTGAGCTGATTGGCGCTGTTGAGCAGCACGCTCATCGCGCACGCCCACGGCTCCTTTTCGATTTCTTCGATGGCCTTGAGTTCCCGTAAATGATGCGCCCCGCACAGGGCGTGCGCGTCCACCCCACTCATATGGGCGTAATAGGACTTCCAGTGGTCATGAACAATTGTCCCGCCGGTCAGGAAGGATGGAACAGCACCGCGCTTGGCGCTGATGCGTGAAGGCGAGATCGCTGATTGAGTGCAGCCAGTGCAGCTTACCATCAACACGAAGTCCGGTCTCATCCAGATGCCGAACGCCGCCTTCATTGAGCCGGGCCAGAATGTGTTCGACGACGCCACCCAAGGTACGCGCTGTGCCGTTCACCCAGTTGGTCACGCTGGCCGCGCATAGGCTGGTGGCACCAAACAAATCACGCAGGAGTTGGCAGACCCGATCCTCGGGGATCAGCTGCTGAACATTGCAGTAGACCGCCGCCGCCCGAATGCGCTTACCGTATTGCACGTGTGCATTCACGCCATCGGGAAAGGTGGCTGTCGTCGTGGCTCGGCAATGGCCACAACAATAAATCGCTGCCTGATGCTCTGTGACCTCCAGACGCGGCACCGGTATGTCATAAACCTGACGCCTCTCCACCGCCTTGATCATCCCAGCCGTCAAGCCATGCTGACAGGTGCCACAGGCCTCAGCCTCATGTCGCTCCACAAAGTCAGGCGTTGCTGTCTGACGTAGGGTGTCGCCTCGGTGGCCAACTTGGCCACCACTTTTCTTACCGGACTTACCACGCAGGCTACGCGGTACCGGCTTCTTCAACCCATCACTCGAAGGCGGCTTGCTGCTATTACTGCTGTTCTTGGCCAACTGACGCCGCAGATCCGCATTCTCTTGCGCCATGCTCGCCAACGCGGCTTCCAACTCGGCGATCCTGCGCAGAGCCGTGGCGAGGAGTTGTTCAAGAGCAGTAACTTGGTCCATTCCACCAATAATTCAGAGAAATCGTCACAGCGCCACGAAATTCAGACCACAACAGAAAATTCATGCGCCTAATAGCCAAGGAGACTCACATCAAAACTGACAAAAACCCGTTATCGGCTGGGGTGCTTGGGAGTTACTCTAAAAGCCCGATGCCGGCCATGAGGTCAGCATCGGGCTGGTGAACAAGCAGCGCTTGCCTCCGTCTACGGACATCGGCGTCCCCGCCTGTACCGCCACCATAAAACGGATCGATTCTGGTTAAGGCAAAGTTACTTCTATTTGCCTTTGTAGCGTAAATATCCCGGGGGAGTTCGCAGAACGGGGGCAGCGCCCCCGCAACGCCTGCCGCAGGCGTATCAGCCAAACAGTCGCGCGAACCAGACACCCCACAAACCCGCGGCGTAAAACAGCAGCGACAGTGTAATGAGCAAATAGCCAATGCCGCAAATGTCGCTCATCGCGAAGACGATCGGATCGTAGTCCATTCGCCCCATGTAGCCCAACCGCACCATCCGGTAGAGCCACGCCGCAACCGGCAGAAGCGCAAGCCACATCAACCATTGGTCTGGGTAAAGCGCGAGTGCTTGATCAGAATAGGAATACAAAAAGAAGATCAGCAGCGCACCGACCATGCCAATGACGGACATGTTTAACAGATCTCCCAAATCGCGCCGCGCGTATCCACGACCCGGCAAAGGTTCGTCGTCCTGCGCCAACGCCAGTTCTGTCATCCGTTTGACACAACCGAGCGAGATGAAGACTGGAAAAATGAAAATCAGCATAAAAATCGACGCATCTACCCCGCTTGCCGCAGCACCTGCAACCACGCGCAGTGTGTACAGGGATGCAAGGACCGCAATGTCGATCCAGCGCATCCATTTAAGGCGCAGCGAATAGGCCAGTGACAGCGCCATATAAAACGCCACGACGCCAAACATCTGCCATGACAATATCGCGGCAACGCCCAGCGCGATCACACCAAGCCCCGCGCAGGTCAACATTCCAATCGGTATTGGTACGGTTCCGGCGGCAAACGGGCGCCTACACTTCTTGACGTGCAGCCTGTCCGCTTCGATATCGAGCAGATCATTGACGATATATATGCAGGACGCAGCGGCGCTGAACGAAACGATGCCCAAACACACCGCCAGAAACGTATCAAAGAAGAATGCATGCGCCGCGATCATTGGCAGAAACAACAGGACGTTTTTGACCCACTGATGCGGGCGCATGGATTTCATCACCGCGCGAGGGGCCCAGCCGCCCGCAACTTGAGTGACGTTAGACAGACCCCTGGCCCCGCCGCCCGCATTGCCGACGACAATGGCCCCATCACTATGATCCCAAATCTTGCGATCGCTTTTGTCATTGCCGGCGTAGTCAAACCCTTGCTCGCCATAGGCTGCGACCAAAGCATCTGCCTTCGCCGTCCCCTTGAGGTTCACACCATTCTGCGACGCGAAAACCCGTTTTATGCCGTGATAATCCGCCAACGGTTGCACCAGTGACACATCTGATGCACTGGCAATCGCCACTTCGCGCCCTGCGACTTTGGCATCGATTGCCATGGCCACAATGTCCGCGTTGACGGGCAAGAGATCGACACGCAAAGGCGCGATGCGCGCAATCTCAGCCTTAAACGTGGCGCGGTCCCCGACCAGGGTAAACGCCTTTAGCGTCGCCGCGGGGTCCATGCCGAACCCCTTCCAGATCCCTTCAAGCAACATATCTGTGCGCAGCAGCGTGCCATCTGCATCCAATACAAGCGGTTTCCCGCTTTCCAAGCCTGGCATATTATTCCCTGTTCACATTAAAGACGCAGCCATCGGTGACCAATTCAGGCGGCGTCATGCACAGCCCCCGTGCCACTTCCCACGCGGCCAGAACTTTTGGCACTTAGGCGCGGGTTTCTGCAAAGGGTGGGATGCCGTTGTTGTTGCGCACAGCGCCTTCGCCTGCGTTGTACCCCGCCAGCGCAAAAATCACGCCATTGTCGAATTCATTGAGCAGCCAGTACAGATAGGCCGTGCCACCCTCGATATTGTTGGCGGGGTCAAAAGCATCTGTCACCCCGAACCGGTCTGCCGTTGGCGGCATCAATTGCATCAACCCTTGCGCTCCGGCCGAACTTACCGCGTCAGACCGACCCGCGCTTTCCACCGAAATCACAGCCAATACCAATGCAAGGGACACGTCCGTGCCAATCGTCGCTGTCAAAATCTCAACACCGTATCGACTTGCCAGCTCAGTCATGCCTTGCAAACGCGGAGACGGGACGGCGCTGCCTTGTGGTGCAGTGCGTAGTGCGGCGACGGCGCGTTCAAGACTGAAACTGTCGGCGTCGTCCAATGACGGCGAAATCGCCTCCCAGTACCACTCAATCCCGCTTGGTGCTGGCGCGAGACCTGCGATTGCAGGTTCGCTGGGCGCGCTCGGCGCGGCGCCAGCTGATCCGGCCGCACCAGGTGCTGATGGTCCTGACGGCGCACGCGGCGCGACTTGCACAGTGATGCGGTTTGTCGCCCCCGCCTGCGGAACACCCACACGCCGGAACGTGAATTCGTTTTGCAAACGATGACTTTCCGCCAAGGCGGGCATTGGTGACGTCGCCTCACACAGGGCGATCAGTCCTAGAGTTATTGTATTGCGCCGCATTTGTGCGGTCTCCGCCTGCTTCTTGTTATATTGTAACTCCCAAGCACCCCAGCCGATAACGGGTTTTTGTCAGTTTTGATGTGAGTCTCCTTGGTTATTAGGCGCATGAATTTTCTGTTGTGGTCTGAATTTCGTGGCGCTGTGACGATTTCTCTGAATCATTGGTGGAATGGACCAAGTTACTGCTCTTGAACAACTCCTCGCCACGGCTCTGCGCAGGATCGCCGAGTTGGAAGCCGCGTTGGCGAGCATGGCGCAAGAGAATGCGGATCTGCGGCGTCAGTTGGCCAAGAACAGCAGTAATAGCAGCAAGCCGCCTTCGAGTGATGGGTTGAAGAAGCCGGTACCGCGTAGCCTGCGTGGTAAGTCCGGTAAGAAAAGTGGTGGTTAAGTTGGCCACCGAGGTGACACCCTACGTCAGACAGCAACGCCTGACTTTGTGGAGCGACATGAGGCTGAGGCCTGTGGCACCTGTCAGCATGGCTTGACGGCTGGGATGATCAAGGCGGTGGAGAGGCGTCAGGTTTATGACATACCGGTGCCGCGTCTGGAGGTCACAGAGCATCAGGCAGCGATTTATTGTTGTGGCCATTGCCGAGCCACGACGACAGCCACCTTTCCCGATGGCGTGAATGCACACGTGCAATACGGTAAGCGCATTCGGGCGGCGGCGGTCTACTGCAATGTTCAGCAGCTGATCCCCGAGGATCGGGTCTGCCAACTCCTGCGTGATTTGTTTGGTGCCACCAGCCTATGCGCGGCCAGCGTGACCAACTGGGTGAACGGCACAGCGCGTACCTTGGGTGGCGTCGTCGAACACATTCTGGCCCGGCTCAATGAAGGCGGCGTTCGGCATCTGGATGAGACCGGACTTCGTGTTGCTGGTAAGCTGCACTGGCTGCACTCAATCAGCGATCTCGCCTTCACGCATTATCGCATCAGCGCCAAGCGCGGTGCTGTTCCATCCTTCCTGACCGGCGGGACAATTGTTCATGACCACTGGAAGTCCTATTACGCCCATATGAGTGGGGTGGACGCGCACGCCCTGTGCGGGGCGCATCATTTACGGGAACTCAAGGCCATCGAAGAAATCGAAAAGGAGCCGTGGGCGTGCGCGATGAGCGTGCTGCTCAACAGCGCCAATCAGCTCAAGTGCGCGGCTCAGGGGCGAGGCGAGACCGAACTCCCCACGTCGGTTCACCACGGCATCCTCACCAAATACATGGCGATCCTCACCGAGGGCCTCGCCTTCCATGAGCGACAAGACCCACTGGCTAGACGCACTGGTGCGCGAGGCCGAAAAGCCAGGCGGCCAGGCCATAACCTTCTGGTCCGCTTGCGCGACTACCGTGATGACGTCCTAAGGTTCCTTACGGACTTCACAGTTCCCTTCACCAACAATCAGGCCGAACGGGACCTGCGCATGATGAAGTTGCGCATGAAAATCTCGGGAACTTTCCGCACCCTCGAGGGCGCGCAGGTCTTCGCTGACATCAGATCCGTCATCTCGACGGTCAGAAAACACGGGGGCAATATCCTCGAAACACTCACCCTATCACCACAACAGATCATCGCTCGGCTCTAACGTCGCAAGGGCAACACAAAACCCGATATCCAATGGGGTCCTTGGGAGTTACGTTATGTTTAGCCTATCGCAAATACCGCTCTCTGATCCACTATTTCGTGACCAATGCCCCCATAGAGCGCATAATCAGACACGATTTTGCAACAATCAGAAAGTTATATCTACTCTTAGACACTTTAAAAATTATATATTTCAATGACTTAAATCTTTTTCCCGTTAAAAGCGAGTCGACTACAAAATTGCACCAATGCCGTCCCATTCCTGCCCCATTCAGCAGTCAAATACTCCTCATCCAAGACGGGGACGCACCATACTAAGGTCGGTGCCATACTACACGACTCTTGTGATTATGGGTGGAATTAGTATCCACGGTGAGACAGCGGCGTTTGGGTCTGACCTGAGCAGTTTACGGAGCTGATCGAAGCCAATTCGAAAGAATGACTTTGCAAAATATCCGTGTTTTTTCCGCTTCATTTTCCCGCCTCCAATAAGCTTTGTGGCGGTTTCCCAGTGTGTCAGGGATGTTGTCCGCTGCTCTATTTTTCTCTAATTTTCAGGTGGGCGGATTAGGACAATGACATGGGATATTCACTGGAACGAAAAGCAGCTGTGCTGAAGCGGATGCTTCCGCCGAACAACGTGGCCATTCGGCAGCTTTCGCGGGAGGAAGGCATTTCGGCAGCGACGCTTTTCTCCTGGCGTGCTGAGGCGCGCAACAAGGGGCAGCTTTTGCCTGACGCTGATGCGAGCCCTGAGGGCTGGTCTTCACGTGACAAGTTTGCGGCGGTGTTGGAAACTGCTGCGCTGAACGAGGCTGACCTAGCCGAATACTGCCGCAAACGCGGCCTTTACCCGGCGCAGATTGCCATGTGGCGAGTTGCTTGCGAGCAGGCCAACGACTGGGACCGCACGAGTGCAGCACGTCTTGTGCGTGCGACCAAGGAAGACAAGAAACGGATGAAAGATTTGGAACGCGAGCTTGCTCGCAAGGATCGCGCACTGGCCGAAACTGCAGCACTGCTTGTTCTGCGAAAAAAGGCCTCAGCGATCTGGGGGGACGAAGAGGACGCATGATCAGCACCCCAGATCGCCAAACCGCAGTTGCTCTGATCAATGAGGCCGTCACCGCAGGAGCGAGGCGCGCCAAAGCCTGTTCCGAGTTGGAAATCAGCGAACGCACTCTGCGGCGCTGGACAAAAGACGGTGAGGTTCGCCCTGATCAACGCCCCCTCGTGCCGCGTGCGGAGCCAGCAAACGCATTGAGTGCCGCTGAACGTGCGGCTGTTCTCGATGTCTGTAATTCAAAGGAGTTCTCTAGCCTTCCCCCAAGTCAGATTGTGCCAAAGCTAGCAGATCAGGGGCAGTATCTAGCCTCAGAATCGAGTTTCTACCGCATTCTGCGCGCCAATGGATTGCAGCATCACCGGGGTCGAGCCAAGTCCCCAGTCAAGCGTAAGAAGCCCACAAGCTATCAGGCATGCGCGCCCTGTGAGGTCTGGACCTGGGACATTACATGGATGCCGGGACCTGTCGCAGGCATGTTCTTTTAGGCTCTTCTCCGCTTTGTTGAGTAAGAAAAGATGCCGACCATCAAGTAACCTATTGATATGTTAAGTTTCTGACAACTTTACATAGGGCAGGTATATGACCATCGACATCTCGCAACATATTTTACGCCTGAAGGGGCAACGTGTAAATGAAATTGAGCTGGCTGAAGACGGTGCGAAGGTTATTGTTCAGTGCAGTCGGGATGCCCGCAGGAGCGCTATAGACCCTGCAACCGGCAAGAAGGGTAGCATCAACCAACATATTCGCCGACAAGTAAACGACATCCCGTTTTTTGGGTATCCTTGTGTGATTGAGATTGAGCTAGCGCAGGTTTTTATTAGCAAGGGTGAGCGCCGCATTGAGGCGTGTCCTTTTGTTGATAAAGGGTGCCGTTTCACCCATCGATTTTGCCATCTTATCAGTGGATTGTGCCGTCATTTATCCATTCTGGCTGTCTCCAGGCATTTAGGTATACGATGGGAGACGGTAAAGAATATCGACAAGGCATACCTGATGGAAACGCTCCCTGCGCTTGATCCCGCACAGCTTGCTGGCTTGGAATACATTGGTGTCGATGAAGTGGCCCGGGCGAAAGGTCATGACTATATGACGGTGGTCTACGATATGGTCGGAGGGCATCTGATCTGGGTGGAAGCCGGTCGAACTGCCGAAGTTTTTTCAAGGTTTTTGAAACAGCTGCGGCCAGATACAGCCCATAAAATAAAGGCCGTGTCGATGGATATGGGGCCTGCCTACCAAAAGGCTGTCAGGGAGTCCTTGCCGATGGCCGACATCGTATTTGACCGTTTCCACGTCATGAAAAACTACAGCAAGGCTATCCATAATCAGCGTCGCCTTGAGTTCAGGAAGGCCGATCAAAGTGGTAAAGAGTTGATGAAGGGTACGCATTATCTGTTGCTCAAAAATGCGGATAAGTTGAATGAAAAACAAAGTAACAAGCTGCAAACGTTGCTGGAGAGCAATAGCAACCTGAATACGCTTTACGTCTTAAAAGAACAGCTTCAGGCTCTGTGGAGCGCCCCATCATTTGAGGGGATGTCAGAGCAACTGGAAAATTGGTGCCTGATCGCAGATCAGTCACACATGCTCTATCTGAAAAAGTTCGCAAAATCCCTAAGAAAACATTGTGTGGGCAAAGGCTTATCCCTTTTAGTCCGGTTGCCCCACATGTTGACGCGGCGCAGAATCTTGCCCTTGTGGCTTTAGAGGCGGATCGGATCAGTTTGTAACGTCTGGTGGGTTTATAGGGCGTGGCTTTTGCCGTGAACGAGGCCCTTCAGGCGCGCTGTTCAACAAAATCACGATATGTCGCTGGCCCGAGACCAACACCGATCCCCAGCAGCGTGTCGAAGGCGCTTCGCATGTGTCGCCGTCGGTTCCAGCGGAACACGAATTCGTCGAGATAGCGTTGTAGATGGCACTTTCTGAGGCCGTGGAAGACGCCTTTTGCCCACGTTTTTAGGTTGGAGAACACGCGGTGGACCCAGTGGAGTATGTCGTGTGCCTTCTTGCCGCTGACGACCTTTGCCTCATGCGTGTTTGCAGGAGGATTTTCGTAACCGAGCCAGCCATCCGTGATGATGTGAGCGCCAGGCTCTACAGCCTGACCAATGAACCCGTGCAGCGTCTTTGACGCGCCGTCGGGAATGTGTTTCATCCTGATACGGCGCGGATGTCCGTCACTTGATAACTCGACGGCACAGACGACAAACATCTTTCCAACCGGGCTCCGCCCACCCTTTGGCCGGTCCTCGGGATCATGCCGGGACCGGAACGGCATCTCTGTTTCATCGATTTCGACAAGGTCTTTCAGGGGGTTGCGGTCAGGGTTGACCATCGACCGCCGCAGCTTTTGCAAGAGGAGGTCGCCGAGAAGCGCCATCGGTCCGAGCGACGATGGCGACCCGTCTTGTAGCTGCCAAGGCCAAGTTGCGCCTGAAGTTGCAGCGCTGACATGCCGTTGGAATGGCTGGTGATGATGTGCGCGGCAAGAAACCAAATTCGCAACGGCAAATGGCTGCTGTGCATTACCGTGCCAGCCGTCACGGATGTCTGCCGTGCGCAACCGGCACATTCCCAAGTCGCGCGATTTCGCTTTAACGGCCAGCCCTTGCAGGTGCCACAGGAAGGACAGACGAAGCCCTCAGGCCAACGATGTTCCACCAGATAATGCGAACACGCTTCCTCATCAGAAAACCTGGCGTCGAACGCGGGGCGGGACATGGGTTTGTCGTTTTTCCATCTGGCTGGCATGGGAAGAACAATACCAGAACATTCTAGATTGGCAAGCCGCTTCGCACTACATCAGGTGCCGCCGGAGCAAAGGGGATAAGCCTTGTGTGGGCATATGCAACTACGCGAAACACAAGCTGACAAGCGCCAGGATAGAGGCTAGTAATGTCAGTATAGGAATGATCCGCAAACGAGCCAGGGGCATCAGGGATACCGAATACTTCAAACTCAAAATTAGACAATCATCCATCCCAGATAATCAATCTATGTTCTATTTGAAATCCTAGAATAACTCAACAAAGCGGAGAAGAGCCTTCTTTTATCTATATCTGATCGTGGACATCTTCAGCCGGAAGATCGTGTGCTGGGAGGTCCATGAGCGTGAAAGTGCGGATCTGGCTGCCATTCTGATCCGGCAAGCAGTGCTAGCGGAGGGCTGTCAGTTGCGCCCCTTGGTTCTGCACGCTGACAACGGCAGTCCTATGAAGGGCGCCACGATGAAGGTGACGATGGAAAAACTAGGGATCACGGCCTCCTACAGTCGCCCTCGCGTAAGCAACGACAACCCTTTCTCAGAGGCGTTGTTCCGAACCTGCAAATACCGCCCGGACTGGCCGACCAAGGGCTTTGCCACCAAGGCGGATGCTCAAACCTGGGTCCAAACCTTCGCTGGTTGGTACAATAGTGAACACCTGCACAGCGCCATCCGCTTCGTCACGCCGAATGCGCGCCACGCAGGTCATGATCGTGCAACGCTCACAAATCGTGCCAATCTCTATGCAACTGCTCGCGCGCAAAACCCGCAACGCTGGTCAGGAAAAACCCGAAACTGGCAACCAGCAGGACCCGTCTGGCTGAACCCAGAAAACGAAATCAGCGCCTCTGAAATCAGAGACGCTGCATGAAATCGGCGGACAACACCTTTGACAAACACCGTCTTCAGCCGCCGCGTTGTTGGCTGGCGCGTCGAGCACGCGGAGAGCGCCAGCCAATTCAAAGAGCTGTTCATCGACGCGATGGAAAAACACGAGGTTCCACGCGATCAGCTGACATTGCATGCAGATCGCGGTGGGCCCATGAAGGCAAAGACGACAGCCCTGATGCTGGTTGATCTTGGTGTGCTCAAGTCCCACAGTCGGCCCCATACCTCAAACGACAACCCGTTCTCCGAAGCCCACTTCAAAACACTGAAATATCAGCCAGAGTTCCCCAAGAACTTTGAAACCATCGAGCAGGCTCGCGCATTCTGCCGCAGGTTCTTTGCATGGTATAACCAAGACCATCATCACGCCGGGATTGGTCTGATGACGCCCGACCAAATCCATTTTGGGCAGGCCCAAGAAATCTACACCGCGCGACAAGCAACACTAGACGCGGCATTCCTCGCCACGCCCGAACGCTTCGTACACAAACCACCAAAACCGCCTCAAATCCCGACCGCCGTCTGGATCAACCCACCAAAACCAACCGAAGAAACCCAAGCCTAAAGTCCAAAAGCCACTGTCTCAAAGTCGTTGACACGTTCCGCCGCGCGCCCCTGCCCCGTCATCAGCAAAGCCACCACGATCGGCACCGCGAAGGACACGAAATAGGTCATCTTGGTCATCACCATAACGCAGACCATCAGACCAATGATGATGGCGTCAATACCGGCGCGCCCGCGTCCGAGATTGTTGGCAGGCGGGATCAATGCTGTGACAATTGCAACGAACGCCGCAGCCCATGCCAGACGGTTGTAGTGCATGGAAATTGAAACAGACCGCTGCGCCTCCCCGTGGACCAGCGCCAACAACAGCACCATGACAAACAGCCCAAACAGCGCACCAAGCCATGGGCTCAGTCGCGACCGAGCTACCCATACGAGCATTGGCAGGAAAATCAGCGCCGCGATAACCTGGCTCCAGATCACAGCCATACCGATGCCCAAGCCCGACTTGACCAACATCGCAATCGGCCAGAACGCCAGCGCGCCAATCGGCGTCATGAAATCCAGATGCGGGATCTGACCGTCGGCCATGCGGAACACGATCTGCATCAAATGCAGCGTGTCGCCTTCGTGTTTGCCAATATAAAGCCCACCCTTAAGGACAGACGCCCCCCCCCATCGCCGCCAATATGGCGAAAAGGAATGCTGTTAACGCCGCTGTTTTGGATTTGGTCATTTTGCCTGCCTTAGGATCGGCTTTGTCCCTTTTTTCGACACAATAGTCGGGCACACCGTCATTGCAAAGCTTTCCCTGCCCGGGGCTGAATTCCAGCCTTGCGGCGCGGCTGGGCCACATAAACACCGCCAATTGGCACTAGATACGGGCAAAATGACATGAATATGCAAACCTCCAACGTCATGGCGCCCCCCGCGCCCAAAACACTTGATGCAATGTCGCTGTCGCCAGTGATGATGCGCGACATTCTGATCAAGACGATGTTTCGCACCAATCTAGAAAACGTCAGCGCCATCGCGCGGGCGATTTGTTTGCCGGTCAACGTGACCCAACAACTTGTCGACGGCGCGCGGGAGCAGAAACTATGCGAAGCAACTGGCACCTTGAACGCCAATAACAGCAAGGAAATGGGTTATCAGTTGACGGATATGGGCAAGGCCCGTGCGTTGGACGCCTTGGCGCAGTCGGAATATTTCGGTGCTATGCCGGGCCGCTGGATGTCTACCGCGAACAAGTAACGCGCCAATCCATCCGCAACATTCAAGTCACCCGCGACCAGCTGGTCAACGCGATGGGCCACTTGATTTTACCGACCGACCTTCTGGATCAACTCGGGCCAGCGGTTGGTGCGGGGCGATCAATTTTGATGTACGGCCCCCCCGGTAACGGTAAGTCCGCGATTTCAAACGGAATTCGTGACGCGCTTGGCGATAAAATTTACATTTCCCGCGCGATTGAATATTCTGGTCAGGTCATCACTGTCATTGATCCGATTGTACATTCCGCCGCTGAAGAAGATATCGATGATCCCAACTCCCTACGCCGCACATCTGGCAGATTCGACACACGCTATGTGAAATGCGAACGCCCGACGGTTGTGACGGGTGGTGAATTGTCGCTTTCGATGCTCGATCTTGTCTACAATCTAACCGCGCGGACCTATCAGGCGCCACTGCAACTTAAATCATCCGGCGGTATTTTCATTATCGATGACCTTGGCCGTCAGGCGGAACCGCCACAGGCGATTGTGAACCGCTGGATTGTTCCACTGGAAGAAAATCGCGATATTTTGGCGCTGCAATCGGGTGAAAAATTCGAGGTGCCTTTTGATATGCTGGTGATCTTTTCAACCAACTTCCACCCGAACGAAATCTTTGACAAAGCCGCCCTGCGCCGGATTTTTTTCAAGATCAAAATTGACGGACCCAACCAAGAAGATTTCCTGAAGATTTTTGCGATGATGGCGCGAAAGAAGAAAATCCCACTGGATGAGTCCGCTTTGGTGCATCTGCTGCAAAAGAAGTACCCAACGATTGATAACGTTTATGCAAACTATCAGCCGATCTTCTTAATCGACCAGATGATTGCAATTTGTGAATTCGAAGGCATCCCCTACCAGATGACGCCGGATCTCATTGATCGCGCATGGGCAAACATGTTCGTTAAAGAGGGCGCAATCATTCACTAGGTTGGCGCGTGCCGCGGGCAGGGCGCACCTTGCGGTGCGCAAAACAGAGGGGGACTAGTCCCCCGTCCTGCGGACTCCCCCTAGGATATTTTAGAGGCAAAGACGCCAAGTCTGGCTTGACCTTCGGGCGTCAGGGCGCACCTTTGAACGATGCGTGTTTTGCCCCCCAAATTTGACGATTGGTTCGCCACCAAAGGTTGGTCCATCCATCCCCATCAGGTTGAGATGCTTGAGAGATCGGATGAACCGTCGCTGTTGCTGATCGCGCCGACAGGTGGCGGCAAGACCTTGGCAGGGTTCTTACCGACTTTGGTTGAATTGGCAGACGGTGGGCACGCAGGACTGCACACACTTTATGTGTCGCCATTGAAGGCGCTGGCGGCGGACATAAAACGCAATCTCGGCACACCGATTACGGAAATGGCCTTGCCCATTCGGGTTGAAGACCGCACGGGCGATACGTCTTACACACAAAAACGCCGCCAACGCGCCGACCCACCGCATATCCTTTTGACGACGCCAGAAAGCCTCGCGTTGTTGATATCTTACGAAGACGCGCCGCGGATATTCGCAGGCCTTCAACGGGTGATCGTGGATGAAATCCACGCGCTCGCCGAAAGCAAACGCGGCGATCAGCTGATGTTGGCCCTGTCGCGGCTGCAAACACTTGCGCCGGGTCTGCGGCGTGTCGGCTTATCCGCAACCGTAGAAGACCCCGCAGCGATTGCCCGTGGGCTAGCGTCCCATCCGGACCCCTGCCCCATACTGCTTGCCGATCCGGGGCCTGATCCCGATATTTCCATGCTGGTCACCCCCGAGCGCCCGCCATGGTCCGGTGGCGGTGCGAAATATTCGATCCCCGCCGTGCTGGACCTTGTCAAACAGCACAAGACCACACTGATTTTCCACAATACCCGCGCGCAAGCTGAGATTTATTTCCACAATCTCTGGCTTGCCAACGACGACGCGCTGCCGATAGGAATTCACCATGGCAGCCTGAGCCGCGATCAACGCAACAACGTCGAAGCGGCAATGGTGCGCGGTGATTTGCGGGCGATCGTTTGCACAGGAAGCCTTGATCTGGGGATTGATTGGGGCGACGTGGACTTGGTCATCCAAATTGGCGCGCCCAAGAACGTCAAACGCCTGATCCAACGCATTGGCCGCGCCAATCATCGTTACAACGCGCCGTCAAAGGCGGTGTTGGTACCGGCCAACCGGTTCGAGGTCGTTGAATGTGTAGCAGCCCTTGAAGCCGCCAAAGAACATGACCTTGACGGGGACCCAAAAGGGGCTGGACCGCGCGATGTGCTGTGCCAGCATATTCTGATCGCGGCGTGTTCAGCGCCGTTTGATGCCACAGATCTTTTCGATGAAATCAAAACTGTCGGCGCGTTCAGCGATCTAACGCGCGAAGCGTTTGATGACTGTTTGGATTTCTGTGCGACAGGTGGCTACGCCCTGCGCGCTTACGACCAGTGGAAACGTCTGAAAGAGGTGAATGGCAAATGGCAGTTGCGCGACCCACGAAGTGCAGCGCGTATTCGCATGAACCTTGGCACAATCTACGATGTCGAAACGCTCAAGGTTAAGTTTAGCCGGTCCGCGAAATCACTGGGCGAAGTCGAGGAGGCCTTTGCCGCGACCCTGACGCCCGGCGATACATTTCTGATTGGCGGGCAAATCGTGCGCTATGAGGCGTTAAATCAACTTGTCGTCGAAGTCAGCCGAAACAAGGGTGGCACACCCAAAGTCGCGACCTTCTTTGGAACAAAATTTTCAACCTCGACCCAGTTGTCCCAGCGGATTCTGAAGATGTTTCAACAGGACAGCTGGCCGGAACTGCCTGATCATACCGCACAATGGCTGCAAATGCAGCGAGAGGTGTCCAAACTGCCGCAAGCTGGGCGAATTTTGGTGGAAACCTTTCCGCAAGACGGGCGCGAAAACATGGTCGTCTATGGCTTTGCCGGCGTGAACGCACACCGCACACTCGGGCTTATCTTGACGCAACGCATGGAGGCGGCCGGCCTGAACCCGCTCGGCTTTGTGGTCACCGATTACGCGTTGATGATCTGGGGGCTGACGCCAGTGACGGACATTGCGCCGCTGTTTGATCCTGAAAATGTGCGCGACGGGCTTGAGACATGGTTGCAAGGCAATGCTGTGATGAAACGGACCTTCCGGATGGCTGCAACTGTCGCGGGCCTAATCGAACGCAACACGCGCAGCGGGCGCAAATCCGGGCGGCAGGCGACATTTTCGAGCGATATCCTGTATGACACGCTCGCCAAATATGATCCCGACCACCTGATGCTGCGAATCACCCGCGAAGAAGCCATGCGCGGGCTGGTCGATTTTGGCCGTGTTGAGGACCTTTTGCAGCGCACCAAAGGCCGCGTCGATCATGTGGCCCTGACCCGAGTCACGCCGCTCGCCGCGCCGCTGTTCCTCGAACCCGGACGCATCCCGGTGTTTGGCGAAGGCCGCGAACGCCTGCTGCAAGATCGCGCGGCTGAATTGATGGCCGAGGCGGGGCTTGCGGATTTGTAACGGGCCGACCACCGAACTTAGGGTGACCGCTAGACCTTGGGTTAAAATTCGGGCATGGAACAGATCATGAACGATCACGTTTTCAACCTTGCCGATACCCAGCTACACGCGCGCGCCGACGGGTCGCTGTGGTGCCCGATTGGGCGTATTTTGTGCGTGTCCGATCTGCATTTGGGCAAATCTGAACGCATTGCGCGGCGCGGTGGCACATTACTGCCGCCCTATGAAACCCGTGAAACCCTGTGGCGGCTCGAAGAAGCGGTTGCCGCAACTGATCCTTCGGAAGTCATTTGTCTCGGCGATAGCTTTGATGATCTGGCGGCAGCACAATCAGTCAGCGATGAGACCCGTGCAACACTGGCCCGTTTACAGGCGGGGCGTGAGTGGGTCTGGATCGAAGGCAATCACGACCCTGGTCCGGTTGATTTCGGCGGGTCGCACCGAACAGACGTGCAACGTGGCGCGCTGACATTTCGCCATATTGCAAAGGCGTCATCGCAGGGCGTGTTGGGGGGCGAAATCTCAGGCCATTATCATCCAAAAGCCGCCCTTCGCGGCACAGGACGCAGACCATGTTTCCTATTGGATAAGTCACGGCTGATCATGCCCGCGTTCGGGACTTACACAGGTGGCATGTCAGCGCGCCACGCGGTTTTGGCCGATCTGATGTCCACCGATGCCATCGCTATTTTGACCGGAAAACACGCCCTGCCGGTTCCGCTTGCCGCTTGCACTATGCGCTGATCACGCCCGCAGTGATCAGATTAGGACGATATTTCGGACCGATCGGAACCGTCACGCCGGATGTCAGTTCAACCACTTCGCGCCCACTTTCGCGGACTACACGCACGATTTCCGAGCGTGCCACCCAATGTGAGCGGTGCACCCATAGGCCAGGCTCAAGATCAATTTCGGCGACGGCATCGCGCAGCCGCATCAGCAACCGATGCTCTTCTCCGTCGTTGGTAATCACACGAATGTGATGATTGTCGGAACTGATCCGCGACAATCGCGCGCCGTTGTCAGCCGAGAACCAAGTGAAAAGTCGATCCTTGCGCAGACCGCTTGGGACTAAGGACGCTTGTTCGTGCAAAAGTCGCCTAATGGCGATCATACAAAACGAAATGGCGATGACACTGCCGATCACGGACAGCAACCCCATCGTCCTTAACGCGTCGGGCAATACCAAAAGCCGGTTCAGTGCGACAACACATGGGGCGACAACCACGGCTAGACACATCGAAACCGCGACATCCTGCTGCCAATCGGGCCTTCCAGCGAGAATAATTCGCCAAAAAAAACGTAGGCAAACTGCGATTATGATCGCAACAGCAATCAGCACGCCCCAATAGATCAACCGCCAAACAAGTGGCTGCGCGCCGAACGTACCAAACGGCCCCGCAATGGCGACGACCAACGTCGCCCAAGCCCAGCACATCCACAACAAAGGTGAATATATTTCTCTCCAGATCGTGCCAAACATGGCACCGTTACTCAACAAACCGCGCACAAAGCCCCCGGAGTTTTCAATCAATAAATTACTATCGTGTTACAACATCTATTCTACACAATTGCAATCAGAGGGGGAAGTCCTAGGCTGTCAGGCCTTCCGGTTCTGCGAGATTATTTGCACGGCAGCACGCTGTCACAGTATTGGCGAGTAGACAGGCAATCGTCATCGGCCCAACACCACCGGGTACAGGCGTTATTGCGCCAGCAACCGCCGCGCAGCTGTCATAATCAACATCACCAACCAGACGCGTGCCACCTTCGGGCTTGTCGATGCGGTTGATGCCAACGTCAATCACCGTGGCGCCTGGTTTGATCCAATCACCCGGAACCATTTGCGCACGGCCAACTGCCGCCACAACGATATCCGCGCGCCGCACGACGTCCGCCAAATCTTTGGTCCGCGAATGGGCAATCGTCACCGTGCAACTGTCACCAAGCAACAGCTGCGCCATCGGCTTGCCGACAATATTAGATCGGCCAATCACCACCGCATTGAGCCCAGACAAACTGCCAAGCTGATCCCGCAGCATCATCAATGATCCAAGCGGCGTACACGGTACCATGGCCTTTTGACCGGTGCCAAGCAGCCCAACGTTGGAGATATGAAACCCGTCCACATCCTTAGCCGGATTAATGGAGTTGATCACCAGATCGCTGTTCAAATGATCGGGTAAAGGCAGTTGCACGAGGATACCATGAATGGTCGGATCATCATTCAGCATTTGCACCATCGCCAGCAAATCCGCCTCGGACACATCGGCGTCCATGCGGTGTTCAACCGACTTCATGCCAACTTCGACAGTCATTTTGCCTTTCGATTTGACGTAGACTTGGCTTGCCGGATCGTCACCGACCAGCACGACAGCCAGACCGGGTGTGATCCCGTGATCCGCCTTCAGCATGGCGACGTGTTCGCCCACCAACCCGCGCACTTTGGCTGCAAAGGCTTTTCCGTCAATCACTGTGGCTGTCATAATTTCAGTCCTTAATTGGAAAGGTTGTGGGGCCGCGGTTCGGCAAAGACGCCGAACCGCTTACCCCCACTGGTCGAATGCGACGTGCGTTCGTCCTAGAACAAGCCTTCGATTTGGCCATCATCATTCAGGTGAATGTTCTCAGCGGACGGTGTGCGCGGCAAGCCCGGCATCGTCATGATCTCACCACATACGGCCACCACGAAACCCGCACCTGCAGACAGACGCACTTCGCGCACCGGCACAGAGAAGCCAGTTGGCGCGCCGCGCAACGTCGGATCTGTTGAGAACGAATACTGCGTTTTCGCCATACAAACCGGCAAGTTACCGTAGCCCTGTTCTTCCCACAACTTCAACTGATCGCGGATTTTTTGATCCATCAACGCCTCCTCCGCATGGTAGATGCGTTTGGCGATGGTCTGGATCTTATCGGCCAGCTTCATGTCATCAGGATAGATCGGGGCAAACGCGCTAATGCCACTATCGGCAATTTCAGCCACGCGTGTTGCCAGTGCTTCGGACCCCTTGGACCCATGTTCCCAATGCTGGGACAGGATCGCTTCTGACCCTTGGGTCTTCACATAATCCTTCACGGCCTGCACTTCTGCGTCGGTATCAGTGACAAAGTGGTTGATCGCCACGACAACCGGAACCCCAAAGGATTTCAGGTTACCGATGTGACGGCCAAGGTTGGCACAGCCCTTGTTGACGGCTGCAACGTCCTCATTGCCAAGGTCCCCCTTCGCGACGCCACCATTCATTTTCATCGCCCGCACTGTCGCGACCAACACGACGCAATCGGGTGCCAGACCGGCTTTGCGGCATTTGATGTTCATGAACTTCTCAGCGCCCAAATCAGCGCCGAAACCTGCTTCGGTCACAACATAATCGGCGATCTTCAGCGCCGTTGTCGTCGCGATGACCGAATTACAGCCGTGCGCGATGTTGGCGAACGGGCCACCATGCACGAATGCCGGGTTGTTTTCCAACGTCTGCACCAAGTTCGGCTGCATCGCATCTTTCAGCAGTACGGTCATCGCGCCGTCAGCTTTGATGTCGCGTGCAAACACTGGGCTGCGGTCGCGGCGGTAAGCCACGATCATATCGCCAAGGCGCTTCTCAAGGTCTTTGAGGTTATTGGACAAGCACAGAATCGCCATAACTTCGGATGCCACAGTAATGTCAAAACCCGCTTCACGTGGGAAACCGTTGGCCACACCGCCCAAGGACGCCGTGATCTGGCGCAACGCGCGGTCGTTCATGTCAACGACACGACGCCACACAACGCGGCGAATGTCGATTTCCAGCTCATTGCCCCAATAGATGTGGTTGTCGATCATAGCAGACAGCAGCGAATGTGCAGATGTGATCGCGTGGAAGTCACCGGTGAAATGCAGGTTCATGTCTTCCATCGGCACAATCTGCGCGTAACCGCCACCAGCGGCCCCACCCTTCATACCGAAGTTTGGCCCAAGCGACGCTTCGCGAATACATACAGCCGCCTTTTTGCCAATGCGGTTCAACCCATCACCCAGACCAACGGTCGTCGTCGTCTTGCCTTCGCCCGCAGGCGTCGGGTTGATCGCTGTGACCAGGATCAGCTTGCCGTTTTTGTTGCCCTGAACAGAGTTGATGAACGACTGGCTGACTTTTGCCTTGTCGTGGCCGTAGGGCAGCAAATCGTCGCTGCCGATGCCCAGCTTCGCGCCAATCTCTTGGATTGGCTTCTTGTTGGCTTCGCGTGCGATTTCGATGTCGGTTTTATAACCCATGGTCGTTTCCTCGGTTCAAGTTTGCGCGTCTGGACGAAGCGTCCGGTGTAATTTGGGCGCTCACTGGTTTTGGTGCGCGTTGGCACACCCTAATCACGGCTGCGACAAATTATGGGACGCGATAACGACATTTTCGCTGTCGGAATCGGCGGCGGGCGGGATTTGCGCACTAAGGTGTCCAAGCTGGCTGGTCGGGGATGTGCAATGTCAGAACATCACCAACCCTCACACGCCCCTCTGCTGCGACCCATGCCGTCACACCGCGGCGGTCTTTGGCGGCAGATTTAAACTTTTTCGCGCTATCACCATGATCCACCTGCAGGGACATCGCCGGAAACTGGCAAGGCCGGTTTTCCATATCCACGGTCACCGTGGCGCCGCTGGGCGCTTGCAGCCGCGATGACGGCGGCACATGGCTGAAATCGGCAATGCCTTTAATTACCATCGTCGCGCCCAGACGTGCGGGGTCCACCGCATCGACGCCCATCTTGGCCGCAATCTGGTCAAGCTCCTCTTGGCTCACAATGCTAAGCTGGCGCTCATTCCTGATCGGCGTGCCCTTGGCAAATTGAGACTTTACGCGCACGCACGACGGCCGCGTCAAACCGGCATGGGACGCACCTGACACACCCGCAAACGTAAACTCCAACGTGTCGCGGGCGGGTGCCATTAAGCCTTTGCGGTCGCCCGTCATCACAGCACCTAGCCAGACGACCTCAGCGGTATAGTGGGTAGGTTTGAGTGCGGGCATCACAAGTCTCCTTTGCGCGCGAACGTGGCGCGAAGTAGCCGCAGGCTCAAGCCAAATCTTGTGACATCGCGTATCAACGTCAGAACGAAAAACCCCCGAACCTTTCGGACCGGGGGCTGTTTTCGTATCAAAGTACCGTGGGTTTACGCCGACGGCTCCGGTTCCATGTCCCCGTTGCCCTTGGGCTTACGTGGTTTGGTCTTCGGGATCGCCGTAACCGAACTGCCGGACGCCGGTGGAATATCCATACCGTCATCGTCGTCATCGCGGTTCAACGTTTCGCCCGCCATCACGCGCTTGATCTCGGCACCTGTCAGCGTTTCGTATTCCAACAAACCTTGACCAAGGCGTTCAAATTCGACGTTCTTTTCCTTGAGAATTTCCATCGCTTTCTGGAAACCCGCCTCGATGAACGACTTAACTTCTTCCTCGATCATGCCCTTGGTATCGGCCGAGACTGAAAAACCACCTGTGTTGCCGGAATAGCCTTCATGGGCCTCAGAATAGTCGATGTTGCCGACCTTGTCAGACATGCCCCAGCGCATGATCATCGCGCGCGCCAATTGGCTGGCCTGCTGGATATCGCCCGCCGGACCATTCGACACCTGATCTTCACCGTATTTGATGACCTCAGCCGCTTTGCCCGCCATCGTCATCGCCAAACGTTGGTGACATTCATCGCGGAACATATTGAGCCGGTCCATCTCAGGCAGGCTCATCACCATACCCAACGCACCACCGCGCGGAATGATCGTGGCCTTATAAACCGGATCACATTTAGGCATCGTGATCCCAACCACCGCGTGACCCGCTTCATGGTAGGCGGTCATTTCCTTTTGCGCGTCGGTCATAATCATAGAGCGGCGTTCAGCCCCCATCATGATCTTGTCCTTGGCGGATTCGAAATCCGCCATCGCCACGAAACGCCGCCCCACACGCGCCGCAGTAAGTGCCGCTTCGTTCACGAGGTTGGCAAGGTCAGCACCCGAAAATCCAGGCGATCCACGTGCGATGATCCGCAGGTCAACGTCAGGGCCAAGCGGGGTTTTACGGGCATGCACACCAAGAATTTTTTCGCGGCCTTTGATATCTGGGTTGCCCACGGTGACCTGACGGTCAAACCGGCCCGGACGCAGCAATGCAGGGTCGAGCACGTCTTTACGGTTGGTCGCCGCGATGATGATGACGCCCTCGTTGGCCTCAAAACCGTCCATCTCGACCAGCAGCTGGTTCAATGTCTGTTCACGTTCGTCATTACCACCGCCCATGCCAACACCACGTGCGCGACCAACGGCGTCAATCTCGTCGATAAAAATGATGCAGGGCGCGTTTTTCTTGGCTTGCTCGAACATGTCGCGCACACGGGATGCACCGACACCGACAAACATTTCAACGAAGTCAGAACCGGAAATCGTAAAGAACGGCACACCTGCTTCGCCCGCAATCGCGCGCGCCAGCAATGTTTTACCCGTACCGGGAGGGCCAACAAGCAGCGCACCTTTGGGAATCTTACCACCAAGGCGCGAAAATTTCTGCGGGTTGCGCAGGAATTCAACAATCTCTTCTAGCTCTTCCTTGGCCTCATCAATGCCCGCCACGTCATCAAACGTCACGCGTCCGGACTTTTCGGTCAGCATCTTAGCCTTGGATTTACCAAAGCCCATCGCCCCGCCTTTGCCGCCGCCTTGCATGCGATTCATGAAATAAATCCACACACCGATCAGCAACAAGAAGGGTAGCAGGCTGACTAGGAATGTTGTCAGACCCGATTGCGTTTGCGACTCCGCTGTCAGCGTCACACCGTTGTCGAGCAACAGGTTCGTGACCTCTGCATCGGGTGGCAAGGTGGTTGAGTTGGTCCGGTTGTCGGACCCGCGATAATACAGCTTCTCACCGTCGATGCGGGCGTCTACGACTGCGCCGGCTTCAACCGCCTGCACAAATTCCGAATAGCTTTTTTCGTTGGTTTCCGTTGCGCCCTGTCCGTTGCCAAACAAATTGAACAACGAAATAACCAGAACGAAAAGCACGACCCAGAAGGCCAAATTGCGTGCGTTGCCCAAAGCGACACTCCTTTAGAAAAACATCTAGAACGCAAACCACAGGTTTGGTTTCCTCCCCACTAAGATAGAGGCTTGGGGTGTGAGTTCAACGGCAAAGCAGGAAAGATGCGAAATCCGCGACAATGCGCGCGTCAAATCCGCTTTGGTGCCCCGCAATCGGGGCCGCGACCAACGATTCGCCCTCAAATACCGCAGGGCTCGCCATAAGGGACCTGCGCGGCAAACCCACATCGCGCCAGTTTGGCACGTCTTTGATGGCGTCACCCAAAGCGCGTACGGTTAAATCACCTTGCGTATTTGCGCCTGAAATTTCGGATAACAACCAGCGATTGTCCCACCTAAGGTCGCGATTTCGGTTGGGCCACGACGTCGGAGCGGGCGTCGCGGCCACCTCGCGCGAAATCCGCCAATGGTCGTCTTCGACGCTGACCAGACATCCGTGCAATGTGCCGCCCTGCCCGTCTTGCGCGGCCTGCCACAATGAAAGCGTCGCGTCAGACCTTGGGGGATAATCCCCACCGCCAGCTCCGCCGCACCCGACTCCGCCACCTACAAAATGCAACGCGTGGCGAAACAGGCGGATCGCCACATCACCGTGGTTGGGCCACGTCGCCGGAAACACCACGTCACCAACGGATTGCGTGATATGGCTTTGCGCGATCATCGCCGCATAATCCGTCATTTCCCGCCGCGCCGCCTGCATGTGCGCGGCCGTCTGCACGAGGCGATCAGATGTGAGGCCAAGTTCGCCCAAAGCGTCCTGCATGCCGCGCGCTTTGACACGATCAAACCGCAAGTCATCGTTGGACGGATCATCCGACCATGTGACACCGTGTTCTGACAACCACGCCCGTAAATCCGCGCGGGTTTCTTGTAGCAGTGGTCGGCAAATCCGCAGCCCTGTCGGCGTAGCACCGACCGATTGCATTCCGGCCAATCCTGCCACACCTGACCCACGTGCCAAACGCATCAAGACCGTTTCTGCCTGATCATCATGGGTGTGGCCCGTCATGCAACACACATCTGCGGGCTGGTCAGCCGCCCACTGCGCGATTGCCGCCCAACGACCGATCCGCGCTGCTGCCTGAAGGTTGCCTTGACCGTCCCACTGCCAGTTCAAAACGCTGTGTTTTAGAGCCAAGTCTTCCGACTGCGCTGCGACCAAAGCCACCTCATCGGCAACGCCACGAAGCCCGTGATCCACCGTGATGACGTGCAAACGCGCGCGATCAATCGATCCCGCCGCAAGATGCATCAATGCTGTAGAATCACTGCCACCGGATACCGCAAGAACGACAAGCCCCGTGTCCCATGGATCAACCAATACCCCGTTGATCTGATCCCGAAACCGATCCCTAAGCGTTAGCCGCATCCCAAGCTTGCCATCGCTTGGCGTGCCTCACCCACTTTGGGTGCGCCAGGAAACCGTGTGCCGACTTCGCCCAATGTGACGCAGGCGTCCTGTTGTTGGCCTAAGGCAGCAAGGGATTGACCAAGTTTGGTCAGGGCAGCTGGGGCCAGTGGGCCCTCAGGATTACCGGAAAATGCGGCCAAATAGGCGCGCGCAGCATTCGTTGTCTCACCCATTTGCTCATAGGCTTGGCCCCGCAACAGATGTGCGTCGGCGGCTACTGGGCTACCCGGATAGGTCTCATTGAAGGTCGCAAGGAGGTCAACGGCGCCGCGAAAGTTGCCGGAGGCGAGCGCCTCCTGCGCCCGCGTAAAGTCTTCTTGTTCTCCAATCGCCAGCGACGGCCCGCCCGCCAAGGGCGTTTCAAGTGCGGGACCCGTGGGTTCTAGGTCAACACCACCAAGGCTCGGCGTGTCGCCAAGGGAGCCAATGTCACAGCCCGCCTCAAGTTCGCACAACCGAAATTCCAGATCGCCAATACGGTTGGTCCCATCACGGGTGATGCGGGTGATGCGAAATTCCAGATCTTCGGTTTTTGATGTCAGGCGGGTGAGTTCGGCTTCGATTGTATTTAGGCGATCCAGCGGCGTGGCCCCTGCGATCCCCTGCCCGGACTGTCCAGATGTAACCAATTCGCTGCGCAACGCATTCAGGTCACCATACAAGACGGACAGTTGGGTGCGGATATCTGCCAGTGTCTGATCCTGTGCAAAAGCCGCCCCGGGTGGGGCGGCCATTACGACAATAAGGGCTAGTGTTCTTAACATATCGTTCCCCCGAACGTGGCACATCGACGGATCGAATTAGCTATTTTGGCCGATGGAGATGATCGTCACTGCGCGGCGGTTCTGCGCATAACATGATTCTTCGGAACAGACCGCAAGGGGGCGTTCCTTGCCGTAAGACACCGTGCGAATACGGCTTGATGCCAATCCCCTGGAAATCAGATATTCGCGCACCGCATTGGCGCGACGTGCACCCAGTGCGAGGTTATATTCGCGCGTCCCTTGTTCATCGGCATGGCCTTCGATCACGGCCAGATAGTCGGAATTCGTAGACAACCAACCTGCTTGACCATCCAAGGTATTGCGGCCCACGGCTGTCAGCGTCGATGTGTCGACTTCAAACAGCACGCGATCGCCAATGGTCTGGCTGAAAAACTGCGGGCTGGACGGGTTGTTGACCCCATCAAGCGCAGATTGGTTGATATCGTTGGCCCCGTTTGCGCCATTAAGATCAACGGCATCAGAATTGTTGAATCTGTCGGCGTTGGTACAGGCACTTAAAGTGAGAATGCCGATCAGCAAGGCGAATTTAATAAAGTGTTTCATGGGTATGTCCCGTTATTCTTATGTGTGCTCGTTGATGCAGCTTAGCACGCCCGAATGAAATTGAGAATCGCGAATCCGTGATTGCCGATGTGTCATCTTTGCAACACCCCCCATGACGGGTCGGACCCGCCTTGCGGTGTGGTCACGCGGCGCAGGTTGCGACCCGTTATGTCCACTGAATACAATCCCGTAGTGCCGTCCGACCCTTGGGTTTCGCGTGCAAACATGATCACCCGCCCATTGGGGGCCCACGTCGGGCCTTCATCCAAAAATGACGACGTCAGCAGGCGTTCTTCGGTGCCGTCGGTGCGCATCACACCAATGTGGAACCGCCCTGATTCCTGCTTGGTAAACGCGATCAAATCACCGCGCGGCGACCACACGGGCGTCCCATATCGACCATTTTCAAAGGAAATGCGCTGCGGCTCGCCGCCATTTGCGGACATGACATAAAGTTGCTGGGTGCCAGAGCGGTCAGATTCGAACACGATCTGGGATCCATCAGGGCTAAAGCTCGGTGAGGTTTCAATCGCGGGCGTGTTGGTCAGACGCGTGTTCTGACCTGTCGCCAAGTCCGTGCGGTAGATGTCAGTATTGCCGCCATTAGCCAGTGAATAAATCACCTGCCGCCCATCACGGCTAAAGCGCGGACTGAATGCCATTTCGCCAGCCGCGGTCGTCATTTGCTGGCGCACGACAGTGGCGACATCCAAAATATTGATACGCGGAAATCCGCTTTCATAGCTCGTGTAAAGGATCCGATCCCCACTTGGCGAAAACCGCGGCGCCAGAACAATCGCACTGCTGTCGGTCAGGTATTGAACATTCGCGCCGTCATAATCCATGATCGCCAGACGCTTCGCGCGGTCGTCCTTGGGGCCGGTTTCCGCGACATAAACAACGCGGCTGTCGAAATATCCGGCTTCGCCTGTGATCCGGCTGTAAACGGCGTCGGACACCTTATGGGCCATGCGACGCCAGCCATCGGTTGTACCCGCAAATTGTAGCCCCTCACCCATTTCGCCGCCGCTGAACACGTCATACAGGCGGAATTTGACCGTCACCTGATTGCCGTTCACCGCCACCGCACCCGTCACCAAGGCTTGCGCATTGATGGCGCGCCAGTCAGGAAATGCAATCGCGCTGCCAAAACTGGCAGGGGTCGAAATAAACGCGGACGCGGGGATTTGACGGAACAGGCCCGTGCCATTCAAATCCTCAGTAATGACACGGCTGATGTCTGCGGCCATGCCCTCAGAGCCGGCAACTTCCGATTGGAACGTCGGCAATGCAAACGGCAAGGCC
This sequence comes from Octadecabacter arcticus 238, assembly GCF_000155735.2. Classification (GTDB taxonomy): domain Bacteria; phylum Pseudomonadota; class Alphaproteobacteria; order Rhodobacterales; family Rhodobacteraceae; genus Octadecabacter; species Octadecabacter arcticus. Next base: position 3,394,789 of record NC_020908.1, read on the forward strand.
TCAATCACGCCGTCGCGCAGGGTCAACCGCAATGGTTCCTGCGCCGATGCGGGCGTTATGGATACAAAGGCGAGCATAATCGCCGCAAAAAGGGTCAAAAAATTGGTCATCATGTCGCCTATACTCACTGGATTGCCCGTAACTTCAACGGGGAGTTTTTCGGTGCGCGGATCACTGCGAAAAATCGGGATTGGGATCTGGCATATTTCATCGTTGGCGCATCGCTGTTGGATCGACCGTCAAAATGACCCGCTGCCACTGCGCATACTGATCACGCGGCAAATCATACCCAGTGTCACCGGAACACCGCAGCAAAGCACGCCGCGCCGTTTGTAGGGCAGCATCAGCGTCCGCCGCATTGCCACCAGAGAAATTATCAAGTCGCACGGATGCGGCAACGGGGCGTCCATCGGGTGTCATGTCAAAAACCATATCAATAATCGTGTTCTGTGCACCTGTGGACAATGTGCCAGTGTTCCAACAGTTTCCGATCTGGCGCAAAAATCCCGTTTTGTCGCCTTCCGACAACTGCCCCCCAGACAATCCAGGCGTCGGTGTGGGTGTCGACGTAGGTGTCGGCGTTTCCACGGCGCCAGCCGCAGCCAAAGCGGCCGCAACGGGATCAACAGCATCCTCAGTGGGTGTTTCTAAAACAGGCGCCGCCGCCCGCTGCGGCCGCGTTTGTGGCCGCGATGAAATCTCGGGCGCAAAACTTGGCTCTTCGGCTTCAGTCACAATCTGATCTGCAGCAGCCTCGGGTGCCGTGGTTTCCTCAGCTGGTTCAACAACGTCTTCTACCGGCGCGTCCACCTGTTCGGTCGCGGCCTGCGTCACTTCTGGTGCGACGGTGGCATCGGGTTCCGGCGGGGCGACGATTTCGGGTGCGACGCGCGGTGTAGCGCGCGGAACGGGGCGCTGGCTGGTGCCAAGCTCGGCGGACGGCGCGGGTGCGATGATCTGCGGCATGTCTGGAATGTCGGGTGCCACGTCTGTCACAACCGTTTCTGGCGCAACCAGTTCAGGCGCTTGGGGCGGTGTTTCGGCGGCTGGCGAAGCCACGGGTGTCGGAACCTCTGCCACCTCTGGCGGGGTCTCCTCCACGGGTGCGGGCGGCGTTGCATCCACCACGGGCTGTTCGATCGCTGCCGGTTCGCTGGGCGGTAAATCCGGCTGCACGCCTTGGGTCATCGCCGCAAAGTCAGCGCCGGACACGACCGACACATCCATCACCTCGAATGGGGGCGGATCAGACGACAGGCCCCAGCCCACGACCATCCACACGATGAAAACCGCGTGTCCCGTGCCTGAAAGAGTGGTTCCGATGCTCATTTAGGGCTCATCTGCGTTTACCCGTCTTGCCCATCCAAAGTGGGGCCACCAATGTCTGTCACCAGACCGATATTGTTGAACCCAGCCGCGTTCAGCGCCCCCATGATCTGTGCGACGTCATCCCACGCATTGGCCCCGTCCGCGCGCAAGTATATCCGGTCGCCGTCACGTTCCACCGCGATGCCTTGCAGACGCGCGATCAGGTCCGCGCGCGCCACGACGGTCGCTTGGATCATAACTTCGCCCTCTGCGGTCAGTGTGACTGTCAGCGGCTCTTCATCATCGCTTGGCAGTGCATTGGCCGCCGTTTCCGGCAATTGCACCGGAACGCCGACCGTCAACAGCGGTGCGGCAACCATAAAAATGATCAACAGCACCAACATCACATCCACAAACGGCGTGACGTTGATCTCACTCATCGGCATGGACCTACGCCCACGGCGACGCGCACGTCTACCGCCACCCTCGTCATGTTTGATCAACCCCGCGCCCACGGCTCAGGAATCCAACTGTCGGCTAAGAATGGTCGCAAATTCGTCGGCAAAGGCTTCGTAGCCGCTGACGACACGGTCTGCATCCGCGCTAAATTTGTTGTAATAGATCACGGCGGGAATAGCCGCCATCAGACCCAAACCCGTCGCCAAAAGTGCCTCGGCAATACCTGGGGCCACGACGGCCAGGTTGGTGTTCTGCTGCTCGGCAATCTCGATAAATGCGTTCATGATGCCCATCACAGTGCCCAAAAGCCCAATGAACGGCGCAGATGACCCAACCGTCGCCAGCACGGTCAATCCGCGCTGCAACCGTTCGGTTTCTTTGGCAATCGCCACGTCCATGGACCGATCAATCCGCGCTGTGGCCCCTGCAATCAATCCGCCGTCTTGTCGGTGCGACCTGCGCCACTCCAACATCCCAGCGGCGAATATCTTCTCGGACGGGCCCTTTGGCGTGGCACCGATGCGGTCGAAAAGTTCATCCAACGGATTACCAGACCAGAACGCCTCATCAAATACGCGGGCCTCGGCGCGGGCTTTGCGGTATTGAACCCACTTGTCCACGATCACGGCCCAGCACCACACGGATGCGATGATCAACAAAATCATAACGAATTGAACGGGGATGGTTGCGTGGGCAAACATGCCCCACATGGTGAAATCTGTAGCTGCTTCCATAACGCCTGCTCTGCTCTAACGGACCGATTTTGGCCTCTCGTTGCCACCATATGTAGCCCAGTTTGCAACCGATTACCAACAAAACGCGCGTAAACTGGCGATTTCGCGCAGTTTTCAGTTCAGATTTCGGCGAAAAGCCGCCGGAAGACGCGTTGGCGCGCCTGCCTCATTAATCGCAACAACCGTGACAAGTGCGCTGAACAACACCTCACCGCCGCGCTCAACCGTTTGGCGCACGATCCATCGCGCTCCGGTGACGGCCTCAACAGCTGTTTTCACAACCAATTCATCATCAAAGTGCGCGGGCGAGTAATAGTCCGCCTCGATATGGCGCACGGCAAACACCACACCCTCATCCCGTTTCAGCGCGACCTGATCTATGCCCATGTCACGCACCCATTCACTGCGGCCGCGTTCGATGAACTTCAGGTAATTGGCGTAATAGACGATACCGCCAAAATCTGTGTCCTCATAATACACACGCAAGGGGAACCGATGGGTCATTGCAAAACCTCAATCCGCGCGGCCAATCGCAACGCGTGACTTGGGTCGTGTGCAACAGCTGGCATCACCTTATCATAAACCGCACGGATCACGCCCGCGATATCCGGGCGCAGCACTGCATTGCCGCCCACCATCGCCAACGGCGACGCATCCCTGAACGCAAAATCCGACCACAGCACAATTGATTGCACGGCTTGCGACAACGCCAGCGTGTCGGCGGGGACCTCGCTGAGCTGGTCGTCCATGCGCAGGAATATGAAACAGGCCTGAATAGCACCTTGGTCATCAAACCGGAAAATCCGGTATTGGTTCGCGTCCGCCTGGTTCAACCGTACGACCAAGTCCGCCAATTCCGGCACCAATCGATCCAGATCAGGCACGGCCGATAAATCATCCCACTCACGGCAGAACAACATCATCACATTGGCACCCAACTCCGGGTCAGTCTCGGCCATTGTGTGACCTGCCAAAACGCACACCGCCTCAAACGCGCCCTTCAACAGGCTGATCGTCTCGTCCTCAACCCCGAAGATCACTGGCACAATCGGGCGCCCCCAACGAGCACACAGATACGCGCCGTCAGCACGGGTGAACAAAGGCTCTATTTCAGAATTATCCATCATAGCACTCTAGATAAGGGATTTGCGGCCAAGCGAAAGGTTCCCCCTTCATCTTGGCCAAAAAAACTCGCCCCGCAGGGCTCTTAGCAGCCAAACAAATCGCTTGGCGGTTTTGGGGCCGCCATGCCCAAATGCGTCCACGCCTTTTGCGCCAGCATGCGACCACGCGGGGTGCGTTGGATCAGGCCCTGTTGCAGCAAATACGGCTCAATAACTTCTTCCAGCGCATCGCGGGACTCCGACAACGCCGCTGACATGGTCTCGATCCCAACAGGCCCACCCTGATAATTCTCCGCAATCAACCTGAGGTATCGCCGATCCGCAGAGTCCAGTCCAAGATGATCCACCCCGAGCCGTGTCAGCGCACTATCGGCGATGGCGTGGGTCACAGTCCCGTCGCCTTCAACAATCGCAAAATCCACCACACGGCGAAGCAATCGCCCTGCAATACGTGGCGTGCCACGGGCCCGTTTGGCAATCTCTTGTGCGCCGTCCGGTGTGGCAGGCGCGCCCATCAAACGCGCCCCTCGCGTGACGATCTTGTGCAGTTCTTCAATGGTGTAGAATTCCAGCCGCGTCGGGATGCCAAACCGATCCCGCAGTGGCGTCGTCAGCAAGCCCATCCGCGTCGTCGCACCAATCAGCGTGAAAGGCTGCAATTCGATCCGCACCGTGCGCGCCGCTGGCCCCTCGCCAATCACCAAATCCAGCTCGAAATCCTCCAAGGCAGGATATAAAACCTCCTCCACCGCCGGATTAAGCCGATGAATTTCGTCGATGAACAACACGTCACGCGCTTCGAGATTGGTCAGAATCGCTGCAAGGTCCCCCGCCTTGGCGAGAACAGGCCCAGACGTCATGCGAAACCCGACACCCAGTTCACGTGCCATAATCTGCGCCAGTGTCGTTTTGCCAAGTCCCGGTGGCCCATGAAACAACGTGTGATCCATCGCCTCGCCGCGCATTTTGGCACTTTCAATGAACACCGCCAAATTGGACCGCGCTTCTGCTTGCCCGACGAACTCGGACAACATCTGCGGCCGCAACGCGCGATCGTTTTCACGCGGAATGTCCTCAGACTGACGTTCAGGCTCCAGCGATGGGTCAGGTTCGGTCATCGCTTACCCCTTCGGTGCCAGCAATTTCAGCGCAGCACGGATCAGCGTCGCCGTATCCGCCCCATCATTTTCGACCGCGGCTTGTGCCACAGCGCCAGCAGCATCGGACGGGCCATATCCAAGATTGCTCAAGGCTGAAAGTGTTTCAGATTGTGCAGCGCCATTGCCCGCAGCGGTGCCATCATAGCGGTCGACCACGGCGTGCATATCTGTGTCGGTCTCTGCGTCAGCAGATACCGACGCGCCCCCGCCCGCCGCAGGCGCAGCACCAGCTGCCGTTCCGGCCATCGCCATGACGCCGTGCGCCTTATCCTTCAAATCCAGAATAACCTTCTTGGCCGTCTTCGGCCCGACGCCCTTAGCCGTGGCCACTGCCGCCCAATCACCCATCGCAATCGATCGGCTGACACCATCTGCGCCCAACGTCCCCAGTATCGCCAAGGATGCCTTCGCCCCGATCCCTTGCACCGACATCAACAAACGGTGCCATTCCTTTTCGACCAAGGTCGTGAACCCGAACAATTGCAACAAGTCCTCGCGCACCAGCAGGTCGGTATAAAGCGAAACCCCCTCGCCGACACGCGGCAACGTCGCCATGACGCGGTCACTGACGAAGACGATATAACCCACACCTTTGACGTCGATCAGAACATGATCGATGGCACGATATTCCAGCCGTCCAGCGATGCGTCCTATCATGCTACGTTCTCCTTGCGCGCCGTCGGCACGACCTCCTTGCGCACCACTGGCACGACCTCCTCGCGCACTGCTGGCTTGACGACCTTCACTCTCGCCGACGCCGACTGCAAATGATGCGCATGACAAATCGCGATCGCCAATGCGTCCGCCGCATCCGGCCCTGCCAGTTCAACGCCCGGTAGTTGCAATTTTATCATATGCGCGATCTGTGCCTTATCCGCATGACCAACCCCGACGACTGCCTTCTTAATTGCGTTCGGGGCATACTCCCCCACCGCCAATCCAGCACGTGCCGGAACCAGCATTGCGATACCGCGTGCTTGGCCCAGCTTCAGTGTCGCCGCACCGTTAGAATTCACAAATGTCTGTTCGACCGCAGCGGCATCCGGCGCAAATTCTGCAATCACCGCGACGAGTTGATCATGCAGCGCCAATAAACGCTGCGCCAAGTCGCCCTTGCCAGACTTGCAAACGCCGTTGGCCACATGGGTCAAGCGTGATCCGTTCACCAAAATCACCCCCCACCCCATGTTCACCAGCCCTGGATCTATGCCCAATACCCGCATCACTGCCCTCTTTTTTTATTCACGTCCCAACCGCTTAGCACAAAAGGCGAACACCCGCCAATCCCTCATCGTCATTTTGGCCACAGAGGGCCGCCGCCCAATGGCCACAATTGAGGTCTGAAAACGTCATCCTGCGCCACGTCCACGACCTGCCTCCGCGTCGTTTCATACCTTATTTATAAGGCCAACGTGGTTACTTTCTGCCATGCAGCGGGCGCATATCACCCATGCCCAAATGGCTCTGGTACGGCGCAGAAAGACATCCTACCTGCGCCTTACGTAAAAGTAGATAGAACACAGCGCCCGCAAACACTCATTAGGAGATTTCATCATGGCCGCCATCGACTTCCGCACCGCAACCATAAAGAACGGTTTTTCAATTGTTTCCATGATCGCATCTGTGGTTTCCTGGAATGACGCACGCATGACGCGCAATTCGCTCAGCAAGCTCACAACGCGTGAGCTGGACGATATCGGCCTCGTACGTGGCGACATCGAAGCTATCGCAACCGGCGCTTTGATCCGCTAATTTCAGCCGTTTGGCGAAATTGACAGGCTGGACCTGTCGCAAACACAGACCCAAATTCAAAAGGCCGCGCCCCCTAAGAGCGCGGCCTTTTTATGTTCTTGGAAAGGAACGAAAATCGCGGCACCATGGCGCTTGAAGATATACCTTGTGAGATACCCGCCAATCGCCACAGTTACCGGTTCTTCTCGCATGATATACGCACCCGCCTGTTCAACCATTGAACCACTACGAAGCTCATCAACTTTCAGCGCATAGCCACCCGCACCCAACTGCGCGAACAACAACGCTTTGAATGCAACCAGCAGCGCGACAACAATCAGCGCGCCTTTCAGTGGGAAACGTGGCCGCACAAGCCGTGGACGTGACCGGATCAAACCATCGCGGCCGACACGGTGCACCACACCATTGCGGCGCATGCGGTTATGGGTACGCACAATCTTGTGCAGGCGTTTATCTAGGGAAGCATTAATCGTCATGGGACAGCCTAACGTACAAATTCGGCCCCCACCAAACGCCGTTAATTTCCCTCCCAAATGGGGCGAAAATGTGGCAAACTCCTAAAATTCGCGTAAAAACCGGCTCAAATGCGGTTTTTCTAAGTCTCTTGCCGAAGGGTTAACGTGGTCCAGTCAACAATCTCATCGCGATGGACCAGATTGAACCCGGAACGTGCATAAACCGCTATAATTTCGTCAGCCTGTTCATTCAAAAGCCCTGACAGAATCGCGAATCCCCCTTTTTTGGCATATTTTGCCATATCAGGCGCAAGCATCATCAGCGGCCCCTTAAGGATGTTTGCAAATATCAGATCAAATGGCGCAGCGTCGGCCAGTGCAGGATCATCAAAACCCGCCGCCGTGACACAGACCACCGCATCACCCATGCCGTTGGTCGCCATATTCACAACAGCCACCTCAACGGCGACTGGATCAATATCGCTGGCGATGACGTTTGCATCCGTGGTCTTGGCCGCCGCCATCGCCAGCACCGCAGTGCCGCATCCAACGTCGGCCACATCGCCAAATTCCTCCCCGCCGGTAAGCAAGCGGTCAAACGCCCGCAGACAGCCCAGCGTCGTGCCGTGGTGCCCTGTACCAAACGCCATCGCGGCGTCGATCAGCAGGCCCACACGACCATCGGGCAGCAAGTCGACATCGTGGGATCCGTAGACAAAAAACCGCCCCGCCTCGACGGGGGGTAACTCGCGTTTCACATGGGCGACCCAGTCGGTTTCCGGCAACTCACTGACCACAAACGGCTTGGCACCGAACGTCGCGCAGAGCAACGCGAGCGACGCGCCATCAGGTGCGGCCTCAAAATAACCGCCAACCTCCCACAGTCCGCTGTCGTCTTCGACTTCAAAAACTCCAACACCCGTTGGTGCAGGCTGCATGCCCTCCATCGCGTCGCTCATGGCTTGTGCGGCAGGTTTGCCCATCATTGTGGTCAGTGCTGTAAATGTCGTCATGGTCTACTCCGCAGGGTGTGGTGCACGCTGGCGCGCAAAAATTGTCTCATTACCTTCAACCGGATGGCGCGGGATCATCAGCGCCAGCCCTAGCGACACAATCGCCATTCCTGCTGCCGCCAGAAACACCAGTTGCGGCGACGCCAGCCACAAATATCCCAAACCCGCTGGCAAAAACACGGCCGCAATATGGTTAATCGTAAACGCGACTGCTGCCGTGGGCGCAATGTCCCCGGGGTCGGCGATCTTTTGAAAATAGGTTTTCAGGGCCAGCGCAAGACTGAAGAAAATATGGTTGAAGATATAAAGCGCCGACGCCAGAACCACCCCCCAGCCAAAGAAATACAACCCGCCATAGAGGAAAAAAATCACCGCCAGCCCGACATATTCAAACACCAGCGCGCGACGTTCGCCAAAGACCGCAACCGCTTTGCCGACCAGCGGCGCGGACACCATGTTGGCCATTAGGGTTATCAGAAAAAGCGATGTGACCTCATGCACTGCAAAGCCGAACTTCTCAACCATCATGAAACCCGCGAAGACTACGAAAATCTGACGCCGCGCGCCGGACATGAATTGCAGCGCGTAATACAACCAATAGCGTTTGCGCAGAACGAATTGCTTGCGCTGCGGGTTGGGCGATTCAAATTGCGGATAGGCCAGCAGGCAAAACATGCCAACGCAGGCCGTCAACCCGCCCGACAGCCAATAGACGATGGAATACGACAGATCGAACGCCTCCCACGTCAGCACGATCAGCACATAGGCCAGAAACGTCGCAGCCGAACCGGCCGCGATGATCCAGCCCAAAGTCTGCGGCGCACGGGCCTTATCGATCCATTGCAATTGCAACGACTGGTTCACAGTTTCGTAATAATGAAAGCCAATCGAACTCAGCATCGTGATGGTCAGGATGCCACCCATACTCGGGAACTGCGCCGTCAGCGCCGTAGCCACGCCAAGCATTACCAAGGCCACAAGCCCAAGCACCTGTTCTCGAAACATCATCAGCAACACGATCACGCCGACCGCCAGAAACCCCGGAATTTCACGCACGGTATGCAGCCAACCAATGTCGGAGCCATCAAAATCCGCGACCTCGATGACAAAATTATTCAACAACGCCGACCACGTCGAAAATGCGATTGGCATCGCTGCTGCCATCAAGAACAACAAGGTCACGGGTCGGCGCCAAAACGGCAGGGTTTGGGCGTCAGAGAGGGAGATGGTTTTCATCCAAATAGCGTTACCCCTGCCCGCCAGAATTGTCGAACCCAGAATTCCGTGTAAATAGAAGTGCGGTGGAAACAACATGAAAAATCTATGCGAAGACATGGTCACCGTCGAAAATGTGAACACACCGGGCAAGACAACTCAGCTCAACACGGTGAAATATCACGCGGTCCGCGACGCAATGTTGCGCTTTTTGGCGAAAGACGCCCCCAGCCTCACATTTGCTGAGATAAAATTCGCCGCCCTAACGCATCTGCCCGAGAACATGTTTCCGGGTGGCGATAAACTGGGCCGATGGCAAGAATCCGTGCAGCTCGACTTTGAGGCCAAAGGCGTGATCAAACGCGCCACCACCAAACCCCTGCGCTTCTCTCTCTTAACGCCGTCATTGCTTCAACAATATCCCGGGGGGGGTCGCATCGCGACGGGGGCTGGCCCCCTCTTACTTCGGGGTCAATACACATTCACCTAATAGAAACTTTGGGGATCAATATCGATCGCCATACGCAACTCGCCGCGCAGTTTGAACTGCGCCGCCCACGCCACAAGCGCCTGTTGTAGCGGCGCGGATTTTTCTGCCTTCACCAACAACCGCACACGATGGCGTCCGCGGATCCGCGCGATCGGTGCTGGCGCGGGACCGTAAACCTGCGCGCCGATTTTGCGCAGCGGGCCGTCCATACGGGCCATTTGCGTGCCCAGATCGAACACCTCTTGCACGTTGGGCGAACTCAACACGATCCCCGCCATGCGCCCATAGGGGGGCACGCCCGCCGCGCGGCGCTCCGCCGCTTCGGCCGTCCAAAACGCCTCTTCGTCACCGCCTAAAATAGCGCGAATAACCGGATGTTCGGGCTGGAACGTCTGCAACACCGCCTCACCCGCGATCTCGGCGCGCCCTGCACGTCCCGCAACCTGACGCATCAGTTGGAACGTGCGTTCGGCGGCCCGCAGGTCTGACCCTTGCAGGCCCAAATCGGCATCGATAACCCCCACAAGCGTCAGTTTTGGAAAATTATGCCCCTTGGCGACCAATTGCGTGCCAACAATCACGTCCGTCTCACCGCGTGCGATGCTTTGGATATGTTCCTTCAGCGCCCGCGCAGACCCGTACAAATCTGAACTCAAAACCGCTACCCGCGCGTCCGGAAACAGCGCTTGGGCTTCTTCGGCCATGCGTTCCACGCCGGGACCCACAGGGGCCAGCTTGTCGACCGCCTCACAGGACGGGCACACCGTCGGCATCGGTTTGGTTTCCCCACATTGATGGCACATCAGGCGCTTTAAAAACCGGTGTTCCACCATCGTCGCGTCACAATCATCACAGCCAATCTGATGGCCGCACGCCCGACAGATCGTAACAGGGGCATAGCCGCGACGGTTCAAGAACAGCAACGACTGCTCGCCCCGCTCCAACCTTGCTTCTACCATTTTCTGCAATGTCGGTGACACCCACCGACCACCGGGCAAATCCTCAATCCGCATATCAATCGCGGACATCTTCGGCAGCACGGCCGCACCATATCGCGACGCCAAAGTCACGCGCGCATACTTACCAGCTTCAACGTTCGCCCAGGATTCTAACGACGGCGTCGCGGACGCCAAAACCACCTGTGCTGCGTTCAGTGACGCGCGCAACACCGTCATATCACGGGCGTTATACAGCACCCCGTCCTCTTGTTTGTAGGACGTGTCGTGTTCCTCATCCACGACGACCAGCCCCAGATCGCGAAACGGTAAAAATAAAGCCGAGCGCGCGCCGACGATCAGTTGCGCATCGCCTTGCCCGACCATGCGCCAGCAGCGGCGCCGTTCGGTCATCGTCACGCCGCTGTGCCATTCGGCGGGCTTGCAGCCAAACCGCGCTTCGACCCGTGTCAAAAATTCAGCCGTCAGTGCGATTTCGGGCAACAGGACCAAGGCTTGGCGGCCCTGACGCAAACATTCTGCGACGGCTTCCAGATAGACCTCGGTTTTGCCGGACCCTGTGACCCCCTTCAATAGCGTGGTCCCGTAAGTGCCTGACCGTACAGCCTCGCTCAATATTTTGGCACCAACCGCCTGATCGTTGGTCAATTCCTTGCCGCCACGGTCGGGATCAAGCCGTGGGTATGGCACATCGCGCGGCGCGTCTTCTTCGCTGACCGCGCCCAGTTTGACCAATCCTTTGACAACGGACGTCGTGACGCCAGCAGACTCCGCGATCTCCTTAAGGGTGAATGCAAGTCCGCCGTAATCGCGCAATACCCCAAGAACTTTAGCGCGCGCATCGGTCATTCGTGTGGGCTCGTCCGTCCCCAAACGGTAAACCTTGCGCATGGATGGCGCATCGCCAAGCCCCGGTGCGCGGGTTGCCAAACGCAGCATCGCGTTCATCGGGGTCAGTGTATAATCAGCAGCCTTGATCAAAAACTGCCGCATCTCATCAGCCATGGGTGCAACATCAAGCACACGAATCACGCTGCGCACTTTTTTGTAGTCAAAGTCGCCTTTACCCGCCCCCCAGACCACGCCAAGCACCTTGCGCGGGCCAAGCGGCACCTCGACAAACGCGCCCAAATGGCAGCCGCCTTCCGGGGCTTTGTAATCAAGGGTCCGATCCAGCGGCTGCGTCGTCAGCACGCCCACCAGATCGCCCTCATGAAAAAACTCTTGCGTCATTGCCGGTTCATACCGCTTTGCGCAAAGTGGCTGTGAGCACACCCATGCCAATCAAAACGCTCCCACCCAGACGGGTCATCCACGTCAATACGAACGGCTTGCGGATATGCGTTCGCAACCGATTAGCCAGCAGGGCGTAAAACAGCGCGTTTAACACTCCAAGACTGACGAACGTTGCGGTCAGGATCGCGAACTGGGGCAAAAGGAACGCAGCTTGATCGATGAATTGCGGCACGAAGGCGATGAAAAATACGATTCCCTTAGGATTCAGCGCCGTCACAATCACGGCATTCCCAAAGACCCGCGATGCAGGGATCACCGTGTCCTGTGCCGTCTCTGCAATCCGGATTGCACTGCCGCCATTTATAGGGGACCGGATCATCCCGATGCCCATCCACACCAAATACGCCGCCCCCAGCCATTTCACGACGCCAAACAGGACAGACGATGCCAAAACAAGCGCGCCCAAACCCGCCAAACAGGCCACCATAGCGATCAAATCACCAAGGCCAACGCCAAGGGCCGACGCCACAGCGACCCGACGCCCTTGGGTCAGCGCATAAGTCAAAACCAACACAACAGTCGGGCCGGGAATGACGATCAACGCCACCGACGCGGCGACAAAGGTCATCCAGATTGAAAGGTCCATGGGAGTCTCCTGCTGCCCGCCCGAACTGTATTAGACACCTGCATCCAAGTGCACACAACCGCCCCTTCCCGTGCGCAGCACTTTGCGGTATGTCAGCCACGAACCCCGTTAGCCCTAACATCAGCCCCCCAATCTTCAACAGGAGCCAGACCCATGAAATTCTTCGTAGACACCGCAGACGTCGCCGCCATCAAGGAACTTAACGACCTCGGAATGGTTGACGGCGTCACCACGAACCCGTCGATCATCGCCAAATCGGGGTTGAACATCCTCGAAGTTACCAAGGAAATTTGTGACCTTGTCGATGGTCCCGTCTCTGCCGAGGTCGTCGCCACAGACGCCGAACAGATGATCGCCGAGGGCCGAAAGCTCGCCAAAATCGCCGACAACATCGCCGTCAAAGTGCCGCTGACATGGGATGGCCTCAAGGCCTGCAAAGTGCTGTCGGATGAAGGCAACATGGTCAACGTGACGCTTTGTTTTTCTGCCAACCAAGCGCTGCTGGCGGCTAAGGCCGGCGCGACATTCATCTCACCATTTATTGGCCGCCTTGACGACATCAACCTCGACGGGCTGGAATTGATCGAAGACATCCGCCTGATCTATGACAACTACGGGTTCGAGACACAGATCCTGGCCGCCTCCATCCGCAACGCCAACCACATGTCCGAATGTGCAAAAATCGGCGCGGACGTTTGCACGGCACCGCCGAATGTCATCAAGGCCATGGCGAACCATGTGCTGACGGACAACGGCTTGGCCGCATTCCTTGCCGACGCCAAAAAGGCGAACATTAAGATCGTTTAAGTCTGCACCTTGCGTTCGGGTGCTGGCGGGGGGGACGACCCCTCGCCAGCACTGACGCAGGCCTCTCGGGATGTTATTGACGCAATAACAAGCAGGGCGTCACATCAATGCCGCCCTGCAACACTTTGTATCAACATTAAATAATCCTAGCAGGATCGGACCTGTGTCTGCTAAACCCTGTTTCAAGCAATGAGATGAGACAAGTATGAGTAGCGATCCACTTCTGAACGCCCCCATTTTGACTGACGATGTCCGGTCCAGAATTATGTCTGACCCAGCCGCTTTGCTGGAAGATAAGGACATTATGCGCGCACTTGTTGCCGCGAACGAAAAAACCATGGGCGGTAATATCGTCGATCTGCGCGGCATCGCGATGGAACGGCTTGAGGCGCGCCTTGATCGCCTTGAAGACACCCATCGCAACGTGATTGCCGCAGCGTATGAAAACCTTGCCGGAACCAACCAGATCAACCGTGCTATTTTGCGGATGATGGATGCGACCCAGTTTGAACCTTTCTTGCGCGAACTGCGCGGGGAAGTGTCTGACATCTTGCGCGTCGATGCGGTGCGCTTGGTGCTGGAATCAGCCGTGCCGGACGCCGATCCTGCGGTATCGCGCCTTGGCGATGTGCTGTCGGTTGCCGAACCGGGCTTTGTACGCGACTACATCACCCATGGCCGCGCGACCCCATCACGACAGGTGACGCTGCGCCAAGTCCGCACGGACGACACAACCATTTTTGGCGACAAAGCAGACTACATCCGCTCAGAGGCGTGCATGCAGCTGAACCTTGGTGAAGGCCGCCTTCCGGGTATGTTGATTTTCGGGGCCGAAGATCCGCACCAGTTCACACCACAACAAGGCACTGATTTATTGACGTTCTTTGCTGGCGTTTTTGAACGGGCCATGCGGCGTTGGTTAAGCTGATGATCTCACCTGCCATGTCATCCTCTTTGGGCGACTGGCTGGATCATCAACGCGCCTTGAACGGGGCAGCGGCGAACACCATAACTGCCTATCAGACCGACCTTTTGGGATTTCTGAACTTTATGACCACCTATCACGGTGAAGCGCAGGGCTTGGGTCCGATTTCGCGGATCACTGTCAGCGATATGCGGGCATGGATGGCGTCAGAACGTGGCCGCGGGGTTGCGGCACGATCCTTGGCCCGTAGCCTGTCAGCGGTAAAATCGTTCTATCGCTGGCTGGCGGATCGTGAAGGGTTTGAACCCACTGCCGTGTTGTCGACCCGATCGCCCAAGTTTCAGAAAAAACTGCCCCGCCCATTGGCCGTTGACGGCGCGCGCGCCATGATCGACACGGTTGAATTGCAAGCGCGTGAGCCGTGGATCGCCGCGCGCGATGTCGCAGTCGTCACCCTGTTGTACGGCTGCGGTTTGCGGATATCCGAAGCGCTTGGCCTGACCCCCACCGACGTGCCTTTGCCCGCAACGCTGCGCATCATCGGTAAGGGGGGCAAAGAACGCCTCGTGCCGGTGATCCCCGCCGCACGCGCCGCCGTGAATGCCTATCTGGACGCTTGCCCGCATCAGTTGACAGCCGATCAGCCGATCTTTCGCGGCAGCCGTGGTGGTCCACTGTATCCCAAGGCCATTCAGAACGTCATGGCAAGTTCGCGTATGCAGCTAGGTCTGCCAGCAACGGCCACGCCGCACGCCATGCGCCACAGTTTTGCGACCCATCTGCTCAATGCCGGTGGTGATTTGCGATCTATCCAAGAATTACTTGGCCATGCATCCCTGTCCACAACCCAAAGCTACACGGCGGTCGACACAGCGCGCCTTATGGAAGTCTACGATGCGGCCCATCCGCGCGCTGCCGGATAATCGCGGTCTAAACCTCACTTGCCCTATCGCTGCCATTGGGTCATGACATTTAAATGAATGCACAAGCCAAAGCCCTCAGTGTCCACTTCCTGACCGCCACCGGCGCGGTCTTTGCCATGCTGGCCATGCTCGAAGCGATCCAGAAAGACTGGTCATCCATGTTCGTCTGGCTCATCGTGGCGTTTGCCGTTGACGGGGTCGACGGCCCACTGGCACGCCATTACAACGTCAAGCGATACGCGCCACAGTTCGACGGCGTGTTGCTCGATCTGATCATCGACTACCTCACATATGTGTTCATCCCGGCCTATGCGCTGTATGCATCCGGCCTGATGGATGGCTGGTCAGGCTGGGCGGCGATCATCGTAATCACCTTCGGCTCGGCGCTGTATTTTTGCGATACACGCATGAAAACTAACGACAATTCCTTTTCCGGCTTTCCGGGATGCTGGAACATGCTGATTCTGATTTTGTTCGCGCTGTCACCGCCGTGGTGGGCCTGCCTGATCCTTGTGGCAGTTCTTGCGGTGGCGATGTTCCTGCCGATCAAGTTCATCCACCCTGTGCGCACCGACCGTTGGCGCGTGGTGTCCCTGCCGATGGCCTTGGCTTGGACCGTCTTTGCAGGCTTTGCCGCTTGGGAAGGGTTCGACCCCATCGCGTGGGTCTTTTGGGGCTTGATGATCACGTCAATCTACCTGCTTGGCGCAGGCGCGCTGCAGCAGGTTTTGCACGGGCAAGACGGATAACGCGACCACTAAATCAGAAAGCCGCCCGCGCGTTCATGGCGCAGCAATGCGACTTTGGTTTCTACGCCGCCTTTGCCAGAAAAACCTGTCAGCCCCTTGGCCCCCATCACGCGGTGGCACGGGATAATCACGGGCACAGGATTGCCACCACAGGCTGACCCGACGGCTTGCGGCGATTGCTTTAGCGCTTTGGCAATATCGCCATAGGTAACGGTCTCACCAAATGGTATCGCGGACATCTGGCTGCACACCGCGCGCTGAAAATCCGATCCACCGACCCGCAGTGGCAAATCAAAAACCTCCAACCCGCCCGCATCATAAGCCCGCAACTGATCCGCGGCCTCGCGCAGCAGCGGCGTTTGATCCAGCCCCGCGCCCTCCCAATCCACACGCACAATCGAGCCGTCGTCTTCCCAAAGGGTTAAGGGGCCAAATTGCGTAGGAACGGTGAGGCTGGGCATGTCCCACCCTCACCAATTTTTAGCGCCTAAGCAATCCGAATCCTGCGCTTTAGCCCA
This sequence comes from Octadecabacter arcticus 238, assembly GCF_000155735.2. Taxonomy (GTDB): domain Bacteria; phylum Pseudomonadota; class Alphaproteobacteria; order Rhodobacterales; family Rhodobacteraceae; genus Octadecabacter; species Octadecabacter arcticus. The sequence goes on from NC_020908.1 coordinate 3,411,259, forward strand.
GCGCAGTTTCACACCGTGCACAAACACCAGAATGGCTGTGCGTGCCAACATCAGGCAAGGTCTTCCAGCAGCGTTCGCATTTGGTGCCGTCCGACAGTGCAAACACCACGCCAACGCCTACGGTGTCGTCCAAGCTGAACGCACCATCAGGCGCCGCGCCCTGCACGATTGTGATCTGGCTGGTGATGCACAGGTCCGCGAACGTTTCGGAGTTGGTGATGATCGCCGCCAGTTCCTCGCTCAGATATACAGTCGGTGACGCTTCAAGTGACGACCCGATGACCTTGGCCGTGCGCTGTTCTTCCAGCGCGCCTGTCACTACGCGGCGCACTGCGCGCACGGTTTCAGACCGCACCGCCAGTTCATCGTCGCGCCACGCATCCGGCGTGTCCGGAAAATCAACCAAATGCACCGATGTGTCTGGCCCGTTGCGTTCCAGCCAGACCTCTTCCATCGTGAATGTCAGGATCGGGGCCAACCAAGTCGTCAGGCGCGCATACAGATGATCCAGTACCGTCAGCGCCGCGCGGCGGCGATCCGTATCCCCATCACAATACAGCGCATCCTTGCGGATATCGAAATAGAACGCCGATAAATCGAGCGTCGCAAAATCGAAAATCGCACGGAACACGCCCTGGAAATCGTACTTGGCATAGCCCTCACGCACGACACCATCCAGCACGGCCAGCTTATGCAGGATCAACTGCTCAAGCTCAGGCATATCATCGCGCGCCACAGCCATCGACGCCTCAAAATCACCGAGCGATCCCAGCATATACCGCACCGTATTGCGCAAACGGCGATAACTGTCGGCCACGCCTTTCAGGATTTCGTCCCCGATGCGCTGGTCATTGGTAAAATCAACCTGCGCCACCCAAAGCCGCAAGATATCCGCGCCATATTGCTGCACGATCTTTTCGGGCACGATGGTGTTGCCGATGGATTTGGACATCTTCATGCCCTTCTCATCAAGCGTAAATCCGTGGGTCAAAACCCCGCGGTACGGCGCGCGGCCAATGGTGCCACAGCCCTGCAACATCGATGAATGGAACCACCCACGGTGCTGGTCGGTGCCCTCAAGATACAGATCGGCCAACCCGTCTTCTGATCCATCTTCGCGGTCGCGCAATGTAAACGCATGGGTCGATCCGCTGTCAAACCAGACGTCCAGAATATCCATGACCTGATCGTAGTCATCATGGTTGTGATCGCCCCCAAGGAACTGCGCCTTCGCGCCGTCCTTGTACCACGCATCCGCGCCCTCAACTTTAAACGCCTCCAAAACCCGTGCGTTTACCGCCGGATCACGCAGCAGATAATCGTCGTCCGTCGGCGTAGCACCCTTACGCGTGAAACAGGTCAGTGGCACGCCCCACGCACGCTGACGTGACAGCACCCAATCGGGGCGCTGTTCGATCATCGCATACAGGCGGTTGCGCCCCTTTTGCGGCGTCCACGTCACCAATTCATCAATGCTGCGCAACGCCCGTTCACGGATCGTTGTGCCATATGTGTCCTGCCCGTCGCCAACCGCCTTATCAACGGCAGCAAACCACTGCGGCGTGTTGCGATAGATGATCGGCGCTTTGGAACGCCACGAATGTGGATAGGAATGCTTGATCTTGCCACGCGCCAACAGCCCGCCAACCTCGGCCAGCTTCGCCATGACAGCGCCGTTCGCGTCGCCCTCCCAATCGCCCTTCTTGGCCTTCTCACGCAAAATGCGTTTGCCGCCAAAGAACGGCAGGTCTTCGCGGAAACTGCCGTCGTCCATGACGTTGTAGGTGATGACTTGCTGCAACATCCCAAGGTCACGATACAGCTCGAATTCCTCCATGCCGTGGGATGGGGCGCAATGCACAAACCCAGTGCCTTCGTCGTCGGTCACAAAATCGGCGGCACGGAAATCACGCAGATCATCCCATTCGCCGTTTGAGCCTTCAGACCCTGCGAGGGGATGTTGCAACGACAAGCCGGACAATTCATCAGTGCTCACATCACGCACACGAGTCCAATTGCTCTCCTCAAGTCGCGCTTTGGCAAACACGTCCGCCGCCAGCTTATCAGCCAGCAAGAACCGCTCACCCACATCAGCCCAACATTCGTCCGGCGTCGATGTGACCTCATACAATCCGTAGGTATAATCCGCTCCAAACACCACCGCCTTGTTAGACGGAATCGTCCACGGCGTCGTCGTCCAGATCACGACCTTCGCATCTTTCAAATCACCCTCTGTGGCCACGGCAAACTTCACCCAAACCGTAAAGCTATTCTTGTCATGATACTCGACCTCGGCCTCGGCCAGCGCTGTTTGCTCCACCGGTGACCACATCACAGGCTTGGACCCTTGATACAGGGTGCCGTTCATCAGGAATTTCTGAAACTCCTCCGCGATGACTTTCTCGGCGTGGAAGTTCATCGTCAGATAGGGATCAGCCCAATTGCCGGTAATCCCCAGCCGTTTGAATTCTTCACGCTGGATATCGACCCAGCCAGTCGCAAATTCACGACATTCCTGACGGAATTCCACCACATCCACGGCGTCCTTATCCAGACCCTTCTCGCGGTACTTTTCCTCGATCTTCCATTCAATCGGCAGACCATGGCAATCCCATCCGGGGATATACCGCGCATCTTTGCCCATCATCTGCTGGGACCGCACGACCATGTCTTTCAGGATTTTGTTCAGCGCGTGCCCGATATGCAGATGCCCGTTTGCGTAGGGCGGTCCATCGTGCAGCGTAAACGCCTTACGCTCTTCAACTTTCGCCTTGTCGCGCAACTGGCCGTAAACGTCCATCTCGGCCCAGCGCGCCAACCATTCGGGTTCGCGTTTCGGCAATCCGGCCCGCATCGGGAAATCGGTTTTCGGCAGGTTCAGCGTGGACTTATATTCGGGGGTATCGGTTGTATCGGCGCACATGTGAGGCGTCCTTCGGGTCAGTCATTTCATAAAAATTTTTATTGAGCTTCGGTGCGGATCAAACAGACACCTTTCATCCGACGCCTGTGTGGGTCACAGCGCCGGCGATATAATTCGAATAATCTGGATCACGCAGGGGGTCATATCCGGCTTATAGGCACGCCAGCCGCCGTGGTAAAGTGCGCCATTGATCCAACCGCTCGCCTACGGCATCAACACTGCGGTGTGCAGTTGCGTACATATGCCCAGTGTACAGGTTGTGTGTATAGGTTCAGGTGTTTTGAGACTCACACGACTTTGGCCTGAGTGATTCGAATGTACTCCATTGGTGTCTTGCCTTTCAAGGCATGATGAGGCCTGAATGTGTTGTATTTATCGACGGCTTTTCGAAGTTCAAACCGCATCGCTCCTATGCTGTCGGCAATGAGATCACGACATGCATAGAACTCTTCGCGGAAGGTGCGGTTACCGCGCTCGACACCACCGTTGTATTTTGGCCTTGCTGGCGGCAGCACAATGAGCGGGATCTCCATCTGTTCGCACGCTGTCTCAAAATCGGCCATAAACTCAGACCCGCCATCGACTTGAATTGAGATGATCTTATAGGGAGCTATTTCCACGAGTTCTTGCAAAAACCGTTTGGCAGAGCGTGCCGTGGCATTCGAATAAACTTGCGCGTGGATATGCTTGCTACACCTCTCCTAGGCTTGAAAGTGTTTGCACGTGACGCCGTTCTTCGTGGCAGTCATATGATCGATCTGCACACGCTCGCCAACCACAATATCTTTGTAATCCCTATATTTCCATCCCTTGGCATGCCCCTTGGAAAAATTACGCTTGCGCTTTTGGGGCGCAGATCTTGATCGTGTGATCAGGCCTTTTTTCCTTAGAAAGCTCAAAATGCGCCCCACGGTGCTATCGCTCATGGTTTGCTTTTTGTCGCGACGCAAGATGGCCCCTATTTTCTCCTTACCGTAGGTTTCATTGTCGCGGCGGGCCTCAAGCACCAATTGCTTTTCTGCCTCGCCCCACTGTGACTTGTTGCAGCGTTTGGGAGCCTTTGAAGGCGGTATGATTGCCTGCGCCAAATCCTTCAAAATACGCTTGTGACGGTAATATGTCGCGCGCGAGATGCCGACGAATTCAGCGCACTTTGATAGAGAAACGCCCTCTGTACGTAAGTCGTCCCATTGCCGAACCTGACCTTCGTATTTGATACGGTACACGTCCAAACATTCTTGTGTCCGCGCCCAAGCATAAAGTTTATAAACGTTCTTGTGCAGTCCGATGATTTGCATATTGGCCTCGTGAGCTGGTTTCTTTCAATTCTCAGTCTCCGAGGTCGCCTAAATCTTGGCAACAAAATTTTGTCTCACATCTATCTGAACTTATTCATGTGTACAGGGTGTGTACGCTATGTGCCACCGGATTTGAGGGGCCTAAGACCATGCGCATCGCCATTATCGGGGCCGGAATAGGCGGGCTGGCAGCGGCCAGTTTGCTCGCGGATCAGGGCCACGAGATCACGATTTTCGATCAGTTTGACACCCCGAAACCTGTTGGGTCCGGTCTGGTCATTCAACCCGTGGGGCAAGCAGTCTTGGCGGAAATTGGCGCGCTAGATCAAGCCCTTACCTACGGAAACCGCGTCACCCACATGCTGGGGGTTGAAGCAAACAACGGTGCGCGCGTTCTTGATGTGCACTATAATCTCGTCGATCCCGACGCCTACGGTCTCGCCATCAACCGCGCCGCGTTATTTGAAGCGCTTTGGCAGGCCACGCAGACCCGCAACCGGATCACGCTCATCGCCAATTCAAACGTCACGTCGATCGGCCTGAAAACACCGACCTGTTCAAACACCACCTTAGCCAGCGCTACGTTGCCGCCTCTCATATGATCGGCGCATTGCCGATCGGAACGCTCCCCGATGATGCGAACTTCAAAGCCGCTATCTTCTGGTCCCTGCCAAGCGACGGCTACTCAAGCTGACAAAACGCAGGGCTGGATGCATGGAAGGCCGAGGCCACAGCCCTTTGGCCCGCACTCGCCCCATTTCTGGATCAAATTACCGATCCAGATCAAATGACCATGGCGCGATACAGCCACGGCACCCTAAAACGCCCATATAACAAACGCTTGGTCCACATCGGTGACGCCGCCCACCGCGCCTCACCGCAGCTTGGCCAAGGCGCCAACATGGCACTGCTGGATGCGCTGGCGCTGTCACGCGCCCTCAACTCCCGCCCTGTCGAACACGCCCTGCCAGCCTATGCCCGCGCGCGCCGCCTTCACACGAAAATCTATCAGGCCATGTCGTGGGCCTTCACGCCAATGTATCAATCCGACAGCAAAATTTTACCTATCCTGCGCGACCGCGTGCTGTTTCCGGCCTCACAGATCCCGCCTGTGCCACGCATCCTGACTCGCCTTGTCTGTGGCACCATGGTTCCTCCGATGCAGCGCCTTTAGCCAGCGTCTTTGCTTTTTAAATATCCCGGGGAGCGAAGCGGGGCAGCTCCCCGACACCCCATCGCCCCCCCCAACGAAAATGGGGGCAACCAACCGGCAGCCCCCATCCAACACATCATTGCGCGCGGCAAAGCCGCGCAGCTTACTTGCCTTCTAGCGTCTCGATACGCGCCAAAAGGCTCGCGTTCTCTTCGCGGGCTTTTTGCGCCATCGTTCGGACAGCTTCAAACTCCTCGCGGGTGACAAAATCACGATCCGCCAACCAGCGATCCACCATGGACGACATCGCTGTCTGCGCTTCGTCCTTGGCCCCTTGGGCTACACCCATGGCATTGGTCATCAGTTGCGAAATATCGTCAAAGACTTTGTTGCGGCTCTGCATGGTCAATCTCCTGTCTATGACTCTTTATATGGGCACCCTTGACCCTATAACAACCCTGTCAGCGTGGTTGACATCGACGCACCCTGCGTCACAAAAGGCACCATGTTAGCAGCCATTCCGTTCCCCGATATCTCACCCGTCATTTTTGCAATCACGCTCTTTGGTTTTACCTTTGCGCTGCGGTGGTACGCCATGGCGTATATCGTCGGTATCATCATCGGTTGGTGGATCGCCGCACAAGCCATAAAGCGCACTACCCTTTGGACCGATCACACCCCCCCTCTGTCGCGTGACCAGATCGAAGACCTGCTCACGTGGGTGATCATCGGCGTTATTGCAGGCGGGCGGTTTGGCTACGTGCTGTTTTACGGCAACGGCCAATTTAGCGACGACCCGATGTCGATCTTTCGAATCTGGGACGGCGGCATGTCGTTTCACGGCGGCTTTATTGGTGTTTGCGTCGCTGTGTTCGCCTGCTCGCGTCGTTACGGCGCCGCTTTGGGCGATGTTGCCAATATTCTCGCGCTCACCGCGACACCGGCTATTTTCCTTGTCCGGATTGCGAATTTCATCAACGGAGAGCTCTGGGGCCGCGCCACGGACTTGCCGTGGGGCGTCAAGTTCCCGTCGATGTGTCTTGATCCGTCGCGCCAGCTTTGCACGACCGTCGGCGAATGGTTTTATCATGGCGATGAACCCATTCGCCATCCAAGCCAGCTTTATGAAGCGGGCCTCGAAGGCCTGCTGCTGGGCGCGATTATTCTCTTTTTGGCATTCCAGCGCGGCTGGTTGAAACGCAAATGGTCGCTCGTTTCGGTGTTTTTGCTGGGCTACGGGTTGTCACGCTTTGCGGTGGAATTTGTGCGCCAACCGGACGTTCAGTTTACCAGCGCCGACAATCCCATCGGCTGGGCATACGAATTTGGCACATGGGGCCTGACCCAAGGCCAAGCGCTGTCGATCCCGATGATCCTTGGCGGCCTGATCGTGATGTTCCTCACCCGTCCTGGTAAAAAATCGCGCTCCAGTAAGCTATGACCGCGCTGCACGACCTGATTACCGCACGTATCCAGACAAGCGGACCAATTACGCTGGCTGACTATATGGCTGACGCGTTAATGCATCCCAAATACGGCTACTACGCCACCCGCGATCCACTGGGTGCGGCAGGCGATTTCACCACCGCGCCGGAAATCAGCCAGATGTTCGGCGAACTTATCGGGCTGTCACTGGCGCAAGCATGGATCGATCAGGGCCAGCCAAGCACCTTTGCGCTGGCAGAACTCGGCCCCGGTCGCGGCACGTTAATGGCCGATATCCTGCGCGCCACGGCCAAGGTTGTAGGTTTTGTTGACGCAGCACAGGTTCACCTCGTCGAAACCTCTCCCGCACTGCGAAAAAAGCAGGCGGAGCTTATGAGCGGACCGCATACAAACGTGACGTGGCATGACGATGTTAGCACATTGCCCGACATGCCGCTCTTTCTTGTTGCCAATGAATTCTTTGACGCGCTGCCGATCCGCCAATTTCACCGCGCCACGCCCGCCGACGGGTCTGGGTGGCGCGAGCTGCAGATCGGGCTGCAAGACGGCACGCTTGTTGCTGGCCTGTCCGCCGCTGCACCGATTGCCTTCCTCGAACACCGGTTAGGCAACACCAAAGCCAGCGACATTGTCGAACATTGCACCGCTTTGGCGGCCATTACCGAAAACATCGCCAACCGTATCGCGACCAGTGGTGGCGCGGCGCTGATCGTCGATTACGGTGACTGGCGCTCGCTCGGCGATACGTTGCAAGCGCTGCAAAATCACGCGTCCACCGATCCATTCGCAAACCCGGGCGAGGCCGACATCACTGCCCACGTCGATTTTGAGGCCATCGCCATGACCGCAGCATCGACAAATGGCGGCGCGATTTACACCCAACTCACCACCCAAGGCGTGTTTTTGGAACGTCTTGGCATCGCCCAGCGCGCCCAAACGCTGGCGGCAAACCTGAGCGGCGACGCGCTTGATGCACACATTACCGCACACCGCCGCTTGACGCACCCGTCAGAAATGGGTTCGCTGTTCAAAGTACTGGGGCTTTATCCCACAAACGCTCCGCCGCCAGCTGGATTGGAACCATGACGCTCGAAATCATCACGGCCGACAGCCTTGCGCCCCTGCGCCACGGTTTTTTCACCCGCCGTGGTGGCGCGTCGTCCGGCGTTTTTGAGGGCCTCAACTGCGGCACTGGAAGTTCTGATCAACATGACGTCGTCACGATCAACCGCAGCCGTGTTGCCGACGCCATGGGCGTTTCGCTGGATGCACTGATGGGTGTCCACCAAATCCATTCAGCAGATGTGATCACCATCACGCAACCCTCAGCCGAGCGTCCAAAGGCCGACGCGCTCGTTACCGCGACCCGTGGCCTCGCCCTGTCTGTTCTGGCCGCTGATTGCCAGCCCGTGCTGTTTGCCGATCACGACGCAGGCGTCATCGGTGCAGCCCATGCCGGTTGGAAAGGCGCGCTTGGTGGCGTGCTTGAGGCGACGCTAGACGCTATGGAAGCCTTGGGCGCTTCCCGCGCGAACACACACGCCGTCATCGGCCCGTCCATAAGCCAGACCGCCTATGAGGTCGGGCCGGAGTTCTTTGAAGACTTTATCGCGCAGGACTCCGGCTTCGCGCGCTTCTTTGTCAACGGTGAGACCGGTAAATATCAATTCGATCTGCCCGCCTTGGGTCTGTATCGCCTACGTCAAGCGGGCGTCAAGTCGGCGGAATGGACGCGCCACTGCACCTACGCCGACCCCGCGCGATTCTACAGCTTCCGCCGCGCGGCCCATGATAAAGAAGCAGACTACGGTCGCCTGATCGCCGCGATAACCTTAGGGGCAGCGGGCTAATCTGGACAACAATGGGGCAAAACCTGCCACGTCTTCGTCAAACTCAAAGCGAAACAATCCGCCCCAAATAGGGGAGACTGTTCACGGAAATGCGAAAAGCCCTTATTTGGCAGGGCATTGCATCCGCCCAACAGCCACAGCAGACCGCGCCACATTTCCCAAGTCCCAACGCGCAATTTTTCTTAAAATTCTTGCGACAGGCCCAACTCATGCCCTTTTGCATCGTCATCTTAGGACCATCGAGTAAAAAAACGTACATGAGGAAAAACCCATGACCAAGACACCCCGTTGGATGCAATCCACAATCGCCGAAGCCAATTCCTGCACAACAAAGATGCCATGGGAACGTGGTCTGCGCCGCGAGGCTTTTATGGCCGGCCGCCGCGCTGTTGCCGCCCTCGCGGATAGTCAATTGCGCACGGTTCGTCCTGCCGCATAAATAACCCTTCATCGCTGGTGCCTCCCCGCCAGCCACGCAATCGCCGCCCCCGATGCATTCTGCAGGGGCGGCGATTCGCGTTTTTGGGGTGTCCTGCCCGTATCTTGGCCACGCAGGTGGTGCCAAATATGGCGGCAGTGCTTTCAAAAATGGAACAATCCACAGCAATTTGCGTTGATTGATCCCAAAAACTGCCCGAAATGGCGAAATGTTTGACCCAACGGACCAACTTCACGCACAAGGCTCCCAACGAACAGATCTTCAGATGTTGTTGGCGGGGGCCAACAGATGATGTGACAACCTGATAGGTGATCGCATGACGAATATGACCCCCAACGCCCCCGCAGGCTTCGCGGCGGCAAGACACAAAACACCGGTGGCCTCCTCAGCCCGGTTTACTCAGCGAGACGGACGACCTCAGCGCGCACAGTCACTTATGCGCCGCTATGAGGTCGTCCATCTGCTTGCCAATGGCGACATTGATGATTTTTCCCGCATCGCTCCAGCGCATCGTGCCTTTGAGGACAGCTTCGGCTCTCTTGCCCGCGGTGCGCTGTTGAAGACCGATCGGGGCATGATTGCGATCGAAGACATCCTAAACGATGACAAAGTGAAAACTGTCACCAATAATTTTCAGACCGTCCGTTGGCGCGGTGCCATGACGTTGATGCCCGGTGCCCCCGGTCAGCACCCTCGCATGGGAAAACTGATCCGGTTTTCTGCTGACTCGCTTGGCATCGGTCGCCCGATGCCGGACCTCCTGCTCGGTCCGTCTGCGTATCTGTATCAGCATTCGCCCGCTTTGCAGCGGGTGACAGGCCACACAGCTGCCTTCGTGCCAGCAGTTGATTTTTTGGACGGGGTGAACATCGTCGAAGTGCAGCCACAAGCACCCGTTCAAGTGTTTCAGCTTGGCTTCGCGGCACACGAACGCATCGCGGTGAATGGCATCGAAGTTGACAGCCACAACCCCGGCGCGCGCCACGAATTGGGACTGCGCGGCGATATGCTTGACCTCTATGTGGGTCTGTTCCCGCACGTTCAACAGATCGAGGACTTCGGGCTGCTGATGGACCCGCGCCTATCGCTACATGATCTCGATTTTGGAGTCGTGGCGTAGCTGCGCAATAAAGGTCGTGGCGTAGCTGCGCGTTAAATGTCGTGGCGTAGATTGCTCTTAGGCGTCTCGCTTTAAACGTTCCTCAAGCACATCAAACGGCACACCCGGTTCGTCTTTTGCAACGCGGATCACCAGCGACGTCTTTACGCTGGCCACATTGTCGGCTGATGTAAGCTGTTCAGTTAGGAAGTTCTGGAACGTTCGCAAATCCGGTGCGACGCACTTCAGCACGAAATCCACTTCGCCATTTAGCATGTGACATTCACGGACCAGCGGCCAGCCTTTGCACCTTGTCTCGAACGCGCTCAGATCGACTTCGGCTTGTGACACCAACCCGACCATCGCAAACACCTGCACTTCAAACCCGAGTTCGCGGGCGTTCACGTCGGCGTGGTAGCCGCGAATAAACCCCTGTTCTTCCAGCGTGCGCACACGGCGCAAACACGGGGGCGCGGAAATACCGGCGCGTCTGGCCAGTTCGACGTTGGTCATCCGACCGTCCGCCTGCAACTCGGACAAAATCATCCGGTCGATGTCATCTAATTTCTGCCCAGGCATGTTGCGTTCGTCCCCTTGTCGCTGTCGCATTTCATACGCCGAACCCTGAACCTACGCAACAATATTTCGCGACACCGCAACAATCCTTCTCGTCATGATAAGTCCGCGACACCCCCTTTTACCCGCCACCGCGCGGACGTATATGACCCCTAACTCTAAGGGGAACCAAGCACATGGCCGAGACACGCAAAACCAAAGTTCTGATCATCGGCTCCGGCCCAGCGGGATATACCGCAGGCGTCTACGCCGCTCGCGCCATGGTGAACCCGATCCTTGTGCAAGGCATCGAACCGGGTGGCCAGCTAACCACCACCACGGAGGTTGAAAACTGGCCGGGCGATTCTGAGGTTCAAGGCCCCGACCTGATGATCCGCATGGAAGCCCACGCCCGCGCCATGGGCTGTGAAATCATTGGCGACATCATCACGTCGGTTGATTTCTCCAAGCGTCCGTTTGTCTGCCAATCCGATTCAGGCACCGAATACGTCACTGACGCCATTATTCTGGCAACAGGTGCGCGCGCCAAATGGCTTGGCTTGGCGTCTGAGGAAAAGTTCAAAGGCTTCGGCGTCTCGGCCTGTGCCACCTGCGACGGCTTCTTTTATCGCGGCCAAGAAATCGTCGTTGTCGGCGGCGGCAATACGGCTGTCGAAGAGGCGCTGTTCCTGACCAATTTCGCGTCCAAAGTGACGCTGGTTCACCGCCGCGATGAACTGCGCGCCGAAGCCATACTGATTGATCGGCTAATGAAGAACCCCAAAATAGTTCCCCTCTGGGATCACCAACTCGAAGACGTCTACGGCGACGACAGCCCGCTGGGCGTTGAAGGTGTCAAAGTAAAACACGTAAAAACGGGTGAAATCACCGATATTGCAGCCAAAGGCGTGTTCATCGCCATCGGCCACGCGCCAGCGAACGAATTGGTCAAAGACGTTCTAGAAACCCATATGGGCGGCTACGTCGTGACCAAACCCGACAGCACCGAAACCTCAATTCCCGGGGTGTTTGCGGCGGGCGATCTGACCGATCACAAATACCGCCAAGCGGTCACATCTGCGGGCATGGGCTGCATGGCAGCACTTGAGGCAGAGCGCTGGTTGGCAGAACAAGACGACTAAGTACGTGCGCAACCGGCGGCGTAAGTGTTGCGGTGCGGCAAAGCTGACACCGCCATTCGCCGGGACGTGGAGGCAAACGTCGGATGAGAGCATTTTCGCAGGTAGCCGCGAGAGCAAGCGCGCATATGGCCCGCTCGGGAAGGCGCAAAACGGAACATTAGAACGTGTCGATAAGGTCAAGTTCGATCAGCCGCGCTGGTCGGCGACCGATTTTCCACCATTTTTGAAACAGTTTCCAGTAATCTGTCGCGCACCCAAACATGGCTTGGGTCATCACTCATCCAAAGAAACGATTTGATCGAAAACATCGATCTGCGACATCGTTCCAACTCAAATGGGAGCGATGCCTTGAGTGAAAATGTTGGAACCGACAGCATGACAGCCCTTCAGCAGTCGCTTAGGAATCGCAGCGCCGAATTTGCCGCAAACCCGCTTTTGTCCAATGGTGGGCGGATCATGAACATACACGATCCCGACCGCTATGGCTGGGCAAACGTGCGCAATGCGGCTGAGCGCGATGGGCTTGTCGGATTGACGATGTTCGCTCATGATACAATCTTGACACGACTTCAATCCATGTTTGGCGCAGACGCCGACCTTCCCTTTTGGCAGGCCTTCACCGGTGAACCGGACGATGTCTTGCCAGCCTGTGAAGCGGTGCTGAGGGACGTCACCCTGCCGACTGGATGGCGCGTTGAAAGCCACACCAACCCCAACGACGACACGATCCATGCATCACGGGCTTTGAACACGCAAACCGGCGTGGCACCTGCTCCGGTCTTTTACCTGCGTGGGGATCATCGATGCTGACCTGTATCTATGATGCTGCGGGGAGACTGGCTGCCTGTGCCTCTGCGTCAATGCGCTACCATCCCGAAGGGCCGTTGTCGGGTGGATTTTTGCCGGGGGCGTCTCTGTCAGTCCCGACCAGCGCCGCAAAGCGCTTGGATCATATGTGAACGCAGCATTGCTGGCCGACAGCCAAAAGGCATTCAACTGGAGATGCGCGCTGGAACAGGCCAAAGTCAACAATGCCGCGTCGGTCGGTATGATCACGCGGTGTGGCCTTCGCACGGAGAATGGAAAAGTAACGGTCATCATCAACCTGACCTGCAGCGACGTGACACGCTGACCTATCGCGACATTGCCGCCGGCTTTTACGCCGACGTTCCGGACTTGGCGCTGACCTGCGCTGTTCTGGAAGCCATGTGATTTTCGTTTGGACATTTACAGGGCATGACACAACATCTGGAAATTCTCTGAACATTCGCGGGTGGGAAGAATGGGAAGTCGGCGAGGATCTCAAGGTCGTGTCGTCGAAGGGATGGTTCGACGCCGAGGTCTATGCGCTTCAGGCAGCAGGACAATAAACATTGCATACCATGCAATCTTGCAGCCGCTAACATTTTGTCTGTGTCACTTAGCGTAGCAAACGAACGATGGTCAGCATCGCAGACATTAACCCACTCCTGCCTGAATTGATTGCCTGGCTGCACGATTTTCATACGCACCCCGAACTCACCTTCGATGTTCATCGAACCGCCGCTCTGGTCGCGGAACACTTGTCCGCAATGGGTGTCGACGAGGTTGTGACGGGGATTGGCAAAACCGGCGTTGTCGGTGTCATTCGCGGTGCCGCAACCGCCAGCGAGCGCGTGATCGGGCTGCGGGCAGATTTGGACGCACTTCCCATGCAGGAACAGACCACCCTGCCCCATGCCTTCCAAGATCGAAGGGCGCATGCACGCCTGCGATCACGATGGCCATACGACAATGTTGTTGGGCACGGCGCGGTATCTGTGTGACCACAGAGAGTGTGACGGGACCCTGATCCTGATTTTTCAACTCGCCGAAGAGGCCGAAAACGTGAATACGCCCATGCTTACAGGGCCAATGTGCGTGACAGACACCCAAGGGGGGAGGGACCAGCAACACATCTTCAACTTTACAATTTGTCACGCTATCCGTCTTGCCGCTATCTTGGTGCGGCCTTGAGGCATTTCAACATGGCCTGCACCTTTTGCGTCCGGTGCAGATCAACGTGGGTCAAAAGCAAAGTGGGCACAGACCACGTCTTTTTTTGTCCCAAAACAGCATGAAAACCGCCACGATTTTGCGCCTCGTAGTCCCCCATGCCAACGCCTGCCAACATTGCCTCATTGATCACCCAGACATCACGAGACGACATCGCAATCATCTCGGGCCTGATATGGTCCGTGACCCACGGCCCAAATAGCAACCCGCGCCCCTGCTCCTTTGGAACCACAAACTTATGTCCCGCGAGGTCGTCAATGCCGCTCGGCAATCCATGCCGCTGAACATAGCGGTCATGGGCATAAAGGCGAAAGCCAACCCGCGCAAAACTGCTGACCACGTAGTCTGGATGATCAGGCTTTGGCCCCACCCTTAATGCAATATGCGCCTCGCCATATTCAAGCCGGGCAAGGTCTTCGCTGGCGTCAATCGTCACCACGCCGTGCAGGTTTTGGTCCCTGAAGTCTGCGACTTGCCCCATCAGCAGGCTCGCAAAAGGTGCGAGGATCGTCAGTTTGATTTCACCATCAATCTGGGTCTTTCTGCCCTGCACGCAGCCCGCAAGGTCATCAATGAGGCTTTCGGTCTTTTGCACCACGCGCAGCACATCTTCGCCAATTTCGGTCAGCGCGTAACCACGCGCGTGCCGAATAAAGATGCGCACCCCAATATCGGCCTCAAGCACATCAATATGCCGGTTCACTGTCGCGCGGTGAAATCCTAAAGCCTCAGCCGCAGCACTCACCGTGCCAAGTTTGGCTACTTGATACGCCGTCCGCAATTCTGCCCATTTGTCCATCGTCGCTATGCTCACTCAGCGCGCATTGAATGCGGATCTATACGCATTGCAGCCAATAAATGTACCGGACATTTATTGTGACAGATCTAATTCAAACAGCGGAGTCGTCCCTTTGATCTATCTCTCTCGTGGTATCCGTATCCTTCTGACATTGGCTTTCGTCGGTGCAGAAGCTGCCAAGCTGGCGGGCGTCGACGTGATGGTCACCAGCTTCGATCAAATCGGCTTTGGACAAGGATTTCGTTACCTGACAGGGATGATCGAGGTCGCAGGCGCTGTCTTGCTCTGGGTGCCACGCAAGTACGTCATCGGGGCCGCACTGTTGGGCGCCACGATGGTCGGTGCTGTCATGACGCATTGGTTCATCCTAGGACCATCCGCGCTGCCCGCCGTGATCCTTGGCCCGCTCTGCACCGCGGTTCTCTACATTCACCGCGATCAAATCCATGCAATTCTTGGGCGTGCGTCGCCCAACGTTTAATCGGAAAACTGATGTCATCGCCCTCCAAGATTCTCGTTTTTGCAGCAACCAACAGCAGGCAATCCATCAACAAGCGTCTCGCCTTACATGCAGTGACCCTTCTGCAAGATGATCTGCATTCAGACGTCGAAATCGACCTTATCGATCTGAACGACTACGAGATGCCAATCTTCAGCCCGGAGCGCGAACGCGCAGGCATTCCGCAGCTGGCACAGGATTTCTACGCCAAGATTGGCGCGTAAGATGGTCTGATCATATCATTCGCGGAATACAACGGCAGCCATACAGCGGCGTTTAAGAACATCTTTGACTGGACCAGCCGGATCAAAATGCACGTCTTCCAAGACAAACCCACGCTTTTGATGGCCACATCATTGGGTGGGCGCGGTGGGCAAAGCGTTCTGGATGCAGATCTCAACGGCCTTCCGCATTTTGGCGCAAACATCACCTCATCCTTCAAATTTGGCTCATTTTCTGCGCATTTCGATACGCAAGCAAACCGCATTTCGACACCCGAATTGGCGGCTGAGCTTTTACAGGCAGTCACTGCCTTCAAAGCTGCTCTCCCTGCCTCCACTCCATCAAAGGAAACCCAATCATGATACCGCCCAAGACACCTCTCCTTTTGAAAATCATCACAGGTCTTTGGGTTATCTGGGGCCTCGTCCATATCTTAGCGGGTGTTATGACGGTGTCACTCGAAACCCCCAATGCCGTGGCAGGCATCGCCGATGCTGTTGACCTGACATTGCTGGCCGACTCCTATCATGAGGCCGTCGGAGCAGTGATCAACCAACATGGCTTTAACCTTGCATGGATCGTAACATTTACGGTCATCGGCGCAGTCTATATCTGGCGCGGCTCGGTGACGGCGATGTTCTTTACGGGCATCGCGGGCGGGTTTGCGGACGTCGGCTCCTTCATTTTCCTCGACCTCGGTGGATTTGTAAATTTCGTACCTGGAACGGTCATGACGTTGGTTTCATCTGCCGCCATTGTCCTCAGCCTGATCGCATATCTTGCAGACCTACGCGGAAAAGCGGACAGCCCCGCATAGGGCCCAGTGAGCTGTGTTTACCGCATGTCAGCAACGGGGCTAACGTTTGATTTCATGAACTAAATTAGGTTCTCGTTCCAAATCTGTTAGGTTTTTTGGCGTATATCGATTGAAACCACCCTGCACAGAATACGTCGCGCGCTGCGTTGCCCAAAACGCACTTTTCCGCCCCACCCTCAAGTTTGTTCTATCATGAACAGACTTCTCGTGTATGTTCATGTCTGAACAAACACCGAGTCGCATACCCATGGCCATGTCGCCCGCTAAAATCACACCCACGAAGTCGAAAGGCGAGCAAGAGGACCAGATGTTTCGTCTGCTGCGCCAACTCGATGTCGCTCCAGATGCCTCGCAGCGCGTCATGGCAACGGCGATTGGTGTGTCATTGGGTCGGCTTAATGCATTGCTACGTGCGGCCACAGACACCGGCCTCGTTAATGTCTCTGACCGCGACGGCCCTGATAAGCGCGCGCGCTTTGCCTATGCGATCACGTCTCGTGGTGGCGCCGAAAAGAACCGGCTCACCGAACAGTTTCTAGCGCGTAAATTCGCTGAATACGACGCGCTTCACGCCGAACTTACTGGCACATCAACCGGTCTCAACCCTTTAAAAAGTAGGACTAAATTAATGCAAACGAACCTTGCTCCCATCCCGGAACTCTTTGTTTCGTACGACAGCGCCCAGAAACTCAAAGCAGAAGCGGCTGAACTCACCAGCCACGATCTCACTGCGCGCCAGATCTGCGATCTCGAGCTGCTTATGAATGGCGGCTTCAACCCGCTTAAGGGTTTCTTAACGCAAGAAGACTACAACGGGGTTGTCGACAATATGCGCATGGCCGACGGCACGCTTTGGCCAATTCCGATCAATCTGGACGTCTCTGAGGCAGAAGCAGACACAATCGAAGTCGGCCAAGACATCGCCCTGCGCGACCAAGAAGGCGTGATTCTTGCTACGATGACCGTGACCGACAAATGGGAGCCGAACAAAGCGCACGAGGCCGAAAAGGTCTTTGGTGCCGACGACGATGCGCACCCGGCGGTGAACTACCTGCACAATCAAGCGGGCAAAATCTATCTTGGTGGCCCGGTCACTGGCATCCAGCAGCCTGTGCATTACGATTTCCGCGGCAAACGCAACACACCCAACGAACTGCGCGCATTCTTCCGCAAAATGGGCTGGCGCAAAGTGGTCGCGTTCCAAACACGCAACCCTCTGCACCGCGCACACCAGGAACTGACATTCCGCGCCGCAAAAGAAGCTCAGGCCAACCTGTTGATCCACCCTGTCGTGGGCCTCACCAAACCCGGTGATGTCGACCACTTCACCCGCGTGCGCTGCTATGAGGCGGTCCTTAACCAATACCCCGCGTCCACAACATCGATGTCGCTTCTGAACTTGGCTATGCGCATGGCAGGTCCACGCGAAGCGGTTTGGCATGGTCTGATCCGCAAAAACCACGGCTGCACGCACTTCATCGTCGGTCGTGACCACGCCGGACCAGGCAACAATTCCAAAGGCGAAGATTTCTACGGCCCATACGAAGCACAGGACCTGTTTCGCGAGCATCAAGAAGAAATGGGCATCGAAATGGTCGATTTCAAACACATGGTTTGGGTCGCAGAGCGCGCACAATATGAGGCGATGGACGAGATCAAAGACAAAGAAAACGTCACGATCCTCAACATATCCGGCACCGAACTGCGCCGCCGTTTGTCCGAAGGTCTGGAAATCCCCGAATGGTTTTCCTTCCCCGAAGTCGTCAAAGAACTGCGCCGCACGAAACCACCACGGGCCAAGCAGGGTTTCACCGTCTTCTTCACTGGCTTTTCCGGCTCCGGCAAATCCACCATTGCGAACGCCTTAATGGTTAAGCTGATGGAAATGGGTGGCCGTCCGGTTACGTTGCTTGATGGCGATATCGTTCGCAAGAACCTGTCTTCCGAGCTTGGCTTCAGCAAGGAACACCGCGACCTGAACATCCGTCGCATTGGCTATGTTGCGTCCGAGATCACCAAAAACGGCGGCATCGCAATTTGCGCCCCCATCGCGCCCTACGCCGTGACCCGTCGCGCCGTGCGCGAAGACGTCGAAGCCTTTGGTGCCTTCATCGAAATCCACGTCGCCACATCTATTGAGGAATGCGAAAAGCGTGATCGTAAAGGTTTCTACAAGCTCGCCCGCGAAGGCAAGATCAAGGAATTCACTGGCATTTCAGACCCCTACGATGTGCCGAAGACCCCTGAGTTGAGCGTGCAGACAGAGAACATTGACGTCGACAACTGTGCGCATCAGGTGATTTTGAAGCTTGAAAGCATGGGACTTATCGCAGCCGACTAAGCCTTAGGCGTCTTCGGTTGGTGGACGGGATTTGCATCGCAAATCCCGTCCACCAACCAAAACAATTTAGATTATTTCGTCCTCATCAAACAACGGCGACGTCTCTAACTGCGACGCCAAATCCTCGACCGCCCCCGCAGGATCATCATGAACCACCTGGGCCAAATGAAAAACCGCGTCGCCTTCGTTCACGACAGGCATCACCGCGCGGCCAATGATGATTCCCGCAGACGGGGCCAGTAAATCAACCTCGACCTCGCCGAACGGGTCAGAAATTGACGCCAAGACATCGCCTTGTGCAACCACATCACCATCACCGCGATAGGTCCGCAACAACCCGCCCGCTGGCGCGCGCAGCCACTTGCTCGATTCACAATACAGCGGTTTGGCCCGCGCCTTGGCGATGCCTTTTGCAGGCAACATGTTCATACTGCGCAACACCCGCAGGATACCCGCAACCCCCGCACGCGCTGCCATTTCGTCAAATCGCAGCCCCTCACCCGCCTCGTAGAGCAATACATCAACGCCCACCTCTTTCGCGGTCGCACGCAGGCTGCCCTCGCGCAGGGGTGACGCCAAGATAACCGGTGCGCCAAACGCCTCGGCCAGTTCTAGCGTACGCGGATTGTCGGTGCTGATGCGCATTTGCGGCAGGTTGGTGCGATGAATGGCCGCCGAATGCAGATCAATCCCGAGATCGCAGCGCTTTACCACTTTGCCAAGAAATATCGCCGCCAATCGCGACGCCAAAGATCCCTCGCTCGCCCCCGGAAAGGACCGGTTCAGATCACGGCGATCCGGCAAATATCGTGACCGGTTGTGAAACCCGAATGCGTTCACAATCGGCACCACCATCAACGTTCCCCGCAGATTTTCGAGCAGGTCTGATTGCAACATGCGACGCACAATTTCCACGCCCATGACCTCATCACCGTGCACGGCGGCACTTACAAAGACTGTCGGGCCCGCACGTTTTCCGTGGATCACATGGACCCTCAAACTAACAGGCGTGTGATCTGACAGGGTTGAAACGGGCACATCGACCGTGCGGCGTGTGCCTCCCTCGATGACATCTCCGGCGAATTTGAATGGTTTGCGATGGGGCATACGACGTCCTTTGGCTGACCGGCCTTCGCCGCAAATAGCCCTACAAATTCAAATACTAGTGGACCGTAACGGGAAGCATATCGTTTCGGCGCGCCAGCGTGAACGCCATTTCGCGATCCGCCACCAACGCCAATTGCTGACCGTTGCTGTCATGCACCGCAAACAATTGTTCGCGATTTCCAGCCGCTTCACGCAGATCATCGGACAAACCCGACACATCAACGGATTTCACATAGACGACACGGTCGCCCTTGTTTTCGCCCAATTTTGAAAAATCGAATTTGGTATCCATGACTTAGCCCTTCCTGATGTTAATCGTTTGAACCACTGAATCCGGAACTGATCGGGTCAGATCCACGTGCAGCAGCCCGTTTTCCGTAATCGCCTCACCGACATCGACCCCTTCGGCCAACACGAATGAGCGTTGAAATTGCCGCGCCGCAATGCCGCGATGCAGGAACACACGCCCGTCGCTGTCATCACTTTGACGGCCGCGGATCACCAGCTGGTTGTCTTCAACGGTGATGGCCAATTCGTCGTCCGCAAACCCCGCGACGGCCAGCGTGATACGGTAGGACGTGGCGGATGATTGTTCAATATTATAGGGTGGATAGCCATCATTGCCGGATTTGGCGGTCCGCTCGACCAGCCTCTCCAACTCTTCAAAGCCAAGTAGGAACGGATGCGTTCCCAAGGTCAATTTTGTCATACGACACGTCCTTAATTCAAGCGACAGTCTGCCATCTGGCCCCGTTTTGGCGACCACAAATAAAATATGGGGATCATTTGATTGGCTTGCAAGTCCGCACTGAGCGGTTTCCCTTTGTAAAATGTGAGTTTGCGCTTACGTTCTGGTCTCTGGGGCACTCGTCACAACAATAAGATCGGATTCAGAATGAACAGCAGCGCGCGCATGGAACAGCTTGATGTCTTGCGCATCCAGCTTGGTGTATTTCGCCAAGAACACCGTGATCTGGATGATGCGATCCACGCGCTTCAGGACACGGGCAAGGCCGACATGTTGACGATAAAGCGCCTCAAAAAGCAAAAATTATCCCTGAAAGACCGGATCGCCGTTCTCGAAGACTGGATTGTTCCGGATATCACGGCCTGATTGCACCCCGCTGTCGCCACGCTATAAAGCCCCCTCACGATGAAAGGCGCAGATATGACACCATCCGTCGGCATTATTATGGGCAGCCAGTCCGACTGGCCCACCATGCGCGAAGCGGCCACGATTCTAGATGAATTGGGCGTGACCTATGAGGCGAAGATCGTCTCAGCCCATCGCACCCCCGACCGACTGTGGTCCTACGGCAAAGACGCCGCACCGCGCGGCTTGCAAGTCATCATCGCTGGCGCTGGTGGTGCCGCACATTTGCCCGGCATGATGGCGTCAAAAACCCGTATTCCGGTGATCGGCGTGCCGGTGCAAACCAAGGCCTTGTCCGGCGTCGACAGCCTGTATTCTATCGTGCAAATGCCCAAGGGCTTCCCCGTTGCGACCATGGCAATCGGGGCCGCTGGTGCTGCCAACGCCGCCCTGATGGCCGCCGCAATTCTCGCCTTACAAGACGCCGACCTCGCCCAGCGCCTTGACGCATGGCGCGACGCCTTGTCCGCCTCAATTCCGGATGAACCAACCAATGACTGATCCCCAAAATCAAATGCTGAAAACCGGCGCGACAATTGGCATCCTCGGCGGTGGCCAGTTAGGGCGCATGCTCTCTGTTGCCGCTTCGCGTCTCGGCTTCAAAACCTGCATCTTTGAGCCACAAGGCGACTGCCCCGCGTCTCATGTGGCAAATTTCCACTACATGGCAGACTATTCCGACACCGACGCGCTGACTGAATTCGCCAATGCCTGCGATGTCATCACGTTTGAATTTGAAAACATCCCGACCGACGCGCTTGATATCATCGAGGAGATCACACCGATCCACCCGAACCGCGCCGCACTCGCCACATCGCAAGACCGCTTTACCGAAAAGAATTTCCTGACCCGCATCGGTCTGCAAACCGCGCCATACGCGGCAGTTCAAACAAGCGAAGACCTTGAACAAGCGATTGATCAAATCGGCACGCCCGCAATCCTGAAAACCCGCCGCATGGGGTATGACGGCAAGGGCCAATCGCGCCTGATGTCACCTGATGACGCAGCGCAAGCGATGACAGACATGGCGGGCGCACCCGCCGTTCTTGAAGGCTTTATCAACTTCTCTGTCGAAGTCTCGGTCATCGGAACCCGCAGCGCCGATGGCGCAATCTCGTGCTTTGACCCAGGTGAAAACGTGCATCGCGACGGGATCTTGCACACCACAACCGTTCCCGCCAAACTCACCCACTCGCAGCGGACAGACGCCGTGCTGCTGACCGCTAATATACTGAATGCGTTGGATTACGTCGGCACCATGGGGGTTGAACTGTTCGTCACGCCAATCGGGCTCATAGTCAATGAAATCGCGCCGCGGGTGCACAATTCCGGCCACTGGACCCAAGCGGGCTGCGCCATCGATCAGTTTGAACAACACATCCGCGCCATTGCAGGGTGGCCCTTGGGCGACGGCTCGCGCCATTCAAACGTCATTATGGAAAACCTGATCGGCGACGAAGTGAACCGAATTGCGGACATTGCCAAAACCAACATCGCGATCCACCTTTACGGCAAAGCCGATGCAAAACCGGGGCGCAAAATGGGTCACATAAACACTGTGACCGGGTCATCTGCCTAAACCCGTCTTTGCTTCAAAAATATCCCGGGGGAGGCGCAAAGCGTCGGGGGCAGCGCCCCTCCCCCTGCTTGCGCAAGACACCATCAATCGTTTATTGCAACCCCAGCATCACACCGCTCAACGTCAGGTCAGGGTCAAATCGACCGTCCTGCAAAAATGCCATCGCCTGACGCATCACCAACGGGTTGTTCATCATGAACGTATGGGTCACCGGCAAGGTCATATGATCCGTCATTCCGTCCAGCCGCGTCGATGCGACACTCACTTTTCCGTCATCCGGTCCCTCAATCAGGCTTGAATAATACGCATTCAACGACCGATCCCCCGCGATGATCCCCAAATCAAATCCCTGCCACGGCAGGCTCAGCGGCGCACCGTCTTGCTGGGTTTCATCGGTGCTCAATTCCATACCAGCAGGGCCATTGAGCCATTCAAACGGTTCCAAATTCCCAAGAATATCAACCAGTTGCGATCCATCATTCGGCGGCCCCATCATCACGACACGACCCATCAATTCGGGGCGTTCATCAGCCAAGTAGACCCGCACCAAAATGCCGCCCATAGAATGGGTCACGAAATGCACCCGCCGGTGGCCGCAAGCCGCGACCGCATGCGGCACGTTTTCTGCCACCAAGGTCTGAATGTCCGCACTGGTTGACGGGTACCCGTTGTTGACGACCATGTAGCCGTCCAACTCTAGCAGTTCTTGCAGCGCCAAAAACGACGCCTCTGTGCGCGCCAAACCGTGCAGCAACACAATGCAGTCTCCCGCCGCCGCCGAAATCGGCGCCATCATCAGCCCAAATGCGATAAAAATCTGTTTCATACGCCCTACATAGGCGATCTACACGAATTGGTAAGGTCTGGCTTGCCTGACTTTTCGCTACAGGCCAGTGTGCGCCTATGAAAACACGCTCCTCCTTCGTCAGACTGGCAGCGCGCGCCATCATTTTGCACGACGACAAGCTCTTGTTGGTGAACGCCTTCAAAGGCCGCGACGATTTGTGGTGCGCACCTGGGGGCGGGGCGGAACCGCACCAAAGCCTGCCAGAAAACCTCGCCCGCGAAGTATTTGAGGAAACTGGGCTGACGGTCGATGTCGGCGCGCCATGTCTTGTGAACGAATTTCACGACCCGAATGGCACCTTCCACCAAGTCGAAATGTTCTTTCGCTGCACCCTGATGGCCGGAACATTGGACCCTGCGTGGCAAGACCCCGAAAAGATCGTGACGCACCGGCGATGGGTATCGCGCAATGAATTGGCGGCGCTGACTGTGCGGCCAAAATCACTGGCTGGTGCGGCTTGGGGCGACACCGGCGCGCTGGTCTATGATCCGCTCGAACCTATCTTGCCGTGACCGCAAAAAGGGCGCCCCGTTTGGGGCGCCCTTCTTTTTTGGGACACGCGGGTCACATCTCTCATTGTTTCTACGAAACAACTGCCGATGTGCTTGCGCAGTCACTTTTCCTTGCGGAAAGAGTGACTTACATCATGCCGCCCATGCCGCCCATGTCGGGCATGCCGCCGCCGCCGCCAGCGCCTTCTTTGGCAGGCTTGTCAGCAACCATGGCTTCTGTCGTGATCAACAGACCAGCAACCGATGCCGCATACTGCAACGATGTGCGCACAACTTTGGCGGGGTCGATCACGCCGAACTTGAACATGTCGCCATATTCTTCGGTCTGCGCGTTAAAGCCGAACGTCTTGTCATTGCTTTCGCGGATTTTGCCCGCAACGACGGACCCGTCAACACCGGAGTTTTCGGCGATCTGACGCAAAGGCGCTTCAAGCGACTTACGTACGATCGTGATACCGACGTCCTGATCAGAGTTCGCACCCTTCAGACCATCAAGCGCTTTGCCGGCCTGCACAAGTGCAACACCACCACCAACAACGATACCTTCTTGCACCGCGGCGCGTGTCGCGTTCAGTGCGTCGTCGACGCGGTCTTTACGCTCTTTCACTTCGACTTCGGACATGCCGCCGACGCGGATAACAGCAACGCCGCCTGCCAGTTTGGCAACACGTTCTTGCAGCTTCTCTTTGTCGTAATCGGATGTTGTTTCTTCGATCTGGTTACGGATCTGAACAACACGTGCTTCGATTTCAGCTTTTGCGCCTGCGCCATCGATGATTGTTGTTTCATCTTTGGTGATCGCAACGCGCTTGGCGGAACCCAGCATGTCGATTGTGACATTCTCAAGCTTCATGCCGAGGTCTTCGGAAATCACCTGACCACCGGTCAAAATTGCGATGTCCTGCAACATGGCTTTACGGCGATCGCCGAAACCAGGTGCCTTAACAGCTGCAATTTTCAGACCGCCACGCAGTTTGTTCACAACGAGTGTCGCAAGGGCCTCGCCCTCAACGTCTTCCGAGATGATCAAAAGTGGCTTGCCGGACTGGATCACTGATTCAAGCAGCGGAACCATTGGCTGAAGCGAAGACAGCTTCTTTTCGTGCAACAGGATAACCGCATCTTCCAGCTCAACCGTCATTTTGTCAGGGTTGGTGACAAAGTAAGGTGACAGGTAGCCGCGGTCGAACTGCATGCCTTCAACAACATCAGTCTCAGTGTCGAGGCCTTTGTTCTCTTCAACGGTGATGACACCCTCATTGCCGACTTTTTGCATTGCGTCAGCAATCTGGCGACCGATTTCGGCCTCACCGTTCGCAGAAATCGTGCCAACCTGCGCGACTTCGTCGCTGTCGGACACGTCACGTGCTGCAGCCTTGATGGCTTCAACAACTTTGGCAGTCGCGAGGTCGATACCGCGCTTCAGATCCATTGGGTTCATGCCAGCGGCGACAGATTTCATGCCTTCGCGGATGATTGCAGCGGCCAGAACTGTCGCAGTTGTTGTACCGTCGCCTGCTTCGTCGTTCGTGCGACTCGCAACTTCTTTAACCATCTGCGCGCCCATGTTCTCGAACTTGTCTTCAAGTTCGATCTCTTTGGCGACAGACACACCGTCTTTGGTGATCCGTGGTGCGCCGAAAGATTTTTCCAGCACAACGTTACGACCCTTTGGGCCAAGCGTGACTTTAACCGCGTCTGCAAGAGTGTTGACACCCTTGAGCATGCGATTGCGGGCGTCGGTCCCGAATTTTACGTCTTTAGCAGCCATGATTTAGCTCCTTTGAATTTTTGTGAATTTGCGAATATGGATCGGTCCGATTAGGACAGGATACCCATGATGTCGCTTTCTTTCATGATCAGCAGCTCTTCACCGTCGAGGGTGATTTCTGTACCGGACCATTTGCCAAACAACACTTTGTCGCCCGACTTTACGCCCATTTCGACCAGCTCGCCGTTGTCTTTGCGCAGGCCTTCGCCACATGCAATAACTTCGCCCTCAGCAGGCTTTTCTTTAGCTGCATCTGGAATGATAAGGCCGCCAGCGGTCTTTTCTTCGCCTTCGGTGCGACGCACCAGAACGCGGTCGTGAAGCGGTTTGAAAGCCATGTGAATAGCTCCTTGCTTATAGATTTCAATTCTTTGCCCTCCACAGAATAAACCTGTTCGGGACCATTAGCACTCACACCATGCGAGTGCTAGCAAAGGTTAGTTAAGGACCCCAACCGGACCTGTCAACACTCCAATCGGTGGATTTTTACAGGGTCGCGAACGCGGCGGCGACGCCGCGCCGTCAAACCCCCACCGTCAAACCCGCGCACCTGCATCCTCGCATTAACTTGCCCAGCTGCGGCAGTCACCCTAGATTGCCCGCATCACATCAGGAGTTTTTAATGATCCGCCTTTTTGCACTCGCCGCCCTGACCCTACCGTCCCTGATTTTGCCGTCACTGGCCCATGCTCTGTGCAACGCGGGCGAAATCGAAACACTGATGACCCCTGCCGATCGTGCCGCCCCTTGACGACGTCGCTGCTGTCACACCTTACGGGCAGGGCCTCTATTGGTCGGCGCAAAAAGACGGCGTTGAACTGTCGATCATCGGCACGATGCATCTGGCCGATCCACGCCACGCCAACCTGCGCACGCGCGCCGCGCCGCACTTGGAACGCGCCGACATATTGTTGGTCGAAGCCACGCTGGAAGACCAAAACGCCATGCAGGTTTATATGGCGCAAAACCCCGATATGATGACAATCAGCGACGGCCCCACCCTGCCAGACCGATTGGACCCTGAAACATGGGCGCAGATCCGCGACGCCGCAGCCTTACGCGGCGTGCCCGGCTTTATCGCCGCGAAGATGCAGCCGTGGTTTTTGTCGATGACATTGGCAATTGCGCCCTGCGCGATGACCTAGATGATGGCTGGCGAATTGGGACTGGACGGATTGTTGATGGAAGACGCAGCCGCCCTAGACGTCCGCGTGATGGCGCTTGAACCGTGGCAAGACACGTTTCAGCTGCTGTCATCAGGCACGTTTAACGAACAGATTGATGCGCTGCGCTACAGCGTCATTGATCCTGACATTCAGGACGCCCTGATCACCTCGCTCGTCGAGTCATATTTTGCCGAGGAAACCGCGTATGGCTGGCACATCAGCAGCTACCTGACAGAACATATGCCAAACATGGACGCGGCGGTGTTTGACACGCAAACGGCCGAACTTGAAGAAACCCTGCTCAACAACCGCAATCGCGCGTGGGTTCCGGTGATTGAGGCCGCGGTAGAGTCCCATGACCAGATATTCATCGCCTTCGGTGCGGCGCATTTGATCGGCGATCAGGGCGTTTTAAGCCTGCTTGGCGACAACGGCTGGACCATCACCCCCCGCTAATCGTGGCCTAAACGTCACCCCAATCAGCCAGACCAGCCTTGCCCGCCGCCGTAAGCCCATAAACGCCACGCTCAACGCGGGTGAACCACTTGTAATGATCGTCCGCCATGATCCGCGTCGCACCCGGAACCTCGGTCCATTCGGCAACCTTCGCGCCTTTACTCGCGCCATGCACCGCCAAAAACCGCGCACATTTCAGCGCGTCTTGGCGATAGCCGGTGACGATGCCGTGGCGCGTGGCACCGCCCTCGTTCGGATCACCTTCAAGGCGATCAAATGCCCGCAGCAACGCCTTTTTCTTCTTCTTTAACTTGCGCGCCGCATAGGGCCCCGGATCGGCCAGCGCCTCGACAAATCCGTCGCGCAGACGCACCGTCAACACGCCCAGCCCCAACCGGCGCGCCAGCTTCACGTTGGATCGCAACGCCTTATCCTTGCCGCCCGCAGGCACCGCGACATAGACTTCATCTGTCACCGCAAGCCGTTCAATTCCTTGATGAAACAACGCCAGCGAAAACCCCAGCTTCAGCTCGACCACCACCACATCATCGCCACGCCGCCCCACAACATCCGCCGCCCCGACCTCCCCCTTAACGGCGTAACCCTGCCGCGTCAGATGCGCTTTCACGGGGCCGTATAGATCTGCTTCGCGCGGTTTGCTCATGACGCGCAGGATAACAACATTTACACGGCCTATCCAAGCCAGCAAACTGGCACCATGACCGACATGTTGACCCGCGGTGACATCAACGCCTTTTGCGCGACCCTGCCGTTCGCGACCCACGTTGTTCAATGGGGCAATTCCGATGTCTGGAAAGTTGGTGGCAAATTGTTCGCGGTCTGCGGCTGGTATGGCGGCAAACCTGCAGTGACGTTCAAAGCCTCGCCCATTGCTTTCGAGGTGCTGCCCGACATGGGCGGCATACGCCCTGCGCCGTATTTTGCATCGCGCGGCATGAAATGGCTGCAAGACACCCGCGATCCCGGCCTGCCGAGCAGCGAACTCAAGACCCACATCATCCATTCGCACGCGATGCCGTCGCGTCCCTCACCAAGAAAAAGCGCGCACAACTGGGGCTGTGACCCCCTTTAAACCACATAAGCGCGATACGTTTGCAGATGGTGACAAGGCGCAAACCTGCGTTTATAACCTGTCCAAATACACCCCCTGAGAGGCGTTTTGACATGACCACATTCGTTTTTGGCCACAAGGCCCCCGACACTGATTCCCTTGGTTCCGCACTAATTTGGACATGGTTCCTCAACCACACGGGCATCGACGCCGCGGCCAAACTGCTTGGCACCCCGAACACCGAAGCCGTGTTTGTTGCAAAGCGTTGGGGCTTTGTGCAGCCTGACATTATCTCAGACGTTGCTGACGACCAGCCTTGCGTTATCGTGGACACCAACAACCCTGCCGAATTGCCCGCCAATATCAACAACGCAGACATCACCGCGATTATTGACCACCACAAACTGGTCGGCGGTCTGGAAACCAAAGGCCCGATCGACATCACGATCCGCCCGCTCGCCTGCACCGCAACCTTGTTGTATTCCCTGATGGGTGAGCACGCCGCCCACATGCCCGACAACATCAAAGGCCTGATGCTGTCGTGTATCTTGTCGGACACCCTCGCGTTCCGCTCCCCGACGACGACAGACACCGACCGCGATTTGGCAGTGGCGTTGGCCGCACAACTGAACCTTGCAATCGCAGATTACTCGGCTGAAATGTTCGCAGCTAAATCCGACGTCTCTGCGTTTTCGGACGCCGAGCTGCTGCGCATGGACAGCAAAGAATTCACCGTAGACGGCACCAAATTCCGCGTTTCGGTTTTGGAAACCACCGCACCTGAAATCGTGTTGGACCGCAAAGCGTCGATCATGGACACAATGACGACCGTGGCGTCAGAAGATGGCGTAGATCAAGTCCTCCTCTTTGTGGTCGATATCCTAAACGAACAGGCAACCATGCTGATCCCCAATGATCTGACCAAGACCGTCGCGGAAAAATCCTTTGGCGTGGTCGTGTCCGGCGACAACGTCGTCCTGCCCGGCGTAATGAGCCGTAAGAAACAGATCATTCCTTCACTTAAGGTCTGATCGTTAGAAAATCGTTAAAAGGGCGCCGATCATCTGATCCGGCGCCCTTTTTTTCTGCGGCTGCGGTATGTACAGGGTGTGTACGCGGTGTGCACAGCTTGTGCCTGCGATGTGACACTTAAGAATAGGTAAACCCATGCCCTCAATCGTTAACACCTTCGCTGACATTTCCAATCAATATGACGTCGCTTTTGTGGACCTTTGGGGCTGCATGCACAACGGTATCACGCCGTTTCAGGCGTCGGTTGACGCGATGCAAAGTTACCGCGAACGTGGCGGTAAAGTGGTGTTGGTCACCAATTCCCCGCGTCCGTGGGACAGTGTTGCACAACAGCTTTTGGACATGGGAATGGCGCCCTGCTGGGATGCCATCGCGACCAGTGGCGACAGCGCGCGCGCCGCAATGTTTCGCGGATTTGTCGGCTCGAAAATCTGGTTCATGGGGGAAACACCACGCGACGACGATTTCTTTAAACCGTTGAATATTATTGATAATCCAGTGGACATCCAAAAAGTCCCGTTGGATCAAGCCGACGGAATTGTGTGCTGCGGCCCTTTTGATACCCAAGCCGACCTCGACGTGAACCGGCCCGAATTTCTGTATGCCAAAACCAAGGGTCTGAAACTGCTCTGCGCCAATCCCGACATCATCGTAGATCGCGGCGAAAGCCGTGAATGGTGCGCCGGCGCATTGGCCGCGCTGTATACTGAAATGGGCGGTGAGAGCCTGTATTTCGGCAAGCCGCATCCGCCGATCTACGACCTCGCCCGCCGACGGTACGCTGCGTTAACGGATTCGATGTCCGACCCGCGTATTATCGCCATAGGGGACGGGATTCGCACCGACATCCTCGGCGCGCAACAAGAAGACATCGACAGTCTGTTCATCACCGGCGGTTTGGCAGCAGCGGAAACCAAGACCGTGACACAGCCGGACGAAACGGCATTAAGTATTTATATCGAAACAGAAAAAGTGACACCAACCCATTCAATCGGCTTTCTGCGATAGGTTAAGAATGTCTTGACTTATGCTGCATCCGCAAAGTAATAAAATTACAAGCTATGTAACTTAGAAGAATTTTTATTACCTGATGGATGAGAACATGCTCGACAATGCCCCCCGCGGAACCATCTGCATTGAAGACATCGAAATCGGCATGACGCGGTCGTTGCGCAAAGTCATCACGGACCGCGACATCGAACTGTTTGCTGAAATCTCGACCGATCATAACCCGGTCCATCTGGATGATGATTACGCCCGCGACACCATCTTTGAGGGTCGCATCGCCCACGGCATGCTGACGGCGGGTCTGATCTCGGCCGTGATTGGCGAACAACTGCCCGGTCATGGCACCGTCTATCTTGGTCAAACCCTTAAATTCTTGGCCCCCGTCCGCCCGGGCGACATGGTTGAGGCGATTGTAAAAGTCACCGATATGGACATCGCAAAACGCCGTGTCACCATGGAAACCTATTGCGAAATTGACGGTAAAAAGGTTCTCAAGGGCGAAGCGATCGTTATGGCGCCGTGGCGTAAATTCGACTGATAACAGGGCTGGCTTGAACCTTGCGCGCGGGCGGGCTACGCAAGCCCATGCACATCATACGTGACCCAGATTTCATTGCACAAAACGACCGTGGCGCGGCGGCGGCCATCGGCAATTTTGACGGTGTTCATCTGGGCCATCAAGCCGTTATCGACCTGACCCGCAGCGTCGCGAACGGCGCGCCCTTGGGCATCCTGACGTTCGAACCACATCCGCGCGACTACTTTGCCCAAATGTCGGATCAGGTCGCCCCGCCGTTCCGTTTGATGAACGCGGCATCCAAGGCCAATCGCCTTGAAAAATTGGGGGTTTCGCGTTTGTACGAGGTGCCATTCAACGACGCGCTCGCCGCATTGACGCCAGAAGAATTTGCGCAAACCATCATCGTTGATCGCCTTGGATTGACCCATGTTGTCGTTGGTTCTGACTTTTGTTTTGGCAAAGATCGCGCTGGCAATGCCACCAGTTTGCAAGCCTTTGGGGCTGCAATGGGGTTCGGTGTCACCATCGCACCGATGCTCGCGACGGCCGCGGGCGATGTGTCCTCCACTGCAATCCGCAAAGCCCTTGCCGATGGATCCCCGCGCATCGCGGCTGAAATGCTCGGCCATTGGCACCGCATCGACGGGCCGGTTATCACGGGTGAGCAGCGCGGGCGTGACCTGGGGTATCCCACGGCCAACATGTCTATCGACGGCCTGCATCCGCCAAAATTCGGTGTCTATGCCGTGAAAGTTGACGTGCTCGAAGGTCCGCATAAAGGCAGCTACAATGGTGCAGCCTCCATCGGCGTGCGCCCGATGTTTGGGGTGAATGTGCCCAACTGCGAAACCTATCTGTTTGATTTCTCAGGCGATCTATACGGCACGCAGCTCAGCGTGGCCTTGGTCGACTACCTGCGCGGTGAAGAAAAATTTGACGGGCTAGAGGCACTGATCACCCAAATGGACGCCGATTGCGTCCGCGCACGGGGGATCCTATCCAATGTCTGATCCGATTGATCGCAGCGACGTTCGGGCCGAATTCTGGTCCCATGTTCCACTGTCAAAAATGACCAAGCCTGAGTGGGAAGCGCTGTGCGATGGCTGTGGTAAATGCTGCCTGAATAAACTTGAGGACGAAGACACCGGCGACGTCGTCATGACCCGAGTCGCGTGCAAATTGCTTGACGATTCGACGTGTCAGTGCAGCCTTTACCCCAAGCGGCACAATTACGTCCCCGAATGTATCGTGCTCACACCGAAAACCATCGAAGATAACATGTATTGGTTGCCACAAACTTGCGCCTATCGCCTTGTCTTTGAGGGAAAGAATCTGTTTCACTGGCATCCGCTGGTGTCGGGGAATGCGCAATCCGTGCATGACGCGGGCGTGTCTGTCCAAGGCCTCACGGTGAGTGAGGCAAGCATCCCAGACGACGAATGGGAAGATCACATCATT
This sequence comes from Octadecabacter arcticus 238, assembly GCF_000155735.2. Classification (GTDB taxonomy): domain Bacteria; phylum Pseudomonadota; class Alphaproteobacteria; order Rhodobacterales; family Rhodobacteraceae; genus Octadecabacter; species Octadecabacter arcticus. The sequence goes on from NC_020908.1 coordinate 3,443,557, forward strand.
GAGGAGCCACTCTAAATGTTTTTCGCCTCCGACAACTCCGGCCCTGCCCATCCAAAAGTGATGGACGCCATGATGCGCGCCAACGAAGGCTATCGATTTGGCTATGGTGCGGATCCCGAAATGGACCGCGTCCGCGCCATGGTGCGCGATCTGTTTGAGGCACCGGAGGCGGCAGTTTATCTGGTCTCCACAGGCACAGCCGCAAACTCGATCGCTTTGGCAACGTTGACGCAGCCTTGGGAAACGATTTTCTGCACCAAGCTGTCTCATATCAACGAAGACGAATGTAACGCGCCCGAATTTTACAGCGGTGCAAAACTAACGATGGTGGCAGACGAAAACGCAAAGATGACGCCCGCGACCTTGCGCGCGGCAATGGCAGCAGAAGAAAACCGCGGCGTCCACGGGCCGCAACGTGGCCCCGTGTCGATCACGCAAATCACTGAAAAAGGGACAGTTTATACGATTTCTGAGCTGGAAGCCCTCACAGCCGTTGCAAAAGAATTTGGCGTCGCGACCCATCTGGACGGGGCACGTTTTGCCAATGCCATCATCACGCTGGGCTGCACGCCTGCGGAAATGACTTGGAAAGCTGGCATTGATTGTGTCTGTTTTGGCTGCACAAAGAATGGGCTGATGGGCGTTGAAGCCGTTGTCTTTTTCGACCCCAGTCATGCTTGGGAATTTGAATTGCGCCGCAAACGCGGTGCACATCTGGCGTCAAAACACCGCTACCTGTCCGCACAGATGGAAGCCTATCTTGAGGGCGATCTTTGGCATGAACTGGCGGGCATGGCCAACGCATCCGGCCAGCGTTTGGCCGACGGGTTGCGCAAATCCAATGTTGTGACGTTCCCGTTTGAACCCGAAGCCAACTTGATGTTCTTTGATGCCCCGCGCTGTTTGCACAAAAAGGTGCAGGCGGCGGGCGCGCAGTACTACGTCATGGGAACACTGGACGGGGACGACGATGAACCCGTGATGGGCCGTTTGGTGTGCGATTGGTCCGTTGGCTTTGACGGCGTGGATGCGTTTCTCGCGGCACTAAAGAACTGACGCTACGTCATCAACATGGTTCAACGGCACCATGTGCCCTGCAACGTCGCGCAACAATCAGAAATCACCTGCAAGGTGGCGATCCAGATCGTCTAGGCGGTCTTGGCCCCAGAACCGCTCATCCGTGTCGGTGATAAAGAACGGCGCGCCGAACACGCCCTTTTCAACGGCCTCTTCGAGGTTGGCACTATAGGTTTCAGCCCCGTTCAACAGCCCGCTGTCCGACAATGCCGGATCAAATCCTGCCTCATGCAAACAGGCGCGGATCACGTCGTCTTCCGCGATGTTTTTCTCATCTGCCCAGCAACTGCGCGTCAACGCATTAACCAGTTTGCCCACGTCGCCGCCAGCAGCCTGCGCAGCAATGATTGCATACGATGACGGTGCGAGGTTGGTCGGCCAGAACGCTGGTTTTAGACTCAACGGAAGGCCCGCAACAATGGCGCGGCGACGCATATCTTGCAGACGATATTCTTGGCGGTTCGGATGGCGATCTTTAGGGGGAATTCCGCCGGTGCGGCCAAAGAGCCCCATGATGTCGACGGGCTTATATGTGATCGTCGCGCTATGTTTTTGCGCAATCGATTCGAGCTGGGTGCCACTGAGATAGGTGAACGGGGAAATCGTGGCAAAATAATAGTCGATATGTGGCATTTAGCTCTCCTAAAGTCGCGCTCGTTTGTTGGAGCGACCCTACGGACGTGCTACCCCGTGTCAACTTCCGCGATTCTATTACATTGGGACCAGCTGCACATGCCTAACCTGATCGAACCGAAGCTCATCTCCGGCAACGCAAATATGCCTTTGGCCAAGGACGTCGCAAAACGAATGTCCATGCACCGTGGCATCAACGTTGGATTGGTCGACGCACGCGTCGAACGGTTCAACGACGGTGAGATTTTCGTTGAGGTTTACGAAAACGTGCGCGGCGAGGATATGTTCATCATCCAGCCCACATCGAACCCTGCCAATGACAACCTAATGGAATTATTGATTATTTCGGATGCTCTGCGCCGTTCTTCTGCGTCACGTATCACTGCTGTAATTCCCTATTTCGGCTACGCCCGCCAAGACCGTCGATCAAAGGCCCGCACACCGATCACCGCCAAACTTGTCGCAAACATGCTGGTCGAATCTGGGATTGAACGGATCCTGACGCTTGATTTGCACGCGACACAGATCCAAGGCTTTTTCGACATTCCAGTGGATAACCTGTACGCCAGCCCGATTTTTGCGCTGGATGCGATGCACAACTTCAAAGGCCAGATGGATGATGTGATGGTCGTTTCACCTGACGTCGGCGGTGTGTCACGGGCCCGTGATTTGGCTCAGCGCATTGGCGCACCTCTTTCTATTGTCGACAAACGTCGTGGAAAACCGGGTGAAGTCGCTGAAATGACAGTTATTGGTGACGTAACGGGGCGCACTTGCCTGATCGTGGATGACATCGTCGACACCGCTGGCACGCTGTGCAAAGCGGCTGAAGTATTAATGGAGCATGGCGCTAAAGAAGTGCATTCCTATATCACCCACGGCGTATTGTCGGGCCCAGCAATCGAACGGGTCAGCAACTCGGTTATGAAAAACCTCGTCATTACGGACACGATCCAGCCGACAGCCGCTGTGAAAGCATGTGAAAATATTCGGATTGTGCCGACGGCACCCATCTTTGCACAGGCAATTTTGAACACGTGGAACGGGACATCTGTGTCGTCACTGTTTGACCACAAAACTCTGCAACCAATCTATGAAGGCATGTATTCGGGCCTGTAATTTAGTCCGTCTGTATATGGGAAACGCCTAGTACAATTCCCACTCATCCGCCTGACGCAATTCACCGATCGCCTGCCACGCAACGCGAACGCGGGCAATTTTGGTGTCGCCCCAAGTCCGAAACACAATGACAAAGCCGTCCTCAGAGATATCTTCGGCTTGAACGTCAGCGCGGGCGTTTGTCTGGCTTGCGATGTCCCACATCGACAAATTGACCTGCACGATTGGCGCTGCGCGGAAACTTTCGGAAAATTCGATATGCGCACGAATTTGGCGTGCGCCGTCGCCCGTCCACATGACCCCGTCATGTTCGAAATCGGAAAACAGGACCACATCTCCGTGATCCACCCCAATCAAATGATTTCGCAATCTTTTCATATTTTACCGTCAGCTCGCGGGGGCCATATCCATCCATCAACTACAATAGATGTAAAAGGCGAAAGAAATAAGCCTAAGTTATGGCAAGCCCTTATTTTGATAGGATTAAGATTGGGCGTGGCCCCGCAATCGCATAATCAGCGGAATCAGCAGCAGAAGCATCACCGCCCCCATCAAGAACGGCGCGCCAGGCAAATAGAGGCCATTATCATCGACAAAAACCTCAAACACGCCAGTTACAACCAACGGCGCGAGGAACGCGGCGATTGAGGCCAGCGACGCGATCACGCCCTGCACCAACCCCTGTTGATTTTCGTCTGCCATGTTGGACGCCATAGCCGTCATCATCGGCGGCGATAAATCCGAGAGGGCCGCGAACACCAAGACAATGATCAATCCCGTCACGGTTGAAATCAGCCCAAAACCGATGAACCCGATCAGTGCGGATATCAAGCCGAGCTGCAGGGTGCGAAACTCTCCGAAACGTGTAATCAGGACTGGCATCAAACCGCCTTGGACGCCGGCTAACAAAATCCCGTACCCCGCCAGTGACATGCCGATCAGCAACGTTGACCAATCAAACAATTCGCGGGTGAAAAACGCCCAGAGCGTCGGGTAAACCATATTGGCAAATTCAAACACGAACAGGCAGATCAGCGGGATGGCGAGGCCTGGAATTTTGAACGCAGCAATGATCGCATTGAACGGGTTGAGGTCGCGCCGACCGAAGCGACGGCGTTTGGCAGGTGCAAGACTTTCAGGCAAAACAAACAATCCAAACAACACGTTAGACGCCGATAGCACAGCAGCAATCCAGAACGGCGCAGAGATGTGCCATTCAGCGGCGATCCCCCCGATGGCGGGGCCAAGCACGAAACCGATGCCAAATGCAGCCCCCACCATGCCAAACCGCGCGGCGCGTTCTTTCGGGGTAGAAATGTCTGCGATGTAGGCCGTCGCCGTGGTGTAGGTCGCCCCTGCAACGCCCGCGAGAATGCGGCCAATCAATAGCACCCAGAAGACCCCTGCCAGCGCCATGATCACATAGTCCACAGCCAGCACAGCCAAAGCCAGAAGCAACACAGGTTTGCGCCCGTAAGCATCTGAAAGACTTCCAATAATTGGCGCAAAGATAAACAAAGCACCCGCGTAGGACGCCATCAGGATGCCGCCCCACAACGCCCCCTCGCCAGTGCCGGACGCGCCCACACGTTCCATCAGATCAGGCATGATCGGGAACACGATGCCAATGCCGATCGCGTCGATTGTCAGGGTCATCAGAATGAAAAGGTAAGCGCGATTTTGCATCTGGCTAAGTGACGCTTTTGGGGTCCGTCTGGCAAGTGCGAAAAGGGTGGCATACTGACACCCATGTGTCAGCAGATCAAAAAACCCACGACGCGCGGAAAATCGCAGTTTTGACTGTTATGTACACAACACAAAGCAGGTTTGACGGTTTTGTACAAAAGTATTTGGTAAGGGTTTGGTAAGAATTCGGCGGCGTGGGACGCGGATCACCCCCAAGAATGGCGCGTCGATGTCATGCAGGACAGCACGTTTGCCAAGTGAACTTCGTCCCGTTTTCCGGACAGTTTGCTTATTGACCCTATGCTGCCATTTTCCAAGTCATATCTTCGAAAGCCTGTTTTGGCGTTTTGTAGCCGACGCCTGAATGACGGCGCTGGCGGTTGTAGAAGACCTCAATGTATTCGAAGATGGCGGCCTTGGCCTCAGCGTGTGTTCTAAAGCGCCGCTGGTGAACCATCTCCTTTTTCAATGAAGCAAAGAAGCTTTCCATCGGCGCATTGTCGAGGCATTGGCCCTTGCGGCTCATGGATTGAGTGAGTTTCGCCTTTTTGATCAGCTTGCGATAGTCCCCGCCAGCATATTGGCCGCCCCTATCGGAGTGGTGTATCAATCCCGGAACCGGGCCTCTGCGTCCCAGAGCCATCTCGAGGGCGGCGCAGCAAAGCTCCGCACGCATGTGATCCTCCATCGCCCAACCGACGATCTCACGCGTAGCCATGTCCTTCACGCCAGCCAGATAAAGCCAGCCTTCGTCCGTGTCGATATAGGTGATATCCGCCAGCCAAACGGCATTAGGCGTCTGGCTGTGGAATTTCTGTTCCAACAAGTTTGGGGATGGCTTCAGCTTATGATTGCTGTCCGTTGTGATTGGCTTTCTACGCTTGCGAAGAAGCGGGGACACCTTGTGTTCCTTCATTATTCTCGCAACACGGCGCTCGGAGACGACCTCACTATCCGCCAGTACGGAACGTGTCAACGACTTTGAGACAGTGGCTTTTGGACTTTAGGCTTAGGTTTCTTCGGTTGGCTTTGGTGGGTTGATCCAGACGGCGGTCGGGATTTGAGGCGGTTTTGGTGGTTTGTGTACGAAGCGTTCGGGCGTGGCGAGGAATGCCGCGTCTAGTGTTGCTTGTCGCGCGGTGTAGATTTCTTGGGCCTGCCCAAAATGGATTTGGTCGGGCGTCATCAGACCAATCCCGGCGTGATGATGGTCTTGGTTATACCATGCAAAGAACCTGCGGCAGAATGCGCGAGCCTGCTCGATGGTTTCAAAGTTCTTGGGGAACTCTGGCTGATATTTCAGTGTTTTGAAGTGGGCTTCGGAGAACGGGTTGTCGTTTGAGGTGTGGGGCCGACTGTGGGACTTGAGCACACCAAGATCAACCAGCATCAGGGCTGTCGTCTTTGCCTTCATGGGCCCACCGCGATCTGCATGCAATGTCAGCTGATCGCGTGTAACCTCGTGTTTTTCCATCGCGTCGATGAACAGCTCTTTGAACTGGCTGGCGCTCTCCGCGTGCTCGACGCGCCAGCCAACAACGCGGCGGCTGAAGATGTCGAGGATGACATAGAGATAGAAGTAGGACCATTTCACCGGGCCCATCAGCTTGGTGATCTCCCAAGACCAGACCTGATTGGGGGCTTCAGCTAGAAGTTCAGGCTTTTGATAGACGGGATGTGTGCGCTGTCGGCGGCGTTCGCCAACTTCGCCCTGCGCGGCCAATATCCGATACATCGTGCGGATTGAACACAGATAGGTGCCTTCATCCAGCAAGGTGGCAAAGACCTCTGTGGGCGTCTGATCCGCAAAGCGGGGTTCGCGCAGGTGGTGCAATACCTGGTCTCTTTCCCTTTCCGGCAGAGCCCGCGAAGACGCTGCGCGCGGTGGGCGTGTGCGTGGTGGTGCCGTCAGCGCCGCACGCTGTCGAAGAACGCTCGCGCGCGATAATGATAGCGCGGCGCAGACAGCCGAGGTCAAGCCGCTGCCGGTGGGCAATGCAATCGCGACGGCCATCATGATTTGCCGCTGCGCTCTTGCGTCTGCTCCATCTCGTCCAGAAGTCCCGCCACTTTTTTTTGGATGGCAATGATGGCTTCCGCCTGATCCAGACGGCGCCGCAAGGCTGTCACCTCACGGTTGGCCTTGGCCAGCTCAGCTTGCAATGGATTGGCAGGTGCCTTTTGTGGGCCACGGCGCATTGGCTGCAATGCACCCAATGTGCCGGCCGCCCGCGCACGGCGCCAATCGGTCAGTGCAGAGGAATAAAGCCCCTCCCGCCGTAGAATGGCGGAAACCCCGCCAGTGTCTGCCACTTGGTCCGTCTCATCCAGAATGCGCAGTTTGTATTTGGCTGTGAAGTTGCGTCGCTTCGGGATGCTCGTCAGTTCCGCTGTGGGAGCCAACGGCGCATTAACAACGCGGGGAGGCGACGTCGGGGCCAAAACGGCTCCAGATCCAGCATCTGGCGAAAGTGGTGATTGTGAAGGCATAACCATGGGTTCGTTCTCCTACGCCCTCAAGTGTAAACTTTAGCCAGTCAATTGTCTCACGCTTATTGGCACGGAGGGGTAAGTCTTGGTGAATACGCTTTGATCCATAACATTTCTTACTGGCCTTGAAGAAGGTTTTTATCTTGGGAAGCAACGCCTGATCCCGAGCGTCGCGATTAGCTTGACGCTGATCACGTGCAGGCTGACTGGCTGGGAACCCGTAGAACCAGCCCCGGGATATCTCTAGAAGACGGCATAATATTGAAACCGCGTATTGAGCTTTATGGGCGGTGACGAAAGCACGCTTGTTCGTCATGGTTTCACCGGCCGCGCCGCGAAAAAAGCGGATGCCTTATACTCGTCTGTATAATTGCGTCGATGTTGTCCCATTTGGTGCCCCTTTCACGGACTGGGGTAAAGTACCCCAATGTCCGGCAACAGGGACGAAGTTCATGTCGGCGGAACGGGATCAGTTCGGCGACTTTTTACAAATACAAATCGAAGTATGACGGCATGGAGCCGTCTGGCGCAAAGCGGCTGCGGGCTTCGGAAGGCTAGAACGATAAGCTGAAGAAGCTCTTGGCCGAACAGATGCCCCCTCTTGTCTTATGATTTTGGCAGTTTTTATGCGAAGCTGGAACAGCTGCGCAGCACGTCATTTATGCCAGGCAGCGGCGGAGGTTGGACCGTTCCCCTCTTGGTCGTTGAGGACCGTCGCTGAGTAAGGTCACCTCCGTCTTTTTTTGAAACCTGAACGGATACTTGGGCTTTGGGCCCGCATGACAAGACAAGGTTAGGAAGAGACCCATGGAAGATACCATTGGGATCGACATTTCGAAAGACACATTGGACGCTTATTGGTTGTCCTCGCGAGAGCACAGGCAGTTTTGCGATGACAAAGCTGGCGCTAAGGCACTCGCATTTTGGGCGAGAAAAACAGAAGTTTCCCGCGTCATTTTTGAAGCAACAGGCATTTATCACAGGTGCATCGAAACGGGCTTGGCTCAACACGGGATCAGCTTTGCACGGGTCAATCCGCGTCAGGCCCGCCGGTTCTGCGAAGGTGAGCGATTTGGTCGCCATCGGTTCAAGACTAATCGCGAACGGCCGGCTGGCTAAAACGGACCGGGTGGACGCTGCGCTATTAGCCAAAATGGGCGCACTTCTGGAATTGAGAGCAGACCAACCCAAAAGCGAAACACTTCATGATCTTAAACAGTTGGCAACAGCCAGGCTGGCATTGATCAAGGACCGGACCGCAGCAAAGGCACGACTTGCCGCAACGACGCACGTCCTGCCTTCCCAGCAGATCAAACGACGTCTGAAACAGATCGAACGTGACTTGTCGCAAGTTACCGAGGCAATCGATGCCATCGTTGCGGCAGACAAAGATCTCGCTGCACGCGCCGAGATTCTTACAAGCATTCCGGGCATCGCAAAGGTAACAGCCTGTGCGATACAGGGGAATCGCATGAGATTTAGGTGTTAATTATTTCGGCGAGGAAATCATCATCCCATGATGCAATGTGGCGCTTTGATCGCAGGCTATGCTTCCCCTTTACGGAGCGCAGCATGTTGCTTGCAGCGTGTTTTATGGTCGTAAAATTGGCTGGAGCATTGCCTTTTCGGATACGGCATTCATCGTCGCGAAACACCATGTCCATGACCCAATGCAGCCCGTTTTCTATTCCCCAGTGGTCACGGATGGCTTTGGCGTGATGTTCAGCATCTGATGTCATTGATGAAATGTAATAGCGGGTTTCGGCGCGCGTTTTATCCTGCAGGATGGCGTGGTACTGGACCATAACGATGCTTTTCAAACCGGGCCAATTGTGGTCCGCTTTAAGCCAGTCAATATCCGTGCACACTGTGACCCTCCTTGTTTCGATACGGCCATGAGAATTCTCTACCGTTTCGTGGTAAGTGACTGTTGTGTCGTCATAATCTACGGCCGCCTGTTCCGTCATGAATAATTCTGTGTCCTTGCGTAGGCTGCCCTGATTACCCTTCAAAGCGAGGATGTAGTCTGCTTCTTTGGAGATGATCTTCGCGGCGATTTCGCGTTGGCATCCCATAGCGTCGATGGTGACAATAGCCCCCTTCGGGGTGAGCAGTTCCAACAGTTCTGGTATGGCCGTTATCTCGTTGGACTTGCCGTCCACCTGCCGTTGCGCCAGCGTCAGATTCCATTCCGAACTCCAGGCCGAGATCATGTGAATTGCGGCCTTGCCGCCAGCTTTATCCAGGCTGCGGCGAGAGGTTTTCCCATCAATCGCGACCACTCCAGTCACCGTCTTGTTAAGGGAGGCCATCCAGTCGATAAAACAGGCCTGAAACGCCTCGGCATCCAAGGCCGCAAAGATGTTTCCAAGTTGGTCATGGGACGGTGTCCCGTCTGCAAAAGGTAGAAAACGCTTCAAAAAAGGTAACTCCCAAGCACCCCAGCCGATAACGGGTTTTTGTCAGTTTTGATGTGAGTCTCCTTGGCCATTAGGCGCATGAATTTTCTGTTGTGGTCTGAATTTCGTGGCGCTGTGACGATTTCTCTAAATCATTGGTGGAATGGACCAAGTTACTGCTCTTGAACAACTCCTCGCCACGGCTCTGCGCAGGATCGCCGAGTTGGAAGCCGCGTTGGCGAGCATGGCGCAAGAGAATGCGGATCTGCGGCGTCAGTTGGCCAAGAACAGCAGTAATAGCAGCAAGCCGCCTTCGAGTGATGGGTTGAAGAAGCCGGTACCGCGTAGCCTGCGTGGTAAGTCCGGTAAGAAAAGTGGTGGTTAAGTTGGCCACCGAGGCGACACCCTACGTCAGACAGCAACGCCTGACTTTGTGGAGCGACATGAGGCTGAGGCCTGTGGCACCTGTCAGCATGGCTTGACGGCTGGGATGATCAAGGCGGTGGAGAGGCGTCAGGTTTATGACATACCGGTGCCGCGTCTGGAGGTCACAGAGCATCAGGCAGCGATTTATTGTTGTGGCCATTGCCGAGCCACGACGACAGCCACCTTTCCCGATGGCGTGAATGCACACGTGCAATACGGTAAGCGCATTCGGGCGGCGGCGGTCTACTGCAATGTTCAGCAGCTGATCCCCGAGGATCGGGTCTGCCAACTCCTGCGTGATTTGTTTGGTGCCACCAGCCTATGCGCGGCCAGCGTGACCAACTGGGTGAACGGCACAGCGCGTACCTTGGGTGGCGTCGTCGAACACATTCTGGCCCGGCTCAATGAAGGCGGCGTTCGGCATCTGGATGAGACCGGACTTCGTGTTGATGGTAAGCTGCACTGGCTGCACTCAATCAGCGATCTCGCCTTCACGCATTATCGCATCAGCGCCAAGCGCGGTGCTGTTCCATCCTTCCTGACCGGCGGGACAATTGTTCATGACCACTGGAAGTCCTATTACGCCCATATGAGTGGGGTGGACGCGCACGCCCTGTGCGGGGCGCATCATTTACGGGAACTCAAGGCCATCGAAGAAATCGAAAAGGAGCCGTGGGCGTGCGCGATGAGCGTGCTGCTCAACAGCGCCAATCAGCTCAAGTGCGCGGCTCAGGGGCGAGGCGAGACCGAACTCCCCACGTCGGTTCACCACGGCATCCTCACCAAATACATGGCGATCCTCACCGAGGGCCTCGCCTTCCATGAGCGACAAGACCCACTGGCTAGACGCACTGGTGCGCGAGGCCGAAAAGCCAGGCGGCCAGGCCATAACCTTCTGGTCCGCTTGCGCGAACTACCGTGATGACGTCCTAAGGTTCCTTACGGACTTCACAGTTCCCTTCACCAACAATCAGGCCGAACGGGACCTGCGCATGATGAAGTTGCGCATGAAAATCTCGGGAACTTTCCGCACCCTCGAGGGCGCGCAGGTCTTCGCTGACATCAGATCCGTCATCTCGACGGTCAGAAAACACGGGGGCAATATCCTCGAAACACTCACCCTATCACCACAACAGATCATCGCTCGGCTCTAACGTCGCAAGGGCAACACAAAACCCGATATCCGATGGGGTCCTTGGGAGTTACCAAAAAAGACCAGTTTCTTAGTCCCATATATCGAGATGGCCGTCCAGTCATTGGCACCTGACAAAACAGCGCATAGGGTTAAGAGGAGTATTTCCGGCAAAGGGTAAGTCACTTTAACCTCTTGACGTGAATCGCTTATATCTGAAAAATGCGTAAGAAATTCAATGGGATGGATCTCAGGTGAACTTGGGTTTGGCATGGCATATGACCTCGTTAAAACAGTAAAGATCACCCATCGAATTAGCCTCTACAACATTTGTCGACATCGTTATTGTTCATGCGATTGCCCTGCTGTGCGATATTAACCGAAATGCCCGAACTCGGACATTTGAGTGGCAAGAAAGCAGCGGCGCTGGCGGGCCTTGCACCCATATCGAGGCAATCGGGAAAGTGGCAAGGCAAGGAACGCATCCAGGGCGGTCGCGCCAGCGTCAGGCGCGCAGTCTATCTGCCAGCGGTTGTTGCTACACGCTTCAATCCAGACATGAAGGCAAAATACGAACATCTGATATCGACTGGGAAATGCAAGAAGCTGGCGATCACAGCCGTTATGCGAAAGCTGATTGTCACCGCAAATACCCTTCTACGGGATCAGCGAAAATGGGGCGAATATCCAGCTTGACCAATACGGATACTCGGCGGATTGCAGGCAAACGACTGCCGGGCAATAGTTGGGCCGCGTAACATCAACAACATAGTGCCCCTTTGCGAGCAACCCCTTACGAAACCGGCCGGTCAAGTTGTGTTTTTGTTTTGTGGATCCCGTAGTCTGTTTTGTCTCTTGTGCACAACTAAAAGTGCTGGACTTTTAAATTCCACTGATGATAAAAACATGCACGCTGTAACTTGTTCTTAATATTGGACAGAACCACATCGAAATATTTCTCACTAGCTATTTTGGATGGTCTAGTATCAGAGCATGAAATCTAACTTCTTAAACGCACTCTCTGAATGCGTCAAAATTGACGTTGGCATCCCCGCAGTACAGGTGGCAATCGCGACTTTTCTCGTGGTCAGCGCTCTGGCATTTTGGAGCCGAACTCAAATCAGCTTGCCTGGTAATAGATGGTTCACTTATAGCACTTTGGCGATGCTGTGGTGGCTGGCCGCAGTCGGCATCGAGTTGTCGGTTTCAGCATTGCCCTGTAAAGTTGCTTTGTCACAGATCGCTTGGCTTGGGATCATATTGCTCCCAACATTCTGGTGTTTTTTCCTATATGAATATGCCTTTTCGAAAAAGGTGCCGCTTGGTTTGGTCTGGATCGGAGCGGCGTTCCTGCCGTCTGTGTTCCTTGCGCTCGTGATGACCAATGCATTTCATGGGCAGCTCTATGGGGCTGGCACGCGGCTCATCGATGATGGCATTAAATCCTACACGTTTTTCGATCATGGCCCATTATTCTTTATCCTGATAAGTTATATTTATCTTATTATCGTTGGAACGTGCGCCGTGGCTGGCGGCGCTTTACTAAAAGCAAGCCCGGCCGTCAGAAGCTTTTTCGTCAAACTTTTCATGACAACAATTATTCCAGTGACCGCCAATATACTTTACGTTTTTTATGGGGTCTCCCTGTTTAGAACAGACCCTACACCGTTTTCTTTTGCGGCATCGTTGACACTCGTAGTCTGGCTGATCGTAAGTGATAGGTGGGTCGACGTGAGGGCGATTTCCCGCGATTTGTTGTTCTACACATCGCCAGATCTGGTTTTTGTCATTGATGTCGATGGCACCCTACTCGAGACCAACTTGGCCGCCAAAGCATTTTTGCGGAGCCAACAGTCTGATGGCGGATCTCTGTCGGCCCTAAAATCAATTGGACCTGTATTTGCCAGCCTAACCATGACGGCGAAACTTCCGGATATCTTGGAGGTGCAGAATGGCGACCACCATTACGTTGCGCGTGCTTATCCAATCTCTTGGGGCGAAGGCCAGACGTTGTTGGGATGGACCGTCGCATTTGTTGATGTCACCATGCAAAAGCGGTATGCGGCACGTGCGATGACTGCAGAGCGGGTGCAGGCGCAATTTCTTGCCACGGTCAGCCATGAATTGCGCACGCCTCTGACTGTGATCAACGGGGCCCTTGGTCTGTTAAATATACACCCATCAAAGCTAACAGCTGAGAAGTCGACCCATCTAATTTCGTTGGCCCTGAAAAACTCCGCAATTCTAGCCAAGTTGGTCAATGACTTGCTGGATATGCAAAAACTAGAAAGCTCTGAATTCACATTAAACCTTGAGATTTGCGATGTCAGCGACATCATCTCTGGCGCGGTGGCGAGCATGGAAACCTTTAAATACAAAGGGAACGTCAAACTGCGGTTTGACAGGAAACCTAGCGGGGTCATGATTTTGGCGGACAAGATTCGCATGCATCAGGTGGTTGTCAATGTCATCTCCAATGCGATCAAGTTTTCCGAGGAGAACTCTGTCGTTGAAGTTTGCATGAATGCAGAAGGGGACACGGTGCAGATCACGGTCAAAGATACTGGGCGCGGAATTCCTGCAGGGTCAGAAGAGAAGGTCTTTGGCCAGTTTTTGCAGGTTGACGGATCCGACGACAAAGACGTCTACGGCAGTGGTTTGGGAATGCACATTTCGCGCCAGATTTTGTCTCAACATGGCGGCACAATTGGATATGCCAGTGAATTAGGCGTCGGCACTTTGTTTACGATCACCCTGCCCATCAAATCTGATGCTGCATCTGGGGCTTAGGCCATGGCCACCGTTCAGCGGCCACCTACGACAGCCATTAGCAGCACTGAAAACTGCCATTCTTTCGGACGAAAAGCTGATGCTTGCTTGAACCCGTCTAAACGGCAAGCAAGCGTCAGTCAGTTATAGATTAACCTAGGACAGTTGTCACCGCACGCAGGGTTGCCGCAACGACTGTGTCGGCCTCTTCGCGGGTCAGGCAGAACGGTGGTGCAAAGCCCAAGATGTCGCCTTGTGGCATAGCGCGCGCAATCACTTTGTCCTGCGCCAAAAGGGTGGCCGAAATTGTTGGGCCAACTTTGTCAGACGCATCAAAATAGGTCCGGCTGTCTTTGTCCTTCACAAACTCAACAGCGCACAACATTCCTTCGCCGCGCACGTCACCAACGTTGGGGTGGGCGGACAGCGCCTCTCGCAATGATTGCTGCAAATATGCGCCAACGGTGCCTGCATTCTCAATCAGGTTGAGGTCATCAATCAGCTTGAGGTTCGCGACACCCGCCGCCGCTCCAATGGGATGGGCAGAATAGGTCCAGCCGTGACCGATTGCGCCATTCTCATCGGTTCCTTGTTCAAGCACTTTCCACATCTTTTCGGATATGATCGAACCAGACAGCGGCGCGTAGGCCGATGTTAACCCTTTGGCGATAGTGATGATGTCGGGCTCCATCCCGTAGTGCTCTGATCCAAACATCGTCCCCAAACGGCCAAATCCGGTTACGACCTCGTCAGCGATGAGCAAGATGTCATGCTTGTTCAATACGGCTTGGATTGCTGCCCAGTAGCCTGTCGGCGGTGGCACGAGGCCTCCGGTCCCGAGCACGGGTTCGCCGATGAACGCCGCAATGGTGTCCGCACCCTCCTCCTCGATCTGCGCCTCTAATTTCGCCACACAATGTGCGACAAACTCGGCTTCGCTCTGATCCAGATCGTCACGCCGGAAAAAATAGGGCGCCTCGGTATGGATGACCTGCGACAGCGGCAGATCAAATTTATTGTGGAACAACTCCAATCCGGTCAGTGACCCCGTCATAAGGCCCGACCCATGGTAGCCGCGCCAGCGCGAGATGATCTTTTTCTTTTCAGGGCGACCAAGGATGTTGTTGTAATACCAGATCAATTTGATGTTGGTTTCATTTGCATCCGACCCGCTTTGGCCGAAATAGACCTTGGACATGTTGGCAGGTGCGCGATCAAGAATCATCTTGGACAGCGTGATCGACGCCTCGGTGCCGTGCCCAACATAGGAGTGATAGTACGCCAACTCTCGCGCCTGATCCGCAATCGCTTCGGCGATTTCTTGGCGGCCATAGCCGACGTTGACGCAATATAGACCCGCGAACGCGTCAAGCATTTTGGTGCCATCGCGATCCTCAATATAGACGCCCGACGCCGTTTTGATCACCCGCGTTTGGGTCTCACCGCGTGCGTGTTGCGCCAGATGTGTGGACGGGTGAAAGAAGTTTTCACGGTCCCACTGTGCCAGTGTGTCATTTGTCAGCATATCTTGTTTCTCCTCACGCCCAATCTCGGCAGACGTATTTAATTTCAGTGAATTCTTCCATGCCCATACGGGCTCCTTCGCGGCCTAGGCCGGATTGTTTGGTGCCGCCAAATGGAATTGGCGCACCTGTGACTTGAGCGCGATTGACCGCCACCATGCCAAATTGCAGGGCGCGGCTGACACGGTAAATGCGCTGCGGATCATTGCTGTGCAGATAGGCGACCAGCCCGTATTCGGTGTCATTGGCACGGGCAACCACCTCGTCCTCAGTATCAAAAGCCGCAATCGCAGCAACTGGGCCAAAAGTTTCTTCCCGCAGGATCAAGGCATCCGCAGGCACATCCACAAGCACCGTCGGTTCATAAAACAGCGGTCCCAGTGGATGGCGCCTGCCGCCACATTCCAGCTTTGCACCCTTCGCCAGTGCATCCGCCACATGGGCTTCCTGCTTTTGCACGGCGCTCTCGTTCATCAGCGGTCCGATATCACAATCGTCCATGCCGACACCAATGGTCAGCGCCTTGGTTGCTGCAACGAAAGCCTTGCAGAAGCTGTCATAGATCGAACGTTGAACGAAAATGCGGTTCGCCCCAAGGCAGTCTTGCCCCGATGTTTCAAATTTTGCCTTCAGCGTCTCACCAAGGGCCGTCTTTAGATGGGCATCCTCGAAAACAAGGACCGGCGCATGGCCGCCCAGTTCCAACACCAATTTTTTCACCGTATCTGCCGATTGACGATACAACAGCCGCCCGATCTCGGTTGATCCGGTGAACGACAGGGCCCGCACACGGGTGTCCTTGGTCCAAGGTTCGACAATTGTAGGCGCCTGCCCCGTCACCACGTTAAACACACCCGCTGGAATGCCGGCGCGTTCGGCAAGCTCAGCCAAGGCGAGCGCTGAAAACGGTGTTTCGCCCGACGGATGCGCAACAACCGTGCAGCCCACAGCCATGGCCGCAGCCGCCTTACGGGTGAGCATGGCACAGGGGAAGTTCCACGGCGTGATCAGGGCTGCCACGCCAACCGGCTCAAGCCAGACTTCGACCTCTGCCCCTTGCAGATGGCTGGTAACGCCTTCGATGTTCGGGCGCTTTGCCTCTTCTGCGTAGAATTCGATAAACGAGGCGGCATAGCCAATCTCACCGCGGGCTTGGGACAGGGGTTTGCCCTGCTCCAGCACCATAATCCGCGCGAGGTCTTCTTTGTGCGCAATCAGCAAATCAAACCAGCGCCGCAACAGAACAGACCGTTCTTGGGGCAGTAGGCCAGACCACGCAGCAAAGGCCTGCTGTGCGCCGTCAACCGCGCGCGTGGCGTCAGCCGCATCAAGCGATGCGACAACACCTAACAGTTCGCCGTTCGCAGGATTTTTGACGCTGAACGTTTCACCCGACGCGGCCCCGCACCATTTTCCACTGATATACGAAAAACTGCGCACCAATGCTTTGTCTTGAATATCTTTGCGTGCGGACAGTGCTGTTTCGTTCATGGCCAACCCTTTCTTAGTTCCAAGACAGCATGCCATTTTGGAACAGACGAAGTGACCGAAGCCTGCAAAATCCGCAGAAGATTCATCTGCAAAATGTGGGTTATGCGCTAGAAACTGGGAAACAGCAGATCAAGCGGCGGACCAGACCCGTTTTTGACCGGCTTTGTCACCACATAGGTCGAATACTGCGACAACCCGATGCGCGATTCCAACATCGCATCGATGAGCCGTTGATAGCTGTCGATGTCGCGTGTCACGACCTGCAAAAGATAGTCATAACCGCCGCCAAGCGCCCAACAGGCGATGACCTCATCGTGGGTTTGCACAGCGGTCTCGAAAGCATGAAAGCTGGCGGCAGTGTGATCGGCAATCTGTGCTGCCACGAATACCGTGACATGGGGCCCGAGCTTTTTGAGGTTGATCTGCGCGTGGTACCCCTCGATGAGCCCTGCTTGTTCCAGCTTTTTCAGACGATCCCAGCACGGGGACGCCGACAGACCGACCCGATCAGCCAAGGCTGACTTGGTAATCCGCCCCTCTTTTGAAAGCACGCGCAAGATTTCCAGATCCCTTTGATCAAGCTGCACTGCCACATCCTTTCAAGGTTAAGTCACAATGACGCCAACAACTGCGACGCAGTCACCAGACTTGATCAGCCCGTTGAAATGGCGCGTGATCACAATGCCGCTTCGTTTTGCCGTGTACTCGGTCGGGGCGACGCCAGTGCGATCCACAGGCCAGACACGTGCCAGCACCTCGCCTTTTTCGACCATCGCACCCAGATCAACGACCGGTTCGTGCAGCCCGTCTGCCTCGCAGGTGGTAAAGCATTTGTCATCCGGCATGTCGAGCCTGACGGTCGGATCAAGCTGCATCTCGCCTTGCAAAATGCCAAAGTGAATCAGGACGTTGCGCAAACCCTTTTTGGCGATCGCATTGGATTTCGCGCTTGATGAACCGCCGCCCCCAAGTTCGGTTGACACCAGAACTTTGCCCATGTCCTCGATTGCTGTGTCGTACATGCCGACACTGTCGATCTCCAGAAGCTGCACAGAATAGGGCGCGTTGAACGACTCCATCGCGGCAAAACACGCAGCCTGATTGACTTTATCTTCAAGAATATGCGCCACCGCAAACGGCACAAAATCAAGCGTTCGACCACCAGAATGAAAATCCACCGCGACGTCCGCCATGGGCAATAATGTGCGCTGAAAATAATCCGCGATCTTTTCGGTCGGTGTGCCATCCGGTCGCCCTGGAAAAGTGCGGTTCATATTGCCTTTGTCGATTGGCGACGTGCGGGTGCCAGCGCGAAAGGCGGGGTAGTTGAACGCCGGCACGATGATCACACGCCCGCTCACATCCTGCGCTTTGAGCGTCAGAGCAAGGTCCTGCAGCGCAATCGGCCCTTCATATTCATCACCATGATTGGCCCCCGTCAAAAGTGCCGTCGGACCGGTGCCATTCTTGATCACCGCAATCGGGATCATGATCGCGCCCCACGCACTATCATCGCGGCTGTAAGGCAGTTTCAAAAAGCCATGATGAACCCCATCTTGGTCCAGCGGAATGTTGGCCGAAATCGGATTATTGATCATTGCTTAGTCCTTCACCAACATTTTGCGTCGCATTTGTGACAGACAGTCTGCGCCTGTCTGGCCCGTACGGATCCTTTGGGCGATCTCAGATCCCCAATCATCCATCCAAAGACCAGTCACGAAATGGAAATTAGTATTTCCGTGTAGAACGGAATTATCATCCGGTCGCAAGGACATGGTGCGGCCGCCCCAATCCGGTGAAATTGACACCCCGACGCAATGGCCGATGCACCGAAACGTCACGTGGCGTCAAACTGCCTTGCCAAAGATCGGTTCTGTTAACAACTGCTTCATTCACCGAATGGTTTGAGAGGGCCAATATCTATGCAGCCTTGAAACGGCACGCCAATCTCTGATCTTTCAATGTGTAGCGTTTCGGACCCATTCAAATGCATCAATGCAGATGAAATAAATCACAGTTATCGGAAAAAGGCTTATCCCTTTTAGTCCGGTTGCCCACATGTTGACGCGGCGCAGAACCTTGCTCTTGTGGCTTGAGAGGCGGATCGGATCAGTTTGTAACGTCTGGTGGGTTTACAGGGCGTGGCTTTTGCCCTGAACGAGGGCCTTCAGGCGCGCTTTTCAACAAAAACACGATATGTCGCTGGCCCGAGACCAACACCGATCCCCAGCAGCGTGTCGAAGGCGCTTCGCATGTGTCTCCGTCGGTTCCAGCGGAACACGAATTCGTCAAGATAGCGTTGTAGATGGCACTTTCTGAGGCCGTGGAAGCCCCCTTTGCCCACGTTTTCAGGTTGGAGAACACGCGGTGGACCCAGTGGAGTATGTCGCGTGCCTTCTTGCCGCTGACGACCTTCGCCCCATGCGTGTTTGCAGGCGGAGTTTCGTAACCGAGCCAGCCGTCCGTGATGATGTGAGCGCCAGGCTCTACAGCCCGACCAATGAACCCGTGCAGCGTCTTTGACGCGCCGTCGGGAATGTTTTTCATCCTGATACGGCGCGGATGTCCGTCACTTGATAACTCGACGGCACAGACGACAAACATCTTTCCAACCGGGCTGCGCCCACCCTTTGGCCGGTCCTCGGGATCATGCCGGGACCGGAACGGCATCTCTGTTTCATCGATTTCGACAAGGTCTTTCAGGGGGGGTGCGGTCAGGGTTGACCATCGACCGCCGCAGCTTTTGCAAGATGAGGTCGCCGAGAAGCGCCATCGGTCCGAGCGACGATGGCGACCCGTCTTGTAGCTGCCAAGGCCAAGTTGCGCCTGAAGGTGCAGCAATGACATGCCGTTGAAATGGCTGGTGATGATGTGCGCGGCAAGACACCAAATTCGCAACGGCAAATGGCTGCTGTGCATCACCGTGCCAGCCGTCACGGATGTCTTGCAACGTAAATGGAGGTTACAATGCCTATGAAAGCTACCACGGAAACTAAGGTGAGGAAATCCCCTGCCCGCACCACGAACCTCAAAATCGCCTACAATCTTGCCAAGTCCGGCCTGCCCGTATTCCCGTGCAAATCAGACAAGTCGCCCCACAAGAAGACGGGCTTCAAAGCCGCGACCACCGACAAATCGACCGTTGGTGGGACAAACACCCCGACGCCCTGCCCGGTCTGCCGACTGGCGCGGCCTCTGGTGTGGCGGTTCTCGATATTGATCGGAAGGACGATAAAGACGGCTTCACGGCGCTATCGGACGCGGGCTTAGATCGCTTCACGGATGGTCGCTACGTTGTAGACACCCCCAGCGGAGGGCAGCACATCTACTTCGCCCATATCGATGGCCTGCGGTGCAGCACGTCCAAGATAGCGGAGGGCGTGGACGTGCTGGCCGATGGTGGATACGTGATCGCGCCCGGCGCGGAGACGACCCAAGGGACCTATCCGACGTCCAGCAACTCCGAAGACATGACCGTCAAGCCGTTCCCCAAGACGCTGCGCAAGCTGGTAGGCCAACGGAAGGCCACCACCAAGCCCAAATCTAGCGAACCGGCGCAAGCGTGGAAAATCGTCAAAGCCGCTTTGAAGTCGATCCCGAACAACGGCAAAGGCGCGGACGTGTCGCGCGATTGGTGGGTCAAGATGCTGGCAGCGTTGCACCACGAGTCCAGTGGGTCAGCAAAAGGCCGCAAGCTGGCGCACACATGGTCCGGAACGTGTCAACGACTTTGAGACAGTGGCTTTTGGACTTTAGGCTTGGGTTTCTTCGGTTGGTTTTGGTGGGTTGATCCAGACGGCGGTCGGGATTTGAGGCGGTTTTGGTGGTTTGTGTACGAAGCGTTCGGGCGTGGCGAGGAATGCCGCGTCTAGTGTTGCTTGTCGCGCGGTGTAGATTTCTTGGGCCTGCCCAAAATGGATTTGGTCGGGCGTCATCAGACCAATCCCGGCGTGATGATGGTCTTGGTTATACCATGCAAAGAACCTGCGGCAGAATGCGCGAGCCTGCTCGATGGTTTCAAAGTTCTTGGGGAACTCTGGCTGATATTTCAGTGTTTTGAAGTGGGCTTCGGAGAACGGGTTGTCGTTTGAGGTGTGGGGCCGACTGTGGAACTTGAGCACACCAAGATCAACCAGCATCAGGGCTGTCGTCTTTGCCTTCATGGGCCCACCGCGATCTGCATGCAATGTCAGCTGATCGCGTGGAACCTCGTGTTTTTCCATCGCGTCGATGAACAGCTCTTTGAACTGGCTGGCGCTCTCCGCGTGCTCGACGCGCCAGCCAACAACGCGGCGGCTGAAGATGTCGAGAATGACATAGAGATAGAAGTAGGACCATTTCACCGGGCCCATCAGCTTGGTGATGTCCCAAGACCAGACCTGATTGGGGGCTTCAGCTAGAAGTTCAGGCTTTTGATAGACGGGATGTGTGCGCTGTCGGCGGCGTTCGCCAACTTCGCCCTGCGCGGCCAATATCCGATACATCGTGCGGATTGAACACAGATAGGTGCCTTCATCCAGCAAGGTGGCAAAGACCTCTGTGGGCGTCTGATCCGCAAAGCGGGGTTCGCGCAGGTGGTGCAATACCTGGTCTCTTTCCCTTTCCGGTAGAGCCCGCGAAGACGCTGCGCGCGGTGGGCGTGTGCGTGGTGGTGCCGTCAGCGCCGCACGCTGTCGAAGAACGCTCGCGCGCGATAATGATAGCGCGGCGCAGACAGCCGAGGTCAAGCCGCTGCCGGTGGGCAATGCAATCGCGACGGCCATCATGATTTGCCGCTGCGCTCTTGCGTCTGCTCCATCTCGTCCAGAAGTCCCGCCACTTTTTTTTGGATGGCAATGATGGCTTCCGCCTGATCCAGACGGCGCCGCAAGGCTGTCACCTCACGGTTGGCCTTAGCCAGTTCAGTTTGCAATGGATTGGCAGGTGCCTTTTGTGGGCCACGGCGCATTGGCTGCAATGCACCCAATGTGCCGGCCGCCCGCGCACGGCGCCAATCGGTCAGTGCAGAGGAATAAAGCCCCTCCCGCCGTAGAATGGCGGAAACCCCGCCAGTGTCTGCCACTTGGTCCGTCTCATCCAGAATGCGCAGTTTGTATTTGGCTGTGAAGTTGCGTCGCTTCGGGATGCTCGTCAGTTCCACTGTGGGAGCCAACGGCGCATTAACAACGCGGGGAGGCGACGTCGGGGCCAAAACGGCTCCAGATCCAGCATCTGGCGAAAGTGGTGATTGTGAAGGCATAACCATGGGTTCGTTCTCCTACGCCCTCAAGTGTAAACTTTAGCCAGTCAATTGTCTCACGCTTATTGGCACGGAGGGGGCAGACCGTTGGCCCGGTGCGGACCCCTCCGAGACAGACCGTGTCTGGGACTCCTTCGGCAAGGGAACGTCAAAGGCGACGGGGGCCACGATCCTGCACGAAGCCCGAGACCATGGGCATTGGTGCCCATCGTTACGATCGCCGCTCTGACGACGCCACCAATATCAGTTAACATGACGCAGCCGAAGTGGTCGGAACTGGGTTTCGCAATGGGATCGGTTGCGTTGTTTGTCGCATTGGTCATGGGCATCCATGCAATCAAGGTAAAGAAGTTAGACCAGTACCGCCGCTGGATGGTTATGATGGCGGCACTCAACTTCGGAGCAGTGTCGTTCCGCCTGCAATTCCCGATCTTGCAGCTGTTTTTCGAAGAAAACCGTATCTTCTAGTACCTCGGCTGGAGCTGTTGGGTGCTTGGTGTTGCATGGTGGTGGTACCGAGACATCTGACACCTCTTGAAGACCCTCAACGGTCAGATACTTGGGGGCTGTCAGAAATCGCCATATGCACCGAAGTGGGTCAAGTTTGGCCGTGATAGGCGGAAACCTTGAAATTGCATTTAATGGTCAACAACCATGTTTTCATGAATTCACGCAGAGGATTGTATGCAATTTTTCCGGCATCCCTGAAAAAAATGCCGTTTAGGAACTGACTATTCTTGCCAGTTGGGAAATCGCCCACGTGGACCTTCAACTTTGTCATTATTTATCCCAGATCAAACAATTCTGAATCATGATTTTTATGTTCAACGAGGTCATCAACGCCAATGTCCGTTTTGGTGAAGCTGCACTGTCGCGACGGGACTTGCGTCGTATGTCTGCCTGGGGCCATCAGCTACGCCCAACGTATCGGTTGAGCTGCAGATTCCTCATTGCATCCGAAGCCCGCACTGAGCCCGAATTTTCCGGACAGCTAAATGACGCGACTACGGCGTAACGGGTGATCACCGGTTATTCGTAAGGGCCCCATAAGGCCTCAACCGCCTCCGCCATCCGCGACAACGCCTGTCTGCACCCAACACAACAACGGGCCCATCCGGTCATACTCACCGGCACCATAATCGGTAATATACCAACCATTGGGCGCCTCAATCACTGCCGCTGCATCTCCCGAACCGTTTGAAATTCCGCAGGTGTCAAATAGGCCCTCGGCGCCAATGCAAGCCCGAACGAACAGATCATGGCGTCCGCCTCGGCCACAATATCATTGAGTCTTGGTAGTTTCACATTGCCCCCTTCGCACGTGCATACTTGCGGTCCCGGCGGGAGGTGATCGTAAGTTAGAAAGCAAACCCATCAACGGACACAAAAGGAGGGCCTTGTCTCGCTAGTTGGTGCCTTCTCGCCCGTTTGCACAATGCGGCAATAGCAATTCATACCCTTGCCTCGGGAAGCCGTCGCCCTCGCGCCTTTCCGCCCGTTGGATAAAACGAAGCAAACGCCCCTTCCGGCCCGTGCTGTTTCAGCCTAGACAGAGCCACAATCGCCTGTAGGAGGCCGTATGACCCAGACCATGCCCCGTTTCGCAATCGCGATCCCAATGCTGAATGAGGCCGAGACCGTGCCGCATCTACTTGGCGGCTGCGTTGCGGCAGCTGAGGGTCTTGGCCCCTATGAGATTTGTGTGACAGACGACGGGTCTACGGACGCCACAGGCGAGGCCCTGCGTGCGTTTGGCGCTGCGCACCCGCAGGCTAACTTGACCATCCTTAAGCACCCTCGCCCCGCTGGCCAATCTGCTGCTGTCCATTCAGCCGTGCGCGCCGCCCGCGCGCCAATCATCGTGACGCTTGACGGTGACGGTCAAAACCCCCCCGAAGAACTGCCCAAACTGCTCAACATCCTGCTCGACGGCCCATCAACCCTTGGTCTGGTGGCGGGTCAGCGTGTGAAGCGCGATGATCCGATGCACAAGCGTGTGGCCTCTCGGGCTGCAAACACCATCCGCGGCGCCCTGCTAAAGGACGGCACCCGAGACACCGGCTGCGGACTCAAGGCCTATCGCCGCGAGGCATATCTTGCGTTGCCGTACTTCAATCACATGCACCGCTACCTGCCGGCACTGTTCCAGCGCGACGGCTGGGAGATCGCCCACGTCGATGTCGCCCATAAACCACGCGTCGCAGGCGCGTCGAAATACACCAATCTTGGCCGCGCATTCGTGGGACTGAGCGACTTGTTCGGCGTTGCATGGCTGATCCGCCGCCGCCGCTCGGTGCATGGCTCAGAGGTTCAAATCTCGCGCCCAGAGGAGCGTTAAATATGCAAGAAGCAGTATTCGATTTCCTCAAGATCGAGAATTGGTTTGAATTCTGGTGGGTCGCGCTCGGTTTTGTAGCGCAAGCAATCTTCGCATCGCGTTTCATCGTTCAATGGATCGCGTCCGAAAAAGAAGCTCGATCCTACGTTCCGGTCGCATTTTGGTATCTGTCGATCAGCGGAGGCCTGTTGATGCTGGCCTATGCCATCTACCGACAAGACCCGGTGTTTATCCTCGGCCAATCCACTGGCGTTATCGTCTACACGCGCAACCTGATGCTGATCCGCCGCACAAAGCATACCGACGCAGACGCGGTTCACACCCAAAAATGACTCTTCTACAGACCCGTTTTGCGCCGCTATGCGTGCTGTTTTTGGCACTTCTCAGCTTTAGTGTCGGCTTGGCCCAACTGCCGGTGCAAGACCGCGATGAGGCGCGTTTTGCGCAAGCCTCGCGTCAAATGGCCCAGACAGGCGATTTCATCGACATTCGCCTGCAAGAGGCGCCACGCCATAACAAACCGGTGTTGATTTATTGGGCGCAAACGGCCGCGATTTACGTGACTGGTGCTCGTGGCGAGACGCAGATCTGGGTTCATCGGCTGCCGTCTTACTTGGCAGGCGCACTTTCTACTCTGGCGCTGATCTGGGCTGGCACGCCCATTGTCGGCCGCCGCGCAGCTGTGGTCGCGGGCATCATCTGCGCCACCATCTTTATGTTTCACGCAGAAGCACGCACCGCCAAGACCGACGCGGCACTTGTGCTATTTGTAGTCCTCGCGATGGGGGCGCTGTCGCGCGCATGGCTTAACCCCGCTCGCAGTTGGTCAACGCCGCTCATCTTTTGGACAGCGCTGGCGGCCGGTGTTCTGCTCAAGGGTCCTGTGGTTGCTCTCCCGATCATTGGCGCAATCGTGTGGATAGGCGTTCAATTCCGCACAGTCAGTTGGCTCACCCGTCTGCGCCCGATCTTGGGCCTTCTCCTATTCGCCGCACTCGTCGCGCCGTGGTTCATCGCCATCACCATAGCGACGGATGGCGCGTTTTGGGGCGCGTCGCTTGGTGGCGATCTGACCAATAAAATTACCGCCCGAGGCGAGCACGCGGGCTCCCCCCCCGGCCTTTACCTGCTGACCATGTGGTTGACGTTTTTCCCTTGGAGCATGCTTATCCCTTTGGGCCTCACCTTCGCATGGCGCACACGAAAAGACACCAAAACTGCGCTCTTGCTGGGGTGGTTGATCCCCGGTTGGATCGTGTTTGAACTCGTCCCGGTCAAACTTGTGCACTACACTTTCCCGCTGTTTCCCGCGCTGATGCTTTTCACGGGGGCGGCGCTCATCAGTATGCAAGACGGCCAGATGCGCTTTGCACGCTGGACAGGTGGGATCGGCGCGGCGGGCTGGCTCCTCGGCTTGGCATTCTTCGCAGGCATCGCCGTCTCAGCCCCGATCTATTACGGTGCAGGTCCCGACGCGCTATCAATCGCCGGGGCAGCCATCTTCACAATCGCGGGCCTCACAGGCCTGTTTTGGATGTGGCGCAACGCTGTCGCCAAAGCCATTGCCGCGCTAGCATTTTGCGGTGTCACCATGGGCTGGACCCTCACCGCCGCATCGCTGCCAGCCGCCCGCGACCTCCAGATTGCGGATCACCTTGTGCGCGCAATGGAGCAACACGACTGCCTCAGCGGCCCCGTCGCCATCGCAGGCTACGCCGAGCCCTCGGCGGTCTTTCGCCTTGGCACAGACACGATACTAGGAGACGCGGACAACGCGCTGGCTTACC
Organism: Octadecabacter arcticus 238; assembly: GCF_000155735.2. Lineage (GTDB taxonomy): Bacteria > Pseudomonadota > Alphaproteobacteria > Rhodobacterales > Rhodobacteraceae > Octadecabacter > Octadecabacter arcticus. The sequence goes on from NC_020908.1 coordinate 3,469,666, forward strand.
TTGCTGCGGGTGAAAACCGCGCCGCATGGATTGATCCGGCCCTGATGCCGTCCGCCGCCATGGGCCTGACAGGTGTCACCCTAGTTGAAGGCATTTCCACTGGTAACTTCCGCCCCATGGCCCTGCGTCTTTACGTGTCGCCAGGTGTCCCTGCAAAGGATAATCCATGCGCGTCCTGATCCTATTTTCCCTCGCTCTGATGGTAGGCTTTGCGATCGATGCCCCTGTGGCCCTCGCCGTACGCAACGCGCCTGAATGGCTATCCAATGCCGGCGCGCACGTCACATGGGTCGGTCAAACGGATTGGCAGGCGATCATCTTGATCACCCTTATGCTGGTCTACGCATTGGCCCGCCCCGACTCACTTAGCGCTGCGCGCGCGCAACGACTGTTGCAGGTCACCACTGCCTGCTTCTTGCTGATTTTGCTGACCGGGATCGCCGTACAGGTCCTCAAGCACGGATTTGGCCGCCCACGGCCGGGGGCCCTCAGCGAGCTCTCCCCCTACACTTTGGCACCTTTTGGGTTTCAGGGAAGCTGGAATTCCTTTCCTTCCGGTCATTCGACCACCATGGGCGCACTAGCCGCCCTTGCCGCCCACCTGTGGCCGCGCGGGAAATGGATCGCGATCGCGGTCGCACTGATCGTCGGCATCAGCCGCGTGATTGTAGCCAAACACTACCCTTCCGATGTGATTGCTGGTCTCGCGCTTGGCGCGGTGCTGTCGGTCTGGATGCTGAACCGTTGGCAAGCCGCGGGTGCCATGCCCCTCGCAGGACACCCTCTCAGGCAGCCCACAATTGGTTTAGGTCCCGCTTCAGGCCTCCTCGACATTTCGCGCAGCTTTGGACACCAACTCGTCGCGCTTTTTCGCAGCCCTTGGAAATAAAAAACGTCTCGTGGATTGGGGCCCCGTTTCCACCCTTACGTCAAACAGCCGCCTCAGCCACACTTGGCTTCAACCGTTTCTCAGCGCTTTCTAAAGAGGTGCGCCTCCAATTGGGCAATTGGCATCAGGCGTGCTAATGCACACCTTGCAGCGTGTCACAGCCACACACCGATGCAATTTAGGCATGCGCAGGCGTCTCAACGCTCTCTGCCGTCACAGCCAGCCCCATAGTCTTTGCCATCCCGACAATCTGTTTGAGCATACTTTTCGCGTTTCATTGGAAGGTTTGTAAATCGCACGTTTGGTATCAAAAAAGTCTGAATGAACTCCAGCACAGCCAACATTACGATCCATTTCAGTCGAATGAATGATTATCGTTTGCAGTAACTCACACGGTTTAAGTTTAGGGTTCATCAATAAAGTTATTCTCAATCACATAATACGAACCCCATGGACACTGCTTGGATTCAAACATCAAGTTCAACGGTTGATTTGAAGGCCGCGATTTCGTCGGCCATGGCTTCAGCGGGTGTTCTCCATCCGAGGGTTTTTCTCGGACGGTTGTTCATCAGGTTTGCAACTTCGTTCGGCCGTGTTTGGCTGGCATCGCTCGGGCGACCAGTGCAGATGCACGAGCTTGCCATGAACGAAACGATAAAGATCGCTCCCCTCCACAAGCTTGCGTTTGCGGCGGCAGCGCGCGCCGGGCATCACAGGCCTGCCGCGCCACTTGAGGGCAATAGCTGCCGTCTTCCTGCCGACCTCGCGCCAGCTCACGGCAGATCGTGCTCGCCGGGCGATGCAAAAGCTGGCTGATAGAACCGCTGAGCTATGACTGAATCTGGTGTTTGAGGGATTTGAAGGTTGGCGGCGTATCTGGTTGATTTGTTGTTGTGAGAAAGCAGCCCAACCGAAAGAGATACACCACCATGGAAACGACTAACATTGTTGATTTTGCGCGTCGAGACGGGATCACGGACGCGCTTACGGATTTGTTAAGAACGGGAGCCCAGCAATTGATCGCAACAGCAGTTGAAGCTGAGCTTGAGAGCTATCTGTCTCAGTTTACCAGCGCGCACACTGAGGCCGGTCATGCAACTGTTGTGCGCAATGGTCATCATCCCGAGCGCCCGTTTCAAACGGGCATCGGCCCCGTGAACGTGCGCATTCCCAAGGTTCGCTCAAAAAACGGCCAGCCCGTGACATTCCATTCGGCCCTGGTGCCACCGTACGTGCGCAGAACCAAGACGTTGGAAGCGGCCTTGCCGTGGCTCTACCTCAAAGGGATTTCCAGTGGCGAAATGTGCGCGGCCCTCAAGGTTCTTCTGGGTCCTGATGCCGCTGGCTTATCAGCAAATACGGTCTCGCGGCTGAAGCGTGATTGGGCCAAGGAATACGACGGCTGGAGAGAGGCAGTGCTGGAGGATGAACCTTTGGTCTACATCTGGGCCGACGGCGTCCACAGTGGCCTTCGAGGCGAAGATGATAAGCTCTGCGCCCTTGTGATTGTTGGCGTCACAGCCCGTGGCAAGAAGCGGTTCTTGGCTATCGAGGACGGGGTGCGCGAGTCCACGCATAGCTGGCGCGAAGTTCTGTTGAGCCTCAAAAGCCGGGGAATGAATGCCCCCAAGCTGGCTATCGGGGACGGTGCCATGGGGTTCTGGGCCGCTATGGATGAAGTCTATCCCACAACGCGGCACCAACGTTGTTGGCAACACAAAACGATGAACGTACTCAACTGTTTGCCCAAGCTGTCACAGCCAAAGGCAAAGGCAGCGATCCACAATATCTCCTTCTCGGGACATCGCTTGCGCAATACCCTGTCAGGCAACGGGACAGGCCGAGACCAAAGACGATGCGGAAAAGGCATTCGATTTGTTCATCAAAATCTACGAACCCAAATATCACAAGGCGGCGCTGTGCCTGCAAAAAGACCGGACCGAACTCATGGCATTCTTCGACTTCCCCGCCCAACATTGGCAGAGTATCCGCACCAGCAACCCAATTGAATCCGCCTTTGCCACGATCCGCCACCGCACCAAGCGTTCAAAGGGCTGCCTGTCACGCGATGGCATGCTGCACATGATGTTTAAACTGGGCCAATGCGCCGAGCAAAACTGGCGAAAACTACGCGGCTTTGACTACCTCGCCAAAGTCATCACCGGCGTCACGTTCAAAGACGGAATTGAAGCCACCAACCCAGACCAGATCGCCGCATGACCGACAAGCCTTAAACACCAGATTTGACAATAACTCGTAGACCGCTGGCTACTGCCTCGATTATGCTCGGCGAATATCACGCCACGGTCCTCGCTGCTGAGGTGCTTGCTTCGTATGTCCATCGCAACATCCTAGGCCCAAAGGGCTCTGAGTGTTGCATTTGAAACTTGAGCCTAAGCTCTGTCGATTCGAACTGAATAGGAAGCCGAACCGAGTTCGTGGGACTTCGCGAACTCGGGGCGAATCAAGCCAAAGTTTTGTGCAATATAACCTAACCGTTTCACGCCACCTCGCAGCCAAAAGATACCTGAATTCCTTGTCTTATGAATATCCCAGCTTTTGTGCGAAACAAGAGCCACCGATCAGCATTCTAGAGTGCTGATCGGTGGTGGTGGTTGGATCGGCAAACCCTTGTGTTCAGCGACAACCACCTTGGCCGGTAGCGACAACCATCTTGTCCGGTGGATCTGACTGGAGAACGGGCTTGCCCGTTTGGATGTCAGGTTCACCGGACAAGGATCTATTTTTGGTTTGAGTATTGGGCGTTGTGAGTGGGTAATTGTTGGGAGTTTCGTTTCAAACGGAGGCCCTGATTGCCTTTTAAATTCATCACAGACCAACAAGTGAGGTTGTACATGACCGACAGAAATACCCATAGCCAGCATACCGCGGCTGCGCGCGCCGGCTTTAGTGAGCGAACAGCACGACGCTTTGACGCAGATTCAACTCTTCCTTCGCAACGTCAGCCTAAAAGAGTGCGCACAGTTGCAGATCCCCTTGATGGGGTTTGGGAGACGCTTCTCTTACCCATCTTGAAACAGGATAGCTCTGTGCAAGCCATTACGTTGCTGCGCCATTTACAGCAGCAATGCCCCGAGGACTTTCAAGATGACCGCATTCGCCGCACACTTGAGCGTAGGGTGCGGGACTGGCGCGCATTACATGGCCCTGAGAGGGACATCATTTTCCGTCAGGTTCCCGAACCTGGTTATATGTGTCAGTCAGACTTCACTAATGCTGATGGTTTGGGCATCACCGTTGGCGAGAATGCATTTAAGCACCGGCTGTATCATTTTGTGCTTGTTTACAGCCGATGGGAACATGTTGGTGTGGTACTGGGTGGCGAAAGCTACACCGCACTTGCCGAAAACCTTCAAAATGCCCTCTGGGCTTTGGGTGGGGCACCCAAAAACTGTCGGACCGACAGCTTGTCAGCAGCGTTCCGTAATCTGAGTAAAGATGAGCGCGAGGATATTACCAAGCGTTATGCGGCCTTCACACAGCATTATAGCATGGAGGCAAGTCGTAATAATCGCGGTGAGGCCCATGAGAATGGCGCGGTTGAATCCCAGAATAGGCACCTGAAAGTTGCTATTGAGCAGGCGCTTATTTTACGGGGCAGCCGCGACTTTGAAACGGTTGGTGAGTATCGCTGTTTTGTAGACGAGTTGGTCGCACGCCGAAACAAGCATCGCGTTGATGCGCTTGCGACTGAACTGAAACATCTTCAGCCTTTACCTGCAGGGCGCACGACTGACTTTACAGAGATTGTTGTGCAGGTTGTGCGCACCGGTGGGTTCTTGGTGAAGCAGATCTTCTACAGCGCACCTTCTCGCCTCATAGGGCAGCGGTTGCGTGTGCATATCTATGATAACCGTATTGAGGCATATCTGGGCAGCAGCCATGTGGTCAGCCACCCACGTGCGCGTGGACAGAAAAGCGGCGACCGCGTGCATGTGATTAATTACCACCACGTGATCCATGCGTTGAAGCGTAAACCTGGGGCGTTGGCGAATTCGATCTACCGCGACAGCCTGTTTCCCAGAACGGAGTACGTTTTGGTCTGGAAGGCGTTGCAAGCTACACTATCGCGCCGTGATGCATGCCGTCGGATGGTGGACATCCTGTTTCTGGCCCACGAGGAAAACGCTGAGATTGAGTTGGCAAGCCTGATGGCCGATGACCTGCACCAGGGTCGATTATCAGACGCGCGGGATCTCAAGGCGTTGCTCGTCCCTCGAGACCACAGCTTACCCAAAGATGTAGTCGTGAACTTGCCTGCACTGTCGTGCTTTGACACGCTGTTGGAGGAGGCTGGATGAGCAACGCCCCAATAGATACGTTCAAATTGCCCATTATGCTGACAACATTGCGATTGCCCAGCTTCCAAAAGCACTGGCAGGAGATCGCAGAGCAAGCAGACAGAGAGGCTTGGCCTGCTGCGCGCTTTTTGGCTGTGCTGGCTGAATATGAGATAGCGGAGCGTGAAACGCGACGCATACAGCGACACTTTAATGAGTCAAAACTCTTAGGCGGCAAAAACTTGGCAACTTACCAGTTTGAGGCGATGCCAAGTCTGCCTAAGGCGCACATTGAAGCGCTGGCAGGGGGCGACTGGATTGAGCGTGGCGGCAATCTCATCGCAATCGGAAACTCAGGGACAGGGAAAACCCATATCCTGTGTGCAATTGGGCATGCCCTGATTGAGGCGGGGTATCGTGTACTTTACTCTCGGACGGGCGACCTCGTGCAAAAGCTGCAGATCGCAAGGCAGGAGCTCGCACTGGAAAATGCTTTGGCTAAACTCGACAAGTTTGATCTGATCATCCTTGATGATATCACTTACGCACATAAAGATCAGGCCGAAACCAGTGTCTTGTTCGAGCTTATTGCGCGTCGATATGAATACAAAAGTATCGCAATCGCCGCCAATCAACCGTTCAGCGCATGGGATCAAATATTCCCGGATAAGGCCATGACTATCGCGGCCATCGATCGCCTCGTCCACCACGCCACCATTCTAGAGATGAAGGCTTATCCCTTTTAGTCCGGTTGCCCCACATGTTGACGCGGCGCAGAATCTTGCCCTTGTGGCTTTAGAGGCGGATCGGATCAGTTTGTAACGTCTGGTGGGTTTATAGGGCGTGGCTTTTGCCGTGAACGAGGCCCTTCAGGCGCGCTGTTCAACAAAATCACGATATGTCGCTGGCCCGAGACCAACACCGATCCCCAGCAGCGTGTCGAAGGCGCTTCGCATGTGTCGCCGTCGGTTCCAGCGGAACACGAATTCGTCGAGATAGCGTTGTAGATGGCACTTTCTGAGGCCGTGGAAGACGCCTTTTGCCCACGTTTTTAGGTTGGAGAACACGCGGTGGACCCAGTGGAGTATGTCGTGTGCCTTCTTGCCGCTGACGACCTTTGCCTCATGCGTGTTTGCAGGAGGATTTTCGTAACCGAGCCAGCCATCCGTGATGATGTGAGCGCCAGGCTCTACAGCCTGACCAATGAACCCGTGCAGCGTCTTTGACGCGCCGTCGGGAATGTGTTTCATCCTGATACGGCGCGGATGTCCGTCACTTGATAACTCGACGGCACAGACGACAAACATCTTTCCAACCGGGCTCCGCCCACCCTTTGGCCGGTCCTCGGGATCATGCCGGGACCGGAACGGCATCTCTGTTTCATCGATTTCGACAAGGTCTTTCAGGGGGTTGCGGTCAGGGTTGACCATCGACCGCCGCAGCTTTTGCAAGAGGAGGTCGCCGAGAAGCGCCATCGGTCCGAGCGACGATGGCGACCCGTCTTGTAGCTGCCAAGGCCAAGTTGCGCCTGAAGTTGCAGCGCTGACATGCCGTTGGAATGGCTGGTGATGATGTGCGCGGCAAGAAACCAAATTCGCAACGGCAAATGGCTGCTGTGCATTACCGTGCCAGCCGTCACGGATGTCTGCCGTGCGCAACCGGCACATTCCCAAGTCGCGCGATTTCGCTTTAACGGCCAGCCCTTGCAGGTGCCACAGGAAGGACAGACGAAGCCCTCAGGCCAACGATGTTCCACCAGATAATGCGAACACGCTTCCTCATCAGAAAACCTGGCGTCGAACGCGGGGCGGGACATGGGTTTGTCGTTTTTCCATCTGGCTGGCATGGGAAGAACAATGCCAGAACATTCTAGATTGGCAAGCCGCTTCGCACTACATCAGGTGCCGCCGGAGCAAAGGGGATAAGCCTTCTAGAGATGAATGCGGAGAGTTTCCGCAGGCGCACGGCCAGCGACAACCAAAAAGCCTACGCAAACGCGCCAGCGACAACATCTGTCAAGAATAAGCCAGAGGAGATTACAGACCAAGACACCACTAAATAAGCAACACCACAGCGGCTCATAAACCGGCCAAAGTGGTTGTCGCTGCCGGACAAGGTGGTTGACGCTATACAACCTTGGTTTTTGAGGACCGTAAACGAGTAGGATCAACCATCACCTTCGCCAAAATCCGCCTGAGCGTGGCCAGGCGCATGTGCCAGTGGGACAAACATCTCTCGATGGTGGCGGCCATGTTCCCGGACATAGTTCTTGACCGTGGTTTGCCCGCCTCGAAATTGATGCTCGTCCCGCAGACGTTCAAAAATGCGCTTGGCCGTGTGGCGTTGCTTACGGTTCCGGCTGAGATCGTCTTGCAGCCATTGATCAATGAAGCCGGTAAAGCCATCAAGCTTGGGCCGCTTGATCTTCGCAGTTCGTTGATATCTGGGCGGAACCGAAAAGCTCATCATCTTCTTCACGCTCGCGCGCGATATCCCAAAATGAACGGCTGCTGCTCGTTCGCTCATGCCACCTCGACGTGCGAGGCGGACCTTTCTGTAAAGTTCCACGCTGAAAATACCCCCGCCCTCCCTGAAAACAGAAAAGACTAAAGTGGCAAAGTTTTACTTTGCCTGCAGCAAGATAGTCCTGCCACTTCCGTGGCTCACTTTTGCACTGCCGTTCTCAACTGGATATAATTTATTGGATTTAGTCATCCAAAATTGTGCAGAGATAAAACCAACCCCAACCAATGATATTCAGATAAGTGAAGTTGGCCTGCCAGAGCTGATTGATCGCTGTGGTTTAGTCTTTAAACTCGCTGGCGGCCTGGATAGGCGCGATTGAATTTTAATCAATCGCGCGATATGAAGGCGGGGTTGGTGATCAGGTCGCGCGCCTTCAGCACGCGGTAGACTGAAGCCTCTGATACAAAGTAACTTTCTGTAACTGGGAAGGTCACTGCCAGCTCTCGTGGAGACAACTCTGTCTCTTCCAGCGCCAGTTTCACGACTTTGCGCCGGACCTCGTCAGCACCTCTCATCGATACTCCGTATCGACTGCCGGGCGGTGGTACGCGCGATAGATGTCTTTGACGAGACTCTCGCCAGGGCTTTTGCTCGTTCCAGTCGTCTGTCTCATGTCTCGCTTCTCAGCGGTTACGATGAGCCAACAAAATACTCTTATCAAATTAACCTATTTGGAACCATAAGTGCTGACGTCAGACACACCATGCCAAGCGACTGGCGTTCGTAATACGATTGCAGTGAGCCAGGGCGCCAGCGCGCCGCGAAATCCTACCTAACAGATAAGCCAAACACATTCCTTGGATAAGATGCTATTGGTTTCAAAACCCTGACCACGGACAATTTCATGAAACGGATCTACGAACCCCTTGCATACAGCGACCATCCGATACGCGAGAATTTTTGGGCATCTACAATTGCAGGATCCCGGCCAAAATACCCTTCCCTGCAAGGCGCCGTGCGCACGGAATTTGCCGTCATTGGCGGTGGTTATACGGGTCTTTCCGCGGCGTTGACCTTGGCTGAGGCGGGCGCAGACGTTGTTTTGTTGGACGCAAATACTCCAGGGTGGGGTGCGTCGGGACGTGCCGGAGGGCTCGTATCAACCGGAAGCGCCAAGATCGACGACATCGACATCGTCAAGAAACATGGCCAAGCTGATGCGCGGGTTTTCTTTGATGCAGAACGGGCGTCTGTCGACCTCGTCGAAGAGTATCTTGATAAATACCACTTGGATGTTGATCGTCACTCCAAGGGCTACACCTATGTCGCCCATCGTCCAGACGCAGTGGCGGGGCTCAAGGACTATGGAGCTGAATACACCGCGCGCTACGGTTTACCATACGAATTTGTGCCAAAACACGAAATGGCGCATCATGGTTTGAACAGTCCAGATTTCTTTGGCGCCGTTCACCTTCCGATTGGCTTCGCGCTCAACCCGATGAAATTCGTTCTGGGCCTCACGGCTGCTGCGCATAACGCCGGCGTGCAAATGTACTCGAACTCAGCCGTCACCAAAATCGCAAACAAAAATGGATATGTTCTGCAAACAGCGCAGGGTCAGGTCCATGCAAAGAAGGTATTGATAGCGACAAATGGGTATTCAAGCGACGATTTGCCGAATGCCCTGTCTGGACGATATTTACCGGTCCAGTCCAATATTTTGGTTTCCCGTCCACTGACTGACAGTGAAATTCAAGATCAGGGATGGTGGAGCGAACAAATGGTATGTGATAGCCGGACGTTGCTACACTACTTTAGGCTGCTGCCGGATAAGCGAATGCTGTTGGGGCTTCGGGGCTCAGTTCGCGTGACGGAGTCTAGTATGAGACGCACCCGTGCTGTTGCTCGCGCAGATTTCGACCGGATGTTTCCAAAATGGCAGCATGTAGAAACACCATACTTTTGGTCAGGCCTGATTTGCATGACCCGCAATCTGGTGCCCTTTGCGGGTGCCATCCCTGATATGGACGGTGCCTATGCAGCACTTGGGTATCATGGTGGTGGCATAACCATGGCACCTTACGCTGGCGCGTTGATCGCAGACCTTGCTCTGGGGCGTAAACGATTACCGCACCCGGATCTTATGCAGCAACCCTTGCGTCGATTTGAACTGGGGCTTTTGCGACGGGCCTCACTGCCACCTGCGTTCGCTTGGTACCGTTTCAAAGACAGATTCTGAACACGCCCATTGGGGCGGTTGGTTGGCGTGAACGAGACCCAATCCCAAATCTCAAAATGCCGTCACCACCATTTTCTATATGCAATGGGACCATGGGGTGACCCACGTCCAATCACACCGCCCCAGACTTTCTACGAAGGCTTCGACATCCATCAGAGCGACGAGATGATCGAATTTAGCTTTCGCGTTCGAGCTTCTTACGCGCCAATTTACGGGCACGACGGATCGCTTCGGCTTTGTTTCGCGCCTTTTTCTCGGACGGTTTTTCAAAAGCCTGCTTAAGCTTCATCTCACGAAAAACGCCTTCGCGCTGCAGCTTTTTCTTCAAGGCCCGAAGGGCTTGGTCTACATTGTTTTCACGAACACTGACTTGCATGTGGATTCTACCAACTTCTTATGAATATTTCCCGCTTAATCGCAGGATTCCTGCCCGACATCAAATGATTTTTCTTTGCAGGAACGGCCGTGACCCCACTTACTTGAAATAAACCATAGGCGTCGGGGTCTAGTCCTAGATTTGAGGGCATCGTTGGCGAGCGTCACATTCAGCTGACACGTGGTGTCTTACGCGAGACCAAAAATGAGATGCCTAGTGTATTCGACTTTGGCCATGACCACGTCGCGTCCCGCACTTCATCGCAAAAAGGGCCGCCTTTCCCTCAAGAAAGCGCGGCCCAGTCTTCAATTTGACAACCCTAACCGATGATGCCGTTCAAGGTGTTTGACGGGCGCATCACGGCTTCAGTTCTTGCAGCATCGGTGCGGTAGTAGCCGCCCAAATCTACCGCAGGTCCCTGCACGCTTGCGAGTTCAGAGAGGATGACCGCCTCGCTGTCCGCCAGTGCTTGGGCAATCGGGGCGAAGTGTTTGGCAAGCGCTGCATCACTCGTCTGAGCCGCCAAAGCGTCGGCCCAATAGCGCGCAAACCAGTAGTGACTGTTGCGGTTGTCAGGCTCACCCACCTTGCGCGACGGGGAATGCCCGTGGTCCAAAATGCCTTGGGTCGCGACATCGACCGCTTGACCAAGGACACGAGCCTTTTCGTTGCCTTTGGCATCGGCAAGGAACGTCAGGCTTTCACCCAACGCGCAGAATTCGCCAAGGCTGTCCCAGCGCAGGTGGTTTTCGTCGACAAGCTGTTGGACGTGCTTGGGCGCAGAACCACCAGCACCGGTTTCAAACAACCCGCCACCGTTCATCAGTTTGACGATGGACAGCATCTTGGCAGAGGTCGCCAGTTCAAGGATCGGGAACAAATCCGTCAGGTAATCACGCAGCACATTGCCAGTGATCGCAATCGTGTCTTCGCCCTTCGTGATCGTCTCGAATGACACGCGGGTGGCTTCGCGCGGGGCCATAATGTCAAATTTATCCGCCACGCCTTTGGCGGCCAGAATTGGTTTGACGTAGGCGATCAGTTCGGCGTCGTGGGCACGCGACGCGTCCAGCCAAAAAATGGCGCGGCATCCTTCGGCCTTCTGGCGGTCAATGGCAAGATTGACCCAATCTTCTATCGGCGCTTTGCGCGCGGACGCGGAACGCCAGATATCGCCAGCCTCAACGATATGTTCGTGCAGCACAGTGCCATCATCGAGGATCATCTGAACGGTGCCGCCTTCGGCAATCTCGAACGTGGTCGGGTGTGATCCGTATTCTTCCGCCTTTTGCGCCATCAATCCAACATTCTGAACAGTGCCTGCGGTGGCCGGGTTCAGCTTGCCGTTCTCTTTGAAGAACTTGATCGTTTCGTCGTAAACGGGCGCATAGGAATTGTCAGGGATCACGCAATTGCTGTCGCCTTCTTTCCCGTCTGGCCCCCAGCCCTTACCGCCTGCACGAATAAGCGCGGGCATTGAAGCGTCGATAATCACATCGGACGACACATGCAGGTTGGTGATGCCTTTGTCTGAATCGACCATATACATCGGTGGGCGCGACGCCATGCAACTATCGATCGCCGCGAGGATCGCAGCGTCGTCTTTGACGCGAGCCAACAGATCGCCAAGACCCGAGTTCGGGTTCACACCAAGGGCCGCCATCGCATCGCCGTGACTTTCAAAGACTGGTGCGAGGAAGACCGCAACCGCATGGCCAAAGATGATCGGGTCAGAGACCTTCATCATCGTCGCCTTCATATGCAGCGAAAATAAGGTGCCATCGGCTTTGGTTTTTTCAATCTCGGTCGCAAGGAAGAGCTTGAGAGCAGCCACACTCATGAACGTTGCGTCAACCACTGTGCCAGCCGGATAAGTGATCCCCTCCTTAAGAACGGTTTCGCCTGTCGCCGTGGTCAGAACGATCTTTACTGTCGCATCTTTCGTCAGCGTGGCCGACGTTTCGTTCGAGAAAAAATCGCCCCCCGACATCGCCGACACATGGGTTTTACTGTCTGCCGTCCAGTCGCCCATCCGGTGCGGGTTCTGTTGTGCATAGCGTTTCACAGCCTTGGCCGCGCGCCGATCAGAGTTGCCTTCGCGCAAAACCGGGTTCACCGCAGACCCTTTTAGGCCATCGTATTTGGCACGCACGGCCTTGTCCGCGTCAGATTGCGGTGTTTCGGGATAATCTGGCAGCGCAAACCCCTGCGACTGAAGTTCTGTGATCGCGGCGACCAGCTGCGGCACTGAGGCCGAGATATTCGGGAGTTTGATGACATTCGCATCTGCGGTTTTTACCAATTGGCCCAGTTCGGCCAAATCGTCGGATTGGCGCTGCGCCGCGCTTAGGTTTTCCGGAAAGGTCGCTAGAATGCGGCCCGCAAGACTGATATCTTTCGTCCCGACTGACACCCCCGCCGCGAGAGCGAATTTCTGAATGATTGGAAGAAACGATGCAGACGCGAGTTCCGGCGCTTCGTCAACTTTAGTGTAAATGATATCGCTCATTGGGGCCCCCATGAAATTGGATTTGGCGTAGACTAATCCAAGCATCTCGCGGCGTCGATAGTATACCGCTGTATACGGCGAGCGCCCCCGCTTTTCCGCTCCTCTCAGCTCTCAATGGTTGCGCGCGCCATAGTTTTGCGCCTCAGGTTCAATGGCCCTGTTGCCCTGCCCGCCGCGCCGACCCATGATGGTTGTGCTTGCAACAGTGTCGGAGGCTGCAATGTCGCGCTGGTCACAAGAAATAGAACGACTTGATCCGTCCACAGAGTATGAGCGGATCGTATATCTTCTTGGTGCGTATGAGTTCGCATGGGACATCGAAAAGGCGTTGGAACTTGCGCTGTTTCGCACCTACGGCGTCCCGTCGATTTCGGGGCTTTTGTCAAAGACAGGTGCGTTTCGCGATGATACCCAAAAACGGTATGACGACACAGAATTACTGCTGAGCGAGATAGGGGAGAACGGGCAGGACAGTGACCGTGGGCAGGCAGCTATGGAGCGCATCAATGACATGCATGGCCGCTACCGCATCTCAAATGGTGACATACTTTATGTTTTGTCGACGTTCGTGACGGAACCAAAACACTGGCTGGACCGGTTCGGCCGCAGACCCCTGACACCACATGAAATCGAGGCCAGCGTGCACTATTATCGCGCGCTTGGCGCTAAGATGGGGATCAGCGATATCCCACAGGATTTTGATGCCTTTGATGCCTACAAGATCGCATATGAGGCGGAGCATTTCATGTATGCGCCAACCAATGGCGAAATCGCAGGGGCGGCCCGAGATCTTCTTTTGTCATTTTATCTCCCGCAGCGGCTGGTTCCGTTCTGCCGCCCGATTGTCCATGCCCTGTGTGATGCACCACTGCGCCAGGCGATGGGGTTTGCGGCCCCTGCCCGCTGGCTCGAACATCTGGTGATCGCCGCCCTCAAAACGCGCGCCAAGGTCCTTCGGTTTCTACCGGCACGCCGTCGACCCCGCTTGGTGTCCAGACGCCGTAGAAAGACCTACCCCAATGGCTATCGGACAGATCGGCTGGGGACTTTCTTGCAAGACACGCACAAATGACGGCGCCCAGAATCGATAATCGGGGTGAAGTATAACTGTTCTGTCCCGGATGATCACATTGATTCTCGGCGTTCGGCCTTTTTCATGGCAAGGTCGGTTTTAGAGGACATTCGGAAGGCGAAACGTGACGCTCGTTCGACTGCAGAGCCAAGCGACGACAACACCGAAGATTAGAGCGGCCATTCAAGCCTGCGACGATCCGGCCTGGATGGTGAGTGACCGCTATGGCATTTAGGAGCAGACTGTTTTGAAGTGGCGTCACCGCGACAGTGTCGAAGACCGCAGTCATACGCCACATCGCTTACAAACGACGCTGAGCCCCGCCCAGGAGAGTGTTGCGGTGGCGTTGCGTAAGACGCTTTTGGTGTCACTTGATGACTTACTTGCAGTGGTACGGGAGTTCTTGAATCCGAACGTTTCACGCTCGGGCTTGGATCGATGCCTGCGCCGTCATGGGGTGTGTAATCTGCGCGACCTGAAGGTCAAAGAGGCAAAGCCAAAGCACAGCGCCTTCAAGGCCTATGAGCCGGGCTACCTGCATATCAACGTTAAATATCTGCCGCACCCTCTCGGGACATTTCCTTGGGAAATACCCTGCCGGGCAGTGAATGGCGAATGAGACGTCACGCCGTTACCTGTTTGTCGCCATCCGTTGCCCGGCAGGGTATTAAAAATGCCCGAGAAGGGATCGCGCCACACGGTGGGTCTTCATTAGTATCTATAACAACAAGACGGCCGCCAATGCCCGACGCTTCCTGCGTGACCTTGAGCGCGCCTGTCCGCTGATCATTCGCACCATTCTTACGGAGTTGCCAATGATTGCGCCAATGGTTCGAGCAACATTGGCGACGGTAAGGCGTTCACTGACCGTCTCTTTGGCCTGCGCAAGCGTGCAACGACTGGCAAACAGGGGTTCGACACGCTGTGCAGCGAACTCGGCATTTACCATCGTTTGACCCCAGCACAATCGCCTCAAACAAACGGCATGGTTGAGAGAGTCAACGGGCGTATAGAGGATGTCCTCCAAAGCCATCACTTCCGATCTGGGGAAGACCTTAATGCGACGATGCACCGTTATGTATTGCTCTATAATCAACACCTCCCACAATCTGTTCTTCAGAGCAGAACGCCCTTGCAGGCCATGAATGACCGGCACAAACTTAAACCAGAACTGTCTAAGAAAAACCCTTACTACCTCACGGGATGTGACACACATTCTCTGGCGGAACATCGTTGGCCTGAGGGCTTCGTGTGTCCGTCCTGTGGCACCTGCAAGGGCTGGCCGTTAAAGCGAAGTCGCGCGACTTGGGAATGTGCCGGTTGCGCACGGCAGACATCCGTGACGGCTGGCACGGTAATGCACAGCAGCCATTTGCCGTTGCGAATTTGGTGTCTTGCCGCGCACATCATCACCAGCCATTCCAACGGCATGTCAGCGCAGCAACTTCAGGCGCAACTTGGCCTTGGCAGCTACAAGACGGGTCGCCATCGTCGCTCGGACCGATGGCGCTTCTCGGCGACCTCCTCTTGCAAAAGCTGCGGCGGTCGATGGTCAACCCTGACCGCAACCCCCTGAAAGACCTTGTCGAAATCGATGAAACAGAGATGCCGTTCCGGTCCCGGCATGATCCCGAGGACCGGCCAAAGGGTGGGCGCAGCCCGGTCGGAAAGATGTTTGTCGTCTGTGCCGTCGAGTTATCAAGTGACGGACATCCGCGCCGTATCAGGATGAAACACATTCCCGACGGCGCGTCAAAGACGCTGCACGGGTTCATTGGTCAGGCTGTTGAGCCTGGCGCTCACATCATCACGGACGGCTGGCTCGGTTACGAAAATCCGCCTGCAAACACGCATGAGGCGAAGGTCGTCAGCGGCAAAAAGGCACGCGACATACTCCACTGGGTCCACCGCGTGTTCTCCAACCTGAAAACGCGGGCAAAAGGCGTCTTCCACGGCCTCAGAAAGTGCCATCTACAACGCTATCTCGACGAATTCGTGTTCCGCTGGAACCGACGGCGACACATGCGAAGCGGCTTCGACACGCTGCTGGGGATCGGTGTTGGTCTCGGGCCAGCGACATATCGTGATGATCCAATCCACCTCTCAAGCCACAAGGGCGAAGTTCTGCGCCACGTCAACATGTGCGGCAACCGGACTAAAAGGGATAAGCCTATATTCAAGGAATGAAAGATAAGACATGAGCACGAAACGCCGCGGCGGACGATCCAGACCAACCACATCCGGAACTCCACGGTCGCACAGCTATCGCCAGTTGCAGCACCCGTTCACGCCGCAGGCGATATTTTCGGAGGATGGGGTCGCGCGTATCCACGAAATGGCTTTGCGTGTGGTGCAAGACCTTGGCATCAAAATCCTACTGCCAGAGGCGCGGCAAATATTTGAGGCCGCAGGAGCATTGGTCGATCACGATACGCAAATTGTGAGGATCGGGTCGGATTTGGTAGAAGCCGCTTTGGCGACCACGCCAACCTCCTACCGCCTGCGCGGACGGTCCGTCTTGCGTGATCAGATGTTTAAGGACGGTTCAATGCTGTTTGCACCCGGTGCCGGCTGCCCCAATGTGACTGACCTTGTGCGAGGCCGCAGAGCGGGGTCATTAGAAACCTATGAGGAGACGATCAAGCTGCAGCAGTCTTTCGATGTCATGCATGTCTTTGGGCCATCCGCCGAACCCCAAGACGTTGCGCCCGCGCTTCGACACTATGAGATGATGCGGATTCAAATGGAATGCGGTGATAAACCAAACTTCGTTTATGCACGCGGGCGCGGACAGGTCGCGCAAAGCTTTGAGATGATCCAGCTTGGCAACGATATGGGCGCGCAGGCCTTTGATGATGACGTTTGGTGTTTTACCGTCATCAACACAAATTCCCCACGCCAGCTTGATGTGCCAATGGCCGAAGGGATCATCGATTTTGCCCGCGCCAATCAGTTAAGTATCATCACGCCGTTTTGTCTAGCAGGGGCAATGGCACCTATCACGATTTCAGGCGCTTTGGTGCTGCAGCACGCGGAATGTTTGGCGGCCATCACCCTGGCACAACTCGCCCGCCCAGGTGCGCCAGTGGCCTACGGAGGCTTTAGCTCAAATGTGGATATGAAGTCTGGCTCGCCTGCCTTTGGCACGCCAGAACATATCAAACTGTCCATCGGCAGTGGGCAATTGGCGCGCCACATCGGTCTGCCGTGGCGGTCCGCGACAGGTGCCGCATCCAACACAAATGACATGCAAGCCGCCACGGAAACTAACATGGCTCTTTGGGCCCAATTGCAAGCAAATGCGACCCTTACGGTGCATTCAGCAGGCTGGCTGGAGGGAGGATTGACGTTCGGCTACGAGAAATTCATCAACGACATCGAAGCCCTGCAAACCATTGCGGAACTGTGCCAGACAACACCTGAAGATGCTGAGAGTTTGGGGTGGTCAGCCCTCTCGGAGGTCGAACCGGGTGGGCATTTTTTCGCAACACAACATACAATGGATCGCTACAAGACCGCCTTCTATGAGCCGTTGGTTTCTGACCTCAGAAATCACGGCGCATGGCGTGATGACGGCGCCAAGTCCTCAGCGGAGCGTGCGACAAAAATCTGGCAAAACACCCTGCGTGATTTTAAAGCACCGCACGACAGTACCGCTGTGGCGGACCGCCTTGCGGCCTATATCGAGAGCGGCAAAGCCAAAGGCGGCGCAGCGCCAGCAGACGGATGATCTATTTGGCTATACATCGAACGGCAGCGTCTGCTATATCTGTCCAATCCTATATCACCCCATGAGCGCCTTGCGCACAAGCGCGTCTTTTTCAGGGTATTTTGAGACGTCGACACCACGATCAGCGAGTGCTTCGCTCAGGTCACTTTGGCTCAAGGCTTCGATGGCCGCCGTTGTCATTTTCATGAAATTGACCCTAGTTTTGATCGGCGGATTGGTCTCGCCAAAGACGCTCCGGTTTTCGAACGAGAATTCTCCTGCATATTTAGCCATAAAGTGGGTCAGAAATGTATTGATACTTGGTAACTCCCAAGGACCCCATCGGATATCGGGTTTTGTGTTGCCCTTGCGACGTTAGAGCCGAGCGATGATCTGTTGTGGTGATAGGGTGAGTGTTTCGAGGATATTGCCCCCGTGTTTTCTGACCGTCGAGATGACGGATCTGATGTCAGCGAAGACCTGCGCGCCCTCGAGGGTGCGGAAAGTTCCCTAGATTTCATGCGCAACTTCATCATGCGCAGGTCCCGTTCGGCCTGATTGTTGGTGAAGGGAACTGTGAAGTCCGTAAGGAACCTTAGGACGTCATCACGGTAGTCACGCAAGCGGACCAGAAGGTTATGGCCTGGCCGCCTGGCTTTTCGGCCTCGCGCACCAGTGCGTCTAGCCAGTGGGTCTTGTCGCTCATGGAAGGCGAGGCCCTCGGTGAGGATCGCCATGTATTTGGTGAGGATGCCGTGGCCCTCCGTGCCAATAAGCGTGAGACAATTGACTGGCTAAAGTTTACACTTGAGGGCGTAGGAGAACGAACCCATGGTTATGCCTTCACAATCACCACTTTCGCCAGATGCTGGATCTGGAGCCGTTTTGGCCCCGACGTCGCCTCCCCGCGTTGTTAATGCGCCGTTGGCTCCCACAGCGGAACTGACGAGCATCCCGAAGCGACGCAACTTCACAGCCAAATACAAACTGCGCATTCTGGATGAGACGGACCAAGTGGCAGACACTGGCGGGGTTTCCGCCATTCTACGGCGGGAGGGGCTTTATTCCTCTGCACTGACCGATTGGCGCCGTGCGCGGGCGGCCGGCACATTGGGTGCATTGCAGCCAATGCGCCGTGGCCCACAAAAGGCACCTGCCAATCCATTGCAAGCTGAGCTGGCCAAGGCCAACCGTGAGGTGACAGCCTTGCGGCGCCGTCTGGATCAGGCGGAAGCCATCATTGCCATCCAAAAAAAAGTGGCGGGACTTCTGGACGAGATGGAGCAGACGCAAGAGCGCAGCGGCAAATCATGATGGCCGTCGCGATTGCATTGCCCACCGGCAGCGGCTTGACCTCGGCTGTCTGCGCCGCGCTATCATTATCGCGCGCGAGCGTTCTTCGACAGCGTGCGGCGCTGACGGCACCACCACGCACACGCCCACCGCGCGCAGCGTCTTCGCGGGCTCTGCCGGAAAGGGAAAGAGACCAGGTATTGCACCACCTGCGCGAACCCCGCTTTGCGGATCAGACGCCCACAGAGGTCTTTGCCACCTTGCTGGATGAAGGCACCTATCTGTGTTCAATCCGCACGATGTATCGGATATTGGCCGCGCAGGGCGAAGTTGGCGAACGCCGCCGACAGCGCACACATCCCGTCTATCAAAAGCCTGAACTTCTAGCTGAAGCCCCCAATCAGGTCTGGTCTTGGGACATCACCAAGCTGATGGGCCCGGTGAAATGGTCCTACTTCTATCTCTATGTCATTCTCGACATCTTCAGCCGCCGCGTTGTTGGCTGGCGCGTCGAGCACGCGGAGAGCGCCAGCCAGTTCAAAGAGCTGTTCATCGACGCGATGGAAAAACACGAGGTTCCACGCGATCAGCTGACATTGCATGCAGATCGCGGTGGGCCCATGAAGGCAAAGACGACAGCCCTGATGCTGGTTGATCTTGGTGTGCTCAAGTTCCACAGTCGGCCCCACACCTCAAACGACAACCCGTTCTCCGAAGCCCACTTCAAAACACTGAAATATCAGCCAGAGTTCCCCAAGAACTTTGAAACCATCGAGCAGGCTCGCGCATTCTGCCGCAGGTTCTTTGCATGGTATAACCAAGACCATCATCACGCCGGGATTGGTCTGATGACGCCCGACCAAATCCATTTTGGGCAGGCCCAAGAAATCTACACCGCGCGACAAGCAACACTAGACGCGGCATTCCTCGCCACGCCCGAACGCTTCGTACACAAACCACCAAAACCGCCTCAAATCCCGACCGCCGTCTGGATCAACCCACCAAAACCAACCGAAGAAACCCAAGCCTAAAGTCCAAAAGCCACTGTCTCAAAGTCGTTGACACGTTCCGGGGTGAACCGACGTGGGGAGTTCGGTCTCGCCTCGCCCCTGAGCCGCGCACTTGAGCTGATTGGCGCTGTTGAGCAGCACGCTCATCGCGCACGCCCACGGCTCCTTTTCGATTTCTTCGATGGCCTTGAGTTCCCGTAAATGATGCGCCCCGCACAGGGCGTGCGCGTCCACCCCACTCATATGGGCGTAATAGGACTTTCAGTGGTCATGAACAATTGTCCCGCCGGTCAGGAAGGATGGAACAGCACCGCGCTTGGCGCTGATGCGATAATGCGTGAAGGCGAGATCGCTGATTGAGTGCAGCCAGTGCAGCTTACCAGCAACACGAAGTCCGGTCTCATCCAGATGCCGAACGCCGCCTTCATTGAGCCGGGCCAGAATGTGTTCGACGACGCCACCCAAGGTACGCGCTGTGCCGTTCACCCAGTTGGTCACGCTGGCCGCGCATAGGCTGGTGGCACCAAACAAATCACGCAGGAGTTGGCAGACCCGATCCTCGGGGATCAGCTGCTGAACATTGCAGTAGACCGCCGCCGCCCGAATGCGCTTACCGTATTGCACGTGTGCATTCACGCCATCGGGAAAGGTGGCTGTCGTCATGGCTCGGCAATGGCCACAACAATAAATCGCTGCCTGATGCTCTGTGACCTCCAGACGCGGCACCGGTATGTCATAAACCTGACGCCTCTCCACCGCCTTGATCATCCCAGCCGTCAAGCCATGCTGACAGGTGCCACAGGCCTCAGCCTCATGTCGCTCCACAAAGTCAGGCGTTGCTGTCTGACGTAGGGTGTCACCTCGGTGGCCAACTTAGCCACCACTTTTCTTACCGGACTTACCACGCAGGCTACGCGGTACCGGCTTCTTCAACCCATCACTCGAAGGCGGCTTGCTGCTATTACTGCTGTTCTTGGCCAACTGACGCCGCAGATCCGCATTCTCTTGCGCCATGCTCGCCAACGCGGCTTCCAACTCGGCGATCCTGCGCAGAGCCGTGGCAAGGAGTTGTTCAAGAGCAGTAACTTGGTCCATTCCACCAATGATTCAGAGAAATCGTCACAGCGCCACGAAATTCAGACCACAACAGAAAATTCATGCGCCTAATGGCCAAGGAGACTCACATCAAAACTGACAAAAACCCGTTATCGGCTGGGGTGCTTGGGAGTTACGATACTTGTTCGAATGCGCGGGTCATCGGTCATAACCGTGGATGAGGCATCAAGCGTGTCGCGCATCAACTGGGACCAACGTTTCGCCCCTTTCTCGTTCATCAGCTGGATCGCGTTGTGGGTATGATGGAAGCTCAACCGAAACTCCGCACCGTGATAATATGGCCCTCCACCCATGACATCGATCCACATCGAGGCCTGCGTGTTAATGTGATGGCCAATGCCCCCAACCCGCGCGAAAACCGACCTGAACCAGTCTTCGTCTGCAAAAACTCTCTCATAGAAATTCTGCACAATAGTGACGATCGGGTCCTGCCCCAGCGCCGAGTAGAGCTGCCAAAACTGGATCGGCGTGGACTCATCACGTGGCGCGGTCAGCGAGATAATATGGGACATGCGATGTGCGTCGGCTGGCAGTAGGTTTTTCGCAATGGCCGCTGTGATGTAGTCACCCTGAATTTTTTCGGACATGTATCCGTGACGCGTCGGATGGTTGGATCCGTTGATTTTTGTCATTCGTCCCTCATGTCACCAAAGCTGCTGTCTTATTTTTCGGTTCAACTTCATATTAATGGGTTCGGGCCTGCGGGGTTTCAAGAGCGGTCCAACGCAACTGACAACAAACCCAAAAGGGATTAATTATGTTTGCATCTGCTGCGTGAACGTCAAAACGACAAACTCCGCCGGATGCGTCATGGCCACCCCGATGGTCACGTTGAGGATACCATTCTGGATATCTGTCGCGGTCATCGTGGACCCAAGACCCACAGAGACCCAGTACGCAACCGCTGGTTTGGTCCCGGCCAGTGCCCCTTGTTTCCACAGATTTGCAAGAAAGTTTTCGAGAACCGCCTTAAGCGATGCCCATGTGCTGGCGTCGTTGGCTGCAAACACAAGCGCCTCACAGGCGATCTTGGCAGATTGTTCGATCAAGATCATCGTCCGGCGCACTGAAATGTAACGCCAATCCTGGCTGTTGCCGTTAAGGGTTCGTGCGCCCCAAACCAACACGCCACGATTTGCAAACGTGCGGATCGCATTTATAGCCATGCCGTTCAGCGGCACATTCAAGGCTTCTTGTTCTTGCGACGTGATATGAATTGTAGGGGACACAACATTTACAATCGACATGTTCGCAGGTGCTTTCCATGGGCCAATGTTACTATCTGTTTGGCAGATGACACCGGCCATGGCGGTGCTTGACGGCATGACGTTGATCTCCGCAAGCACGTCGCGCATGGTCGCCGCGTAGGCAGGGCTTACTTGCAACATCGCTTGGTGAGGGATCGTTGCACCGTCACCAGTTTCGACTGTCGTGATGCTTGCCGCCAGTGTCTTCAATCTTGGGTTGGGATTGTTCGGGTCATCGGCCTCAGCCGTAACCTTCTTTTGCACTGACAATTTCAGATCATCGCTGAGATTAAGAAACGTGATCTCCGCGCTCTCAATCAGATTGGTGTTCAGCCAAGGGTAATAGGCGGCCCCATAGCCCAGCCCGTCAGCGCCCACATTACCATGGAAATTTTTGACAGGGTCGTTTGCACTCGAATCGCCAAATTTCTGATCGCCGCCAACCAAATCCAGAATCGCAATCCGGCTTCCCAACGTCTCGCAATGACTCAGGACCTCTTTGGCAATCGCACCCCATGCATCAACTTTCATCCACGCGGCGTCCGGTGTTAGAACCATTGTGGGCTCCTGCGTTGCCACAAGCGGCGCAAGTGCGCCAATGATGACGTCCTTGTTCGGCACGACCGCCTTGCCTGTGGCGTCGGTGTAGGGACCCACCGACACAATGTAGCAATCACCACCACCATTATCGTAGAAAAATTTCATACCGCGGTGCATCAGGAACGGTGTTGTGCAGGTGTATCGACCCGGTGTCTTGTCCTGCGCCACCGTCAGGTGTGGCCCGCCACCAAAGAAATTTTGGTATTCAGCGAATGAGCTGATCTTCGTCGGAACATTCGTCAGATCGGTGGTTCCGGTTTTTGCAAACTGCGAATAGCCGATGAAGACTGGGATGGCAGTTGTCACTTCGATTACTGAATTGGGAAACGCGTCTAATTCGGTGACATAAACGCCTGGTGTTTCAAGTTGGATCATCGATCGCTCCCCAAAAAATTTGGTGTTGATGGCTACGACGTCATGTCGAACGTCGATACCTATGACGGCTTCAGCCTAGCAGATCGGCAAGCGCGATGCCCATCGAACCCATGCTTCTTGGGCTCCCCAGACTTCGTATCGTGCCCAGATCATTCCTTTTATGATCCATTGTGACACTGAACTGGCATCTTTTTCAAACATCCAGAGGGTCGATCAAGTCTGGCCCGGACGCGCGGTTGGAATTGACCATCCGATCCACGCGATGGAATTTCAACGTTTCTTCGCCCGTGGCCTGCATCAGCGTCGCAGCCCCCTTACCGTCTTCGCCGAGCCAAAGCGCCCAGTCATCAGATTCAAGAATAACGGGAATGCGGTGGTGGATTTTGCCCATGGCGTCGTTTGCGCCGGTCGTGACGATGGCCACCGTCGCGCCCACCACGCCTTCATCGTCCGTCCAGTCCTGCCATATCGCGCCAAATGCAATTGAGGCTGTGTCGCTGCGTTGGATATACCATGGTAATTTTGTGCCATCGTCCAACCGCGTCCATTCGTAAAACCCCGACGCGGGGATGATGCAGCGTCGGGTCCGGCATGCCGCCTTGAACGCTGGCTTTTCAGCGATGGTTTCAGCACGGGCATTTATCAGCAACGGGCCACCATTCGCCTTTTTATACCAATGCGGAATAAAGCCCCAGCGCATCGGGCGATAATGCCGCGCACCGTCTGTGCTGGTGATAGACGCGACCTGATCTGTCGGGCAAACATTATAATTCGGCACGTCGGGTAAATCGTTAGCGGGGGCAGCTGCGAACATTTGCGACATAGCATCATGGGGCAGCGTTATGGCCATGCGTCCGCACATCCCTTAATGCCCCATCATTTGCGATACGCGTTGCGTGCAAGGTCGATCTTGGCGTCCATCAGCGACATATCTTTGAGAATGTCTGCCCGTTTGGTGCGGTCTGTGACGTCCGCCAGTTCGCTACGCAAACGCTCAAGTTCGCGCGAAAGCGACACGAATTCCGGCACAGCCCCGTTTTCGCGCATCAGGCGGTTCATCAGTGCGTTTTCGGGGTCTTCAGCGGACAGAAGCGGCTTGCCCAGCCCTGCCAGATCGTCAAACGCGCCGTCCTGCTGGGCAGCGTGAATGCGGGCATCGATAAGATCTTCAAGCGGGTGCGCCATGGGGGCATGATAGCCAAGACGTTTCACAGGCGCAAAGAAAAACCCCGCCGCGATTGCGCGCAGCGGGGCTCAGACGTGAGAGGCATCGGCCCCTTACCTCATGTTGATGCGACCATCCGTGTAGGGCTGATAGGGCGCGTTTTCGGCAATGTATTCCGCCGTAACGTCAGCCAGATCGGGGCCGAAGTCGTAGGCGTTTTCGGCTGTTAAGAACATATCGAAACCGTCGCCACCGTTGCGCACGAAGTTGTTAGACACAGCACCATATGTCGTCGCCATATCGAGAGCCGCGCCGCCGATCATCACATCGGAAATGCGGCTGCCCGCCTCCATGGACAGATCAACAGTCATCGTCATGCCAGCGATCTGCAAGAACCGACCGGAGCCGTCCTCATGCTGAGATACAGCGTTTTCCAAAGCGGCCATCAAGGTTTCTCCGGAAATCTGGAACGTGGACAGGGTGTTCTGGAACGGCAGCACTGTTAGGACTTCGCCCATCGTCACTTCGCCCGCGTCGATATCAGCGCGGATACCGCCTGAGTTTTGCAGTGCGATGTCAATACCCTGATCAGCAACACGTGCCAGCATCGCATCCGCAATCAGGTTGCCCATGTCGCATTCCATCTGACGACAGACGGCGCGATCACCCGTCAGCACGCCAGCGGTTTCAGCCACAACACGGTTGCGGATTTCGTCAAGTGGCAGCGCCAGTTCAGCGATGCGTTCCTTGGCTGTTGCGTCTTCCGAAACGGTGCCGTCGATGAGCAATGGCGCGCCAGATGCTTCGGTGATCATGCCGTCGTCGTCAAACGTGACATTTAATTCGCCCAAGAATTTACCGTAAGCGTAGGCCTGCACAATGGCCGTGTCGCCGACCATGGTGGGATATGCGCCGACTGCGTCTTCACTGTCACCAAGCAGGGTGTTGGAGTGGCCGCCGACGATAACGTCAACGCCGGTTGTCGCCGCCGCAATCGCCATATCCGCGTTGTAGCCTGAGTGGGACAACACGATGATCTTGTTCACGCCCTCAGCGGTCAAACGATCTACCTCGGCCTGCACAGCTGCAACAGGATCGGTGAAGGTCACGTTGGGACCGGGGGATGCAAGTTCGTCGGTATTTTCCGGCGTCAGACCGATGAGGCCAATGCGTTCGCCGCCACGTTCGATGATGGTGGATTTTTCGATGGCGTCAGACAGAAGCGCCTCACCCGAGATATCGACGTTCGACATCAACACTGGGAAATTCACCGTATCAACGAAGCCACGCAGGATTTCCGGACCATCGTCGAATTCATGGTTGCCGACGGTCATGCCGTCATAGCCCAGCTGGTTCATAAATTCGGCCGCCATCGCGCCCTTATAATATGTATAAAACAGCGTGCCTTGGAACTGATCGCCACCATCCACAAGGATAGAATTGTTGCTGCGCGCGCGCGCGGCCGCAACTGCGGTGATCAAACGGGCCGTGCCACCAAAACATTCGCCAGCATCGTTGTCTTCGGCGCTACAGCCAGAATCGTATTTGCTGATCGGTTCAAAACGCGCGTGAAAATCGTTTGTGTGCAGGATTGTCAGCGAATAATCCGCCGTCGCGGCGCCTGCTATCATCGTGATCGCAGCTGACGTTGTAAGAAGTCGTGTAAGCATAATAGCCCCCATTTGGTTGTGTCACATAATTCTGGCCACATCTTGCGCCCAGTCGGGTCACAGAGTCAAAGAATAGCCGCACAGGTAGCGTAACGTCGCCCTGTTACAGACCTGTGACGAAAGCGAAACACTTGACGTTTGCCTAATGTCGCGCCACTTCGGACAAATGTTGATATATAAAATACTCACCGCCGAGCAATGGGCCACCTTGGACGCCACCGGCAGTTTCGCCGGAGCAGCGATAGATTTGGCCGACGGGTATGTGCACACCTCAACCGCACAACAGGCGCAAGAGACCGCTGACAAACATTTCAAAGGCGTCGAGGGCTTGATCCTTGTCGCACTCGATACCGCCACTTACGGGGCAGATTTGGTCTGGGAACCGTCACGCGGCGGGCAGGATTTCCCCCATATATACGCACGCCCCCTGTTGCTGTCAGAACTGGTTTGGGTGCGTCCCATGCCGCTGGTTGACGGACGACATGTGCTTGATCTGACATGACTATGCTTGAAGGGATCGGGTTGCATGTCTTGCGCAGATTTGACCCCGAACGCGCCCATGGGCTGGCGTTAAAAGCGTTAAACGCGGGGCTTGGTCCACGATCCGGGCCCGTGACGTCTGATCGATTGCGCTGCACGGTTGCGGGATTGGACTTACCGAACCCTGTCGGACTGGCGGCTGGGTTTGACAAAAACGCCGAATGCCTTGCCGCGTTGGGGCGCACGGGGTTCGGGTTCTTGGAAGTTGGCGCCGCGACGCCATTGCCACAAGACGGCAACCCGCGCCCGCGTCTGTATCGGCTGACCGAAGATAGAGCGGCGATCAACCGGTTCGGGTTCAACAATCAAGGGATGGTGACGATCGGTGAACGGCTGGCCGCGCGTCCGGCTGGTAGCATCGTCGGACTGAACCTTGGGGCGAACAAAACCAGCGATAACCGCGCGGCGGATTTTGCATCTGTGCTGGCCCACTGCGGCGCTTATGTCGACTTTGCGACGGTCAATGTATCCTCACCCAACACCGAACGCCTGCGCGATTTGCAAGGTAAAGATGCCTTGGCGGCGTTGCTGGGCGGGGTGAAGGCTGCGAACGTGGCAGGCATTCCGATGTTCCTGAAGATCGCGCCGAATTTGAGCGATGCAGACTTGGCCGACGTGGCGCAGGTCGCGCGCGCGTCTGGCGTTGCCGCGATCATCGCCACGAACACGACGTTATCGCGCGAGGGACTGACCAGCGCACACAAGGGCGAGGCTGGTGGTTTATCCGGCCAACCCTTGTTTGAAAGATCAACACGCGTGCTGGCAAAATTGTCGAGCCTGACTGATTTGCCGTTGATCGGGGTCGGTGGCGTTGGATCAGCCGCGCAAGCCTATGCAAAAATCCGCGCGGGGGCCTCCGCTGTGCAGCTCTATACGGCGCTGGTTTATGGCGGCATTTCACTGGCGTCAGACATCGCGCGAGGCGTCGATGATTTGTTGGCACGCGACGGCTTTACAAACGTCGCGGACGCGGTCGGAACAAGGCGGGAAGAATGGCTATGATGCCAACCCAATTGACCATTTGGCACAACCCGCGCTGCACCAAATCGCGTGAGACTTTGGCACTGTTGCAGGCGAGAGGTTTGCAGCCGGCGGTGCGGTTGTACCTGGTTGATGCACCGAGCGAGGCGGAGATTGTCGCTGTGCGCAACGCCCTTGGCGTCACGGCGGACACCATGATGCGCAAGGGTGAAAAGATGTTTCGAGAGTTGGGTTTGGGATCAGCGAGCGAGGCGGAGCTTATTGGCGCGATGGTGGCACACCCGATCCTGATTGAGCGGCCTATTGTGATTCTGGACAGGCGGGCAGCGATCGGGCGGCCACCGGAGGCGGTTCTGGCTATAGTCTAGCGGCGGTTTCGAGGCGTTTTGGGGCGCAGCCCCCGGCCTAACGGCCTCCCCCGGGATATTTCAGAAGCAAAGACGGGTTTAAGAGACAGAGCGTTCGAGGGCCGGATATTTCCAAGCCAGTGTTGCGCCGCGTGCCGCGAAACTGATCAGCAGGGCAATCCAGAGACCGTGATTTGCTGCGATTGGCATTAACAACAGGGCCGCTACAAAGTATATCAGCGTGGAAATCACCATCATATTGCGCATGTCGCGGGTGCGGGTTGCGCCGATGAAAATACCATCAAGCATGAATGGTGCCGCCGAGATTAGTGGCGTCAGCGCCATGTAGATCAGGTAGTTGCGTGCGGCGATGCGCACATCGGGTGCCGTGGTCATGGCATCAATAATTGCGCCACCAAATAGGGCAAATGCCAGCGCAAGAATGACACCTGTGCCAAAGCACCAAAGCGACACCATAAGCGCGGCACGGCGAAAGGCCGCGCGGCGACGTGCGCCCATTGCCTGCCCGACAAGCGATTCAGCGGCAAAGGCGAAACCGTCCATCGCATAGGCCGTGACGGACAAAAATTGCAACAGGATATGGTTCGCCGCAAGCCGCGTGTCGCCGTATGTCGCTCCAAAGAACAGAAACGACATGAAGATCGCTTGCAACAACAACGAACGGATCAGGATGTCAAAATTTACCGACGCAAAGCGTTTGAGTTTGACGGGGTCCAGCAGGCGCGCCCACGCATCAGATCCGGTGTGCCATGGGGCGGCGGCGAACGCTGCGCGGCAGTACCACAGGCCAAGGCCACAGCCAGATATTTCAGCGATGACTGTCGCGGCGGCGACGCCCTGCACGCCCCACCCAAAGACAGGAACGAACAACAGATCAAGACCAATATTCGTGCCGTTCATCGCCAGTTGGACCACCAGAATGTCGCGGGTGCGTTCAGCGGCGACCAGCCAACCGGTTATTGCGAAGGTCGAGATCAGGAACGGCGCGGACCAGACACGGATAGACATGTAACTGCGCGCAAGGGCTTCGACCTCGCCACTGGCGGGTGAGAGCCAGAAGCCCAGCGCGAACAGTGGCGATTGCAAGATGACGATGGAGAGGCCGCCAATTGCAGCGACGCCCAGCGCACGGACAAGGATAGCCGCGGATTCGTCCGTGTCCCCTGCACCGATCGCCTGGGCGGCGAAGCCCGTCGTGCCCATTCGCAAAAAGCCGAATATCCAATACAACGCAGTGAGGATGATCGCGCCGATTCCAACGGCCCCAATGGGGGCTGCGAGCCCCAGTTGACCAATAACGCCTGTATCCACAAGGCCGAGCAGCGGAACGGTGATATTGGCCAGCACCACCGGCATTGCGATTTGCAGAATGCGGCCGTGTGTCAGGTGCCGACGGCTGCGGTCAGCCATCGTCTTGAGGCATCAGGAAGTGCCCTGTGGCCTGCGCAAACATCCGTGTGCGGTTGTCCTGCCAAGCCTCAACGTGCACCGATGCGTAGCGGCGACCGGAGCGGTTGATCGTGGCGCGCGCGTAGGCGTCGCGCGGCAATCCCGTGCGTAAGTAAT
The DNA here is from genome assembly GCF_000155735.2 of Octadecabacter arcticus 238. GTDB lineage: Bacteria > Pseudomonadota > Alphaproteobacteria > Rhodobacterales > Rhodobacteraceae > Octadecabacter > Octadecabacter arcticus. The sequence goes on from NC_020908.1 coordinate 3,499,158, forward strand.
CGACGGTAAAATCGATGGTTTTGGGGAGGCGCAAATTGCCGACGTCTTCGCCAGCTTCCATGCGGTCCCACATCATCGCCCAAGACAATTCGATAATTGCGGTGGTTTCCAGAAAGGCAGACGTTGCGCCACCATGCAGGGCGGGCAACATCGGGTTGCCAACGAGCATGTCTTGATAGGGCATCACACCAGTCAATTCATCACCGCGCCGATCAAACCGAATGCCCATAAACTGAATGTAGGGCACACCTTGGATCAGCGATTGCAGCGCGGCGTCGCGGCGTTGTTTGACGACCTGTACCGGTTCGGGACGCTTCATGTGGCACCCCCAGTTTTGGTGTCAGTTGCGGTATCGGTGTTGGCAGTATGGATTGTAAAAGCGCCCGTTGCTGTCGCCACGGGGCGGTCGGTGTCAGCGTCCATGGCAGTGGCGCGCACAAACGCGACAGATCGGGTGACATGGTAACATTCGGCCCGCGCCGTGATAGTATCGCCGGGTTTGGCGGGGCGCATGTAGTCAATCCGCAGATCAAGCGTCGCCGTCCCGACCGGCAAACTGTCATGCACCATCACGGCAGCACCGCCGCAGGTATCAAGCAACGCTGACACCGCGCCGCCGTGGATTACACCCGTTTCGGGATCACCGACCAGACGTTCATCATAGGGCATGGTGATCGTGGCATGGCCGTTGCCGATCTCTGTTAACGTCATGCCCAGCGCACTGGCATGGGGCAATGCTGCAATAAACTGGGCGGCGATTTTGGTTTGGCGTTCGTTGGTCATACCCCGTTGAACCCTGCCCCAGCCCTGTGCACAAGTGTCAATTCACATACGATCGTAGGCGTTGCCCCGCGCGGCGCTGCGGCGTACGGTTATCCCCAAGTAAGGGAGACACCCCATGACAGAACCGCGGCTAAGTTTTAAAGAAATGTGCGCCAAGTACGATGTGACCCCGCGCACGTTACGCTATTACGAGTACATTGAATTACTGTCACCCGAACGCGTTGGCCGGGCGCGGTTTTACGGTGCCAAGGAACTGGCGAGGATGACGCTGGTGATGCGCGGTCGCAAGTTCGGCTTTCCGCTCGAGGAGATTCGCCAATGGCTGATGATCCGCGAGAACGACGGCGACGAAGCGCAGATGAGAAACTGGCTTGAACTGGCCGATCGCCAGTTGGGTGAACTTGAAGACCAGCGCCGCCAGCTGGACGAAACCTTGACTGAACTGAAAGAAATGCGCGACGTCACGGCCAGATCGCTCGGGTAAAACGTTGGGTAATAGGGTTGGGGCCGCGCGGCGTCCACGTCCGAAACGACGAAAGGGCTGTTGTGCACGCGACTCATAAGAGCCCCTGACATCGGGCGTATCACTCCAGAGAACCACCTCAATTTCAAACAACTGGCCGGGAAAGTGTGGCAATCACACTTGTCGACACATTTTTTTGCGCGACTCCCAAGATGCGACAGGAAAATCCTGAAAGCCTAATAAAACATGTGTTATTGAAAAATTTTGACCACCCCCCCCTCTTAGATTGTTGCGCAAACGCGGGCAGTTTCTTTGCTTACCTTTCGTAAGCTTGGTTTTGACGCGGCGTAACGTTTACGTTTACGTCAACATTGCTTGTATGGTGAGTTTCAGCGCCTCACCTGCAAATATCACGAAACGCATCGAGGATATGAAATGACGGAACAGACCATGACAATTCGCCAGATGTGCGAGGAATTTGAAGTCACACCACGGACGCTTCGTTTCTACGAGGCTAAGGAACTGCTGTTCCCAAAACGTGAAGGTCAGAAGCGACTCTACGGCAAGCGCGACCGCGCACGGCTTAAACTGATTTTGCGTGGCAAGCGCTTTGGCTTCAGCCTCGAAGAAATTCGCCAGCTTCTCGATCTGTATTACATGGGTGACAGCCAAGAAACCCAACTGCGTGAGACGTTTGTTCTGGCGCAAAAGCATCTGACCGACATGCAAGACCAGCGTGCCGAACTTGACGAAGCCATCGCAGAGCTGAAAGCCCAAATGGATTGGGGCGCCGCGCGATTGGCAAAACTTGAACACATACCGGCGATCGCAAGCTAAAGCGGCCAACGGACCCGCCACACCTCATCACGAAAAGAGCCATCAATGCCCAGCTACACCGCCCCCACCAAGGACCAACAGTTCATCCTGCACAACGTTCTGAATATTTCCGAAATGGATATTCCAGGATTTGCAGATCTTGATCGCGATTTTACCGATGCGGTTCTGACCGAGGCGGGCAAACTGGCCAGCGAAGTCTTAGCGCCCTTGAACGCTGTGGGCGACAAACAGGGCTGTAGTCTGGAAAACGGCGTTGTGCGCACGCCTGACGGTTTCAAAGACGCTTACGACAAAATGTCCGAGGGCGGCTGGATGTCGATGGATCTGGCCGAAGAATACGGCGGCCAAGGCCTGCCCTATATCATGCACACCGCCGCGATGGAACCGATGGTCTCTGCAAACATGGCGTTCAACATGTACCCCGGCCTGACGCATGGCAACATTTCCGCGATCGTCACTCACGGCACGGACGCCCAAAAGGCGATGTATCTGCCCAAAATGGCGACGGGCGAATGGTCCGGCACGATGAATCTGACCGAACCCCATTGCGGCACCGACCTTGGTTTGATGCGCACCAAAGCCGTGCCACAAGACGACGGCACCTATAAGATTTCCGGCCAGAAAATCTGGATTTCGGCAGGCGAGCATGACTTGAGCGACAACATCATCCACCTCGTGCTGGCAAAAATTCCAGGCGGGCCGGATGGCGTGAAAGGGATTTCACTGTTCATCGTGCCGAAGTTTATGGTCCACGAAGACGGGTCCTTGGGCGAACGCAATGCATTGTCATGTGGCGGCTTAGAAGAAAAGATGGGCATTCACGGCAATGCGACCTGCGTGATGAACTATGACGGCGCGACCGGATACCTGATTGGTGAAATGCACAAAGGCATGCGCGCAATGTTCACAATGATGAATGAGGCGCGTCTGGGCGTTGGCCTGCAAGGCTATGCACAAGGCGCCGTGGCATATGAAAACGCTCTTGGATTTGCGCGCGATCGCTTGCAAGGACGCGCCGTGACAGGTGTCGAAGCACCAGACAAGCCCGCCGATCCAATCATTGTGCACCCAGACGTACGCCGCAACTTGATGGACCAGAAGTCGTTCGTCGAAGGCGCGCGCGCGTTGACCTATTGGGGCGCTACATTGATGGACCGCAGCCACAAGAACGGCGATGAAGACGCAGAAGCACTGATTTCGCTGATGACTCCGGTGATCAAAGGGTTCCTGACCGACAAAGGATTTGAAACTTGTGTCTTGGCGCAACAAACCCTTGGCGGGTCTGGTTTTACCCAAGAATGGGGCCTTGAGCAGTTCGTCCGCGATGCGCGTATCACGATGATCTATGAGGGCACGAATGGTATTCAAGCGCTTGATCTGGTCGGTCGTAAACTTGGGCTGAATGGCGGCAAAACCGTCATGGCATTCTTTGAGATAATCAAAACCTACATCGCCGACAACAAAGGCGACGCCGCGTTTGAGGCGGATTTTCTCGAGCCGTTGAAAGAGGCGTCTAAGGATCTGCAAGCAGCGGGCATGTATTTTATGCAGAATATGAAAAATCCCAACGATGCGCTGTCTGGGTCCTATGATTTCATGCACATGATGGGCCACGTCTGCCTTGGTTTGATGTGGGCTAAAATGGGACGTGCGTCGATGGATGCTTTGGAGGCTGGCGACACCGACACAGATTTCCACTACAGCAAAATCGCCACAGGGCGCTATTATATGGCGCGCCAATTACCAGCCACAAAGATGCACCTTGCGCGGATCAACACCGGCGGTGACACGGTGATGGCGCTGGATGCTGCTAACTTTTAAAGTGAGGGCGGGTTAAACCTGCCCTTTCCAATCCCTATATCAGAGGTCACATGCCAAAACGTTTCCGCCTCACCCGTCGCTTTCCGGTGGCCATGACCGAAGATGGGTATCGCCGTCTTAAACGCTTTGCCAAAGACGCAGGGCTGGATGAGGGCGAGGCACTGTCGTTCCTGTTCGAAAACTTCGACAGCGTGATTGACGAAGACACGTTCGGCCACCGAATGCGGATATTCAATTCCGAACTGGAGGCGCGCAAGAAGTGACACCAGCACACTGGCGTAAATCGGCCCTTCGGGGAGAGTGGTACCGACCAAGATGAAGCGCAAGAAAGTGCTCCACCCCGACCGCCGAATGTTCCCCTATTTTCAGGGGCGCGGCACGACAGATCGGGGCTTCACCTTGGACGTCGCTTCACTCTCCAGCTATCGACGCCCTCTGTTTCTGGGCTATTAACCTTAATCGTTCGTTAAAATAGGGCCCGTTAGACAAGAGATGCTGCTTATCTTCATCTTGGCAAGTACAACTCAAATCCGTCGCCAATCAAAGGCGCATCCCTTGGGAGGGGCATACCATGATCAAATTACATTGCTTTGGCGAAAGCGGGAACGCCTACAAGGCCGCGCTGACATTGGAATTGTCAGAAGCAGAATGGGAGCCCGTCTATGTTGATTTCTTCAGCGGCGCGACCCGTGGAGAAGACTTCCGTGCGATGAACGTCATGGGCGAAGTGCCGGTCATGGAAGACGGCGATCTGATCTTGACGCAATCCGGTGTCATTCAGGATTATGTGTCGTCCAAGACCGGTAAGCTTGGTGGACGATCCGCAGCAGAACGCCGCGACATTCTGCGCTGGATGTTTTTTGATAACCACAAAGTCAGCGGCGTTGCCGGAGTATTGAGGTTCAATACCAACTTCCTGCCCAAAGAAAAGCGAAACGCTGACGTAAATGCATTCCTGCTGATGCGCCTGACATCAGCGTTGAAGATAATGGAGACCCAGCTCGAAGACACACCGTATCTGGCCGGTGACGCGCTCAGCATCGCGGACATCGCTTGCGTTGGCTACCTGTTTTACCCAGAACCTTTCGGGTTTGATCGCACTGAATTTCCCCACATTGACGCTTGGATGACCCGCATCGAGGGCACCAAAGGTTTCAAACACCCCTATGATCTGATGCCGGGCAGTCCCGCAGATCGCAGCTAAGGAGACACCATGACTGACGCATTTATCTACGACGCGATCCGCACGCCGCGTGGCAAGGGTCGACACGACGGGGCGCTTCACGAAGTCACAGCTTCGCGCCTGTCCGCGGGCATTCTGAACGCCCTAAAGGATCGCAATAACCTCGAAGGCCATACCGTCGAGGATGTGATTTGGGGCAACGTCACCCAAGTCAAGGAACAGGGCGGCTGTTTGGCCCGCACTGCGGTGCTGGCGTCGAATTTGGATCAATCCATCCCCGGCCTTGCGATCAACCGCTTTTGCGCGTCCGGCATGGAGGCCGTGAACCTTGCTGCAAACCAGATCAAAGGTGGCGCAGGCGAGGCCTACATCGCTGGCGGTGTTGAAATGATGGGCCGTGTGCCCATGGGCAGCGACGGCGCGGCAATTGCTGTTGATCCGTCGATTGCGATGGATACTTATTTCGTACCCCAAGGCATCTCGGCGGACATCATTGCCACTGAATACGGGTTCTCGCGCGATGACGCCGATGCGCTGGCCGTTGAATCGCAGCGCCGTGCCAAAGCCGCATGGGACGCGGGCCATTTCAGCAAATCCATCGTGCCGGTGTTGGATCAGAACGGTTTGACCATTCTGGACACAGACGAATACATGCGCCCGCAGACAGACATGCAATCTTTAGGCGCGCTGAACGCTGCTTTCCAAGCGATGGGCGAAGTCATGCCCGGTTTCGACAAGGTCGCGCTGATGAAATATCCCCACCTTGAGCGGATCAACCACATTCATACAGCTGGCAACAGTTCGGGTATCGTAGACGGTGCTGCTGGCGTTTTGATCGGGTCAAAAGAATACGGGATCAAACATGGTCTGACGCCACGCGCGCGCATTCGTCAGACAGCGAAAATCGGGACCGACCCGACGATCATGTTGACAGGACCCGTTCCTGTAACGCACAAAATCCTTGCAAACGCGGGCATGGATATCAAAGACATCGACCTGTTTGAAGTGAACGAAGCGTTCAGTTCGGTCGTTCTGCGCTTTATGCAAGCGTTTGACGTCGATCATTCAAAGGTCAACGTCAACGGTGGCTCCATCGCCATGGGGCACCCGCTGGGCGCAACTGGCGCCATCATCATCGGCACCCTGCTGGACGAGCTTGAGCGGTCCGACAAAGAAGTGGGTCTCGCGACCTTGTGCATCGCATCCGGTATGGGTGCGGCGACCATCATCGAACGCGTCTAAGGAGCATCAGATATGACTGATTTTACAATGAAAACCGATGCCGATGGCGTTGCGATCATCACATGGGACGTGATTGGTAAATCCATGAACGTCTTGTCGCTTCAGGGCTGGGACGATCTGGATGCCTGTGTGGACAAGGCGCTGGCAGATGATACCGTAAAGGGCGTCATCATCACATCCGGCAAGAAGGACAGCTTTGCTGGCGGGATGGACTTGAACATCATTGCCAAGATGAAGGCCTCTGCGGGCGACAATCCGGCAAAGGGCCTGATGGACGGCTTGATGAAATCACACTCTATCCTGCGTAAAATCGAACGCGCAGGCATGGACCCAAAAACCAACAAAGGCGGCAAACCGATTGCAGCCGCCTTGCCCGGCACCGCGCTTGGCATTGGACTGGAAATTCCACTGGCGTGTCACCGCATTTTTGTGGCCGACAATCCAAAGGCCAAGATCGGCCTGCCTGAAATCATGGTCGGTATTTTTCCGGGCATGGGTGGTACGACCCGCCTCGTGCGCAAGATGGGTGCGATGATGGCGAGCCCACTGTTGCTGGAAGGCAAAATGAACGACCCCAAAAAGGCGATGCAGGCCGGTGTCGTCGATGAAGTCGTCGCATCTGATGAACTGCTGGCGGTAGCCAAAGCATGGGTTCTGTCAGAGCCGAAGATAGTCAAGCCATGGGACGAAAAGGGCTACAAAATGCCCGGAGGTGAACCCTATCACCCAGCGGGTTTCATGACCTTTGTGGGTGCGTCCGCGATGGTCAACGGCAAGACCCAAGGCGTATATCCAGCAGCCAAGGCGTTGTTGTCTGCGGTTTATGAGGGCGCGATGGTGCCGTTCGATACGGCCCTTAGAATTGAAGCACGCTGGTTCACCAACGTCTTGATGAACCCATCATCCGAGGCGATGATCCGATCCTTGTTCATCAACAAAGAAGCCTTGGACAAGGGCGCGAACCGTCCCGCTGTAGCAGACCAAACCGTCAAAAAGGTCGGCGTCCTTGGCGCGGGCATGATGGGCGCCGGTATTTCGCTGGTGTCCGCGCTCGCAGGGATTGAGGTCGTGTTGATCGACCGTGAACAGGCTGCAGCTGACAAGGGCAAATCCTACACCGCTGACTATATGGACAAAGGGATTGCGCGCAAGAAAGCCACGGCTGAAAAGAAGGACAAGGTGCTGAGCATGATCACGGCCACCACCGATCTGAACGCGCTTAAGGGCTGCGATCTGATCGTTGAAGCCGTGTTCGAGGACGTCGGCGTCAAGGCCGAGATAACCAAAAAGGTCGAAGCCATCGTCGGCGACGACTGCATCTTTGCGACCAATACATCGACGCTGCCGATCACCGAACTGGCAAAAGCATCCGTGCGCCCAGATCAGTTTATTGGCATCCATTTCTTCAGCCCCGTCGACAAAATGGCGCTGGTGGAAATTATTCGCGGCAAGGAAACCGGTGATATCGCTGTCGCTAAATCGCTGGATTTCGTGCGCCAAATTCGCAAAACGCCGATTGTCGTGAACGATGAACGCTTCTTTTATGCCAACCGCTGCATCCTGCCCTACGTCAATGAAGGCGTGCGTATGCTGCAAGAAGGTGTCGCGCCTGCGTTGATCGAAAATGCCGCCAAACTGGTCGGCATGCCGCTTGGTCCGTTGCAATTGACGGACGAAACCAGCATCGACCTTGGTGTCAAGATCGCCAAGGCAACGAAGGCCGCGATGGGCGATGCCTATGACGACACAGCCGATGAGCTGATTTTCTGGATGGCCGACGAAGGCCGCCTTGGTCGCAAGACGAAAGCAGGCTTTTACGACTATGACGAAAAGGGAAAGCGTCATTACTTATGGTCGGGTTTAACGGAACGCTATGCGCCCGCCGACGAACAACCCGATCTGGTCGACGTGCAGCACCGTTTGTTGTTCAGCCAAGTGCTTGAGGCCGTGCGCGCGCTGGATGAAGGCGTGCTGATGGACATTCGCGAAGGCGATGTCGGCGCGATCCTTGGCTGGGGCTTTGCGCCTTGGTCAGGTGGTCCGTTCTCATGGCTTGATATCCTTGGTGCGCCCTACGCCGCCGAACGCTGTGACGAGTTGACGGCAATCCACGGCGAACGCTTTGCCTGCCCCGCCCTGTTGCGTGACATGGCCGACAAGGGCCAGTCGTTCTACGGACGTTTCGGTTCCGGTGTGGACAGCAAAGCCGCATAAGCCACACCTGTTTAATTGAAAGCACACCTGCCTAAATTAAAGAATGGCCGCGCCTTTACGGGCGCGGCCATTCTCGTTTACGCGCCCGTTTTGACGTCCAAAAAATGATGTTGACGTCGGGAAAGTGTCGCAGGTGGCCGGCGCTGAACTTCTACAAATAATCCCTACCTACGTCTTGTAACATAGGAGACAGACAATGAAGAAAGATGCTGATTATGAGGCTGAACTGGCTTCTGAGAACATGCATCACCACGTGCCCCAAGATTTTCGCGACCGCTTTGCATTGCGGCTAGTGAAGTTTTTGCGGGTCTTTGCAGACAAATTCTTTGCCGGTCGCTATAGCCACCGTGCCGTGGTTCTGGAAACCGTTGCCGCGGTTCCAGGAATGGTGGGCGGGCTGTTGCAACACCTTAAGGCGCTGCGCCATATCCGTGACGATCAAGGCTGGATCAGGGAGTTGATCGAGGAGGCAGACAATGAACGCATGCACCTGATGACGTTCATCGAAATCGCGCAGCCTTCCAAATTTGAACGCTTTCTGGTCGCGGCGACCCAGCTGATTTTCTACAACTTCTACTTCTTTTTGTACCTGCTTGCGCCGCGCGTTGCGCATCGTGTTGTCGGATACCTCGAAGAAGAAGCGGTCGTCAGCTACACTCAATATCTTGAACAGATCGACGCGGGCCTGATCGAAAATATCGCCGCACCGCAAATTGCGATTGATTATTGGAAGCTGTCTGCCAATGCGCGGCTGCGTGACGTGGTCCTTGTCATCCGCGAGGATGAAGCGGGTCACCGCGACAAGAACCACGAGTTTGCCGACAAGATCGCATCCGGCGCGCACCCCTAAATAAAATCGCTCCGCCCTTGTAGCCAAGGACGGGGCCCGTCCAGGTTTGTTTTTTGGGAATGCCCAGACCCAAACGATCACAAGCGAGGTTCAGCCCCGTCTGCAACTTTGCGCGGGTGCGGCTCGGCCGTGACTGGATAGGTTTGTGTTGCTACGGACGACGCGCGGTGGTCCTCGTCTTCGAACATCACTGAACGACTACCGGCTGACGCCGGTAGGTTCCCTTTTTGAATGTAATTCAAGATACTGAAGTATGACAGCGTCAGTGACATTGCCGCTGGTTGTTGAGAAAAATCCGCGAGCCCAAAACCGCTGGCCCCAGTACCGTTTGCGCAGTTCGGGAAACTCGCGCTGTATCTTATAAGACGAGCGTCCCTTGATCCGCATCATCACCTTTGACAAAGCTATCTGAGGCGGGACCGATATGAACATGTGGACGTGATCGGTCGACAATACGCCCGTCTCAATATGCACGCCAAGTTCTTGGCATGTTTGGATAATGATTTCACGGATACGCTCACGCATTTCACCGCGCATAACTTTGTATCGGTATTTTGTTGTCCAGACGACGTGAAGTCGGTGATAAAATTTGGTATGTTCGGTGTCAAAATCGGTATAAAAGCCACGCCAATCGCGGGGGCGTTGACTTTGGTTGGCAATCGGCAAGACAGGCAGAAACCCGAGGTGGGTCGCGAGCGGCGCGAGATCATCGGCCAGATATTCAAGACGGATATAGAGGTCCGCATGCGTGACGCCCACCCCATCGGTCATGTAGCGTGCATAAGGGTTGGCGCGAAACGTGTCTTTTGTCAGCGGCGCGTTCAAGAACCCGGAAAAGCCTTTGGAATGCGCCAACGTGACCGCCGGATGATCAAAAGTCTGCGTCTTCAGCCAATGATAATAGCTCACCATTCGGTCCCACGGATTGCGCAACAGAGTGAAGGTGAACAGGTCAGACATCTCTGCGCGGGTGATCAGGCCTTCGACGTCGGCCAGTGTTGAATGTTTCCACAGCCGCCCTGCTGTCTTAACCCCCTTGACCTTGCCGCGTCGCTTCAGCGCCTTGGGCGTGTCGCCAATCATGATGACGTCTGCCTTGGCGCGGTCTTCCAGCGCCAGCGCCATCGCCGTCCCGCCAGTTTTAGGGATATGCACGAAGATGTAGCCGCGCCCACGTGAAATGATCATATCTTCCTCACTTTGATCGCAGCGCGATGATAGAGCCCGATGTGATAATGCAGGCAATCCCGACCAGCGCCAATACGCCCAAGGTTTGGTCCCAAATGATCCAGCCAAAGATCGCGGCGAACACGATGAGAGAATATTCGTTGATCGCAACATAGGATGCCTCACCCAATTGATAGCCGCGTGTCAGCAGGCCAACGCCGGTAATACTGCCGACGGCTTGGCCGATCGTAACCCAGAACATCGTGGTCGTCATCGGCACGAGGCCGCGCTGCAGCCAGCCGTCAACACCGGGTGGCGCATCCATGGGCCAGATGGTCAGCGCGGCAACACCCACCAAACCGTAAACGCCAAGGATGGCAAAATATGCCAGCGTCATCACCAGCACGCTTTCGCCTTCGCACCACGCGCGGGTGCCGATTGCGCCGACTGCATAAAACAGGCCCGCGATGATCGGCACAAAGGCCAGCACTGTGATACTGCCGTCCTGCGGCCACACCACCAGAACCGCGCCACCGAACCCCACAGCCACCGCTGCCCAGCGCCAGAACCCAACCGATTGACCCCGAAACAAGACCGACAGGATCAAAACGAAAATAGGAGCGGTGAACAATCCGGCGGCAACGACGCCTATAGGCAGGAAGGCAAGGCACCCAAAGTAAATCAACAGCGCCGTGCCCGTAAAGAAATTGCGGGCCAATACGTGCAAAGGTCGGTTTGCGCGCAAGGTGCCTAAGCCAAACAGCGCGAGAAGTGCCAACAACGGCAAGGTCGCTGCGGACCGCGCCGCCTGAAACAGCCACAGGCTTGAGTTTTCCGAGATCAGCGGGATCAGATTGTCAGTCACGCCAAGCACGAACATACCACAAAGGGTGCAAATCATTGACAACTTAGGGTTTGTAGCTTGCATTGACGGGTTTCCTTTGGGGCACTGTCACGACCGCAAGGTGCCTGCGCCAGCCCAAAAGCGACGCGTGGGCAAAAAGCCACGTGCGCTGAGAGATCGGCGTTTGACATCTGCGAAATCTGCGGCACTTTGGGGATGCAACATTCTGGGAGGAAATGCGCATGGGCTGGATGAGGGATGAGACTGGGCTGGATAAGACACCTGCGAACTACGTACCACTCACCCCGTTGAGCCATTTGGCACGCGCGGCCAAGGTTTTTCCCGACCGTGAGGCACTGGTCTACGGCGATACGCGCCTGACCTATCGCGATTATCATGCTCGCGTGTCCCAACTGGCGAGCGCGTTGCAGATAGCGGGCGTTGTTGCGGGCGATGTTGTCTCGACACTGCTGCCCAACATCCCCGCCCAAGCCGAAGCACATTTTGGCGTGCCTGCGGCGGGGGCTGTGTTGAACACAATCAATATCCGGCTGGACGTGGATACAATTGCCTATATTTTCGATCACGGTGAAGCAAAAGTCGTGCTGGTAGACAGCCAGTTCCTGCCGGTCTGTATGCAAGCAATTGAAGCAATGGAGGGCGCGGCACCGCTGGTTGTTGAAGTCCCCGACCCGATCGCAGGCGTGCCCGAGATCGGTAAGCAGATCGATTATGAAACATTTCTCGCCGCAGGTGATCCAAACTTTGCATGGGTTTTGCCCGAAGACGAATGGGAGAGCCTTGCACTTAATTACACGTCAGGCACCACAGGGCAGCCCAAGGGCGTCGTCTATCATCACCGTGGTGCCTATCTGATGACCATGGGCACGCCCGTCACGTGGCGCATGACGCTGCATCCGATCTTTTTGACCATCGTGCCGTTGTTTCACTGCAACGGATGGAACCACACATGGATGATGCCGATGCTGGGTGGCACGGTTGTGTGTTGTCGCGACGTATCAGCGGCGGCGATTTACGCAGCCATAGCAGATGAAGGTGTCACTCATTTTGGCGGCGCACCGATTGTGCTGAACCTATTGGTAAACGCAAAATCCGAAGACCGCCGCGATTTCGATCATACTGTCGAAGTGTTTACCGCCGGCGCGCCCCCTGCCCCAGCCACACTGGCGGCGATTGGGGATTTGGGGTTCAACGTGCAGCAGGTTTACGGGCTGACCGAAACCTACGGCCACGTCACAGAATGCTTGTGGAATGACAATTGGGACACGCTGCCCCTCGACAAGCAATCCGCAATCAGGGCCCGCCAAGGCGTTGCGTTCCCGCAGATGGAAGACATTACCGTGATGTCGGATGCGATGGAACAGGTCGCGATGGACGGAAAAACCCAAGGTGAGATCGTGATCAGGGGCAATTCGGTGATGAAGGGTTATCTGAAAAATCCGGACGCCACGGCAAAGGCATTCAAAGGCGGCTATTTCCATTCTGAAGATTTGGCCGTGCAACACCCTGACGGATCGATGCAGATTGCCGACCGCGCCAAGGACATCATCATTTCCGGCGGGGAGAATATATCCTCCGTTGAAGTTGAAAATGCATTGATGGGCCATCCCGATGTCATGCTCTGTGCTGTCGTTGCGATGCCGGATGACAAATGGGGCGAAGTGCCCTGTGCCTTTGTTGAGTTGAAAGTTGGCCACGAGGCTAGCGCGGAGGCGTTGATCTCGTTCACCAAACAACGTCTCGCCGGATTTAAGTGCCCCAAAAGGATCGTGTTTGGCGAACTGCCCAAAACATCGACAGGAAAAATCCAGAAATTCGAGTTGCGCAAGACGTTCCGATAAGGCGCGACAGCCACCCGACAAATGACGGCTGATTTGCAACCACCTGTGATCCCTCACTCCAGGCGCAGAGTCCACAAAACTTGCAGAATACTCGCAAACCGCGTTAGGTATTGTGAATCCGCTTAGGTTTCCTGCCGGGACGCTAAGCGCAAATGCGCACATAGAATTTTTTGGGCTGCATGGATAACCACGCGGAAAAGCCGGAAACCTATGTGTGTGAAAAGGAGGGCAAATGTATAATAATATTATGGTTCCCGTCGATTTGGGACATACAAAAACACTCTGTCGGGCGCTGGAAACAGCGGCGGATCTCGCCAAGCACTACGGGGCGAAGGTTACTTACGTCGGAGTCACAAGTTCTGCGCCAGGGTCCGTTGCCAATTCACCTGAAGACTATCAAGCCAAGTTGGGTGAATTCGCCAAGAGCCAAGCAGACGCGCACAACGTCAAAACTGCTGCGCATTCGGCAGTCAGCCATGATCCAAGCGTTGACCTTGACCCCACCCTTCTCAAGGCCGCTGCAACAATTGAGGCCGACCTGATCGTCATGCAAAGCCATATTCCAGGGCTGGCGGATCATCTCTAGCCATCAAACGGCGGCAAAATAGCACGACAGGCAAAGTGTTCTGTCATGATTGTGCGCGACTGACACGTGCTGCCGAAACCAAGCAGCGCGATATCACCGAGCAATGAGGGACAAAAAATATGACTGATGAAACAACAAATCCGGGCATTCCAGAACCCGAAGGGCGATCTGACATAATCGATACCGATTACGAGGTCGGACAAGATAACTATGAAACGACAATTGCAGGCGTCAAACTGGACATTCACAATCCGGTTTTCATGATTTCGGCGGGATTGATCCTGTTATTTGTGGCGATTGCGCTGCTTTTTCCGACTGAGTCAAAAGACGTTTTTCTGACCGTTCGCAACTACATCAAAAGCACCTTTGACTGGTTCTTCTTGATGTCGGCCAACCTGTTTGTGATTTTTGCATTGCTGTTGATCGTGACCCCGTGGGGCAAGGTCAGACTGGGCGGCACGGACGCTGTACCAGATTACAGTTACCTCGCATGGTTTGCGATGTTGTTCGCGGCAGGCATGGGCATCGGCCTGATGTTCTTTGGTGTTCTTGAACCCGTCTATTACTTTGCGACGCCATGGGGCGATCAACCGCTTGGTGGTGAATTGGGCATCGTGGACGGTGTCGTACAAAGTGCGGCGCAAGTCGACGCAGCACGGCGCATGGCCATGGCCTCGACGATTTTCCACTGGGGCCTTCACCCATGGGCAATCTATGCCATCGTTGCTTTGGCGCTGGCGCTGTTCAGCTACAATAAGGGCTTACCACTAACATTGCGGTCCGCATTCTACCCAATCTTGGGTGAACGCATTTGGGGTCCGTGGGGCCACGCGATCGACTGTACTGCGGCATTCGCGACATTGTTCGGTCTGGCCACATCGCTGGGCTTTGGTGCGACGCAAGTGGCATCAGGTCTAACGGAGGTGTTTGGATCAGGTGATGCCGCAGAAGGGACCCGTAACTTCATGGGCTTTCTTTGGGGCAACGTGGATTCCAGTGCGGATAGTTCCGTTTTGTTGGTTCTGATCATCGCGTTCATCACGGCAATTGCCTTGGTGTCGGTCATGCGTGGCTTGGACGGTGGCGTCAAAGTGCTGTCCGAGATTAACATGGGACTGGCGGGTATACTGCTGGTGTTCGTGCTGATTGCAGGGCCAACGCTGGCGATCTTCACCGACTTCTTTGGCGGTCTGTTCGCCTACGCACAAGAAATTGTGCCGCTCAGCAACCCTGTGGGCCGTGTCGACACGGGCTTCTTGCACGGCTGGACGACGTTCTATTGGGCATGGTGGATCAGCTGGTCACCTTTCGTGGGCATGTTTATCGCCCGTGTTAGCCGTGGCCGGACGGTTCGGGAATTCATCACCTGCGTCTTGTTGATCCCAAGCCTTGTCTGCGTGTTTTGGATGGCAACATTTGGTGGCACTGCCATCAGCCAAGTCATCGCAGGTGGCACTGAAAGCGGCGTGTTCCAAAACGTCGTAGCCGCCTACAAGCCTGAAATCTCGCTCTTTGCAATGTTGGGTGAACTGCCGTTCTCTTCCATCTCATCGGTTCTGGCTGTTGTGCTGGTCATCGTGTTCTTCGTGACGTCATCGGATTCCGGATCGTTGGTGATCGACACGATCACGGCAGGCGGCAAGGTCGACGCCCCTGTGTCCCAGCGTATCTTCTGGTGCATTTTTGAAGGTGCGGTTGCGGGTGTGCTTCTTTTGGGGGCCGCGGGAACCGCCGGCCTTGAAAGTCTGCAGGCGATGGTGATTTCAACAGGGCTGTTCTTTACGGTCGTCTTGTTGGTGATGTGTTTTGCCATCTTCCAAGGCCTGCGCTCTGAACGCGCCGCGATGATGTAACTGTCGTGTCACAGCAGTTTAAAGGCCCCCTGCCCATTGCGGCGGGGGGCCTTTTTTGTGGCTACAGACAGTGACTGTCATTGCTGTAAAATTTTGCTAAGTTAGGTCCAAGCAAAAGAGGCAAAGCAGGCCCAAACATGACAGCACTTACAGAATTCGCCCGCCTAGAAAGCGGTGGCCTTTGGCGCGCAGCACCGAATGATCAGCGTCGTGAAGTCACGGTGTCGCTTGGAAATGCCACTTTGGTTATCTCGGACAATGCCGAACGGCCCTTGGCCCACTGGTCACTTCCGGCCGTTGAACGGATGAACGTCGGCGAACGTCCCGCGCTGTTCACCCCCGCGTCTGATGGCACCGAGACTTTGGAAATCAGCGATGACTTGATGATCGACGCGATGGAAAAGATCCGAAAGACCGTCAACCGCCGCCGCTACAGGCCAGGGCGATTGCGCAATCTCGGGTTGCTGACCACGACCGCGGCAATTGTTGGGTTGGCGGTGTTCTGGTTGCCAGACGCGCTCATCCGCGAGGCGCAAAGCGTCGTGCCCGGCGTTAAACGGGCAGAAATCGGAGCAACGCTGCTCGGCCACATACAACGTGTTACCGGCCAGACCTGCCGTAGTCAGTTGGGAACGCAGGCCTTAGCAGACTTGCATGCCCGCGCCCTTGGCCCTGACGCGGGAGGGCAGGTTTTCGTGGTGCCATCAGGCCCCGACACGGCGATCTACCTGCCCGGTGGTTTAATCGTGATGAACCGCGATCTGATTGAAGACACCGAAGATCCAGCTGCCGTGGGCGGACATATCATTGCTGCCGCCGCGCA
Organism: Octadecabacter arcticus 238; assembly: GCF_000155735.2. Classification (GTDB taxonomy): domain Bacteria; phylum Pseudomonadota; class Alphaproteobacteria; order Rhodobacterales; family Rhodobacteraceae; genus Octadecabacter; species Octadecabacter arcticus. The sequence continues at coordinate 3,515,686 of NC_020908.1, forward strand.
ATTGCGCCTGGAGGATCCCCTTGCGGCTTTGCTGAAAGACTCCGGCATTGGCACGACATTTACATTGCTGACCCAAGGCGAGATAGCGCCCGAAACATTGCGCACCTATGCCGAAACGCTGTTCGCCAACCCACCCCAGCGTGCGGATGATGCGACTTTGCTCGACATGTTTGCCAACGCGCAACTGCCCAGCACGCCCTACGCCTACGCGGTTGATATTACGGGTGAGACAACCCTTAGCCTCATCGAGGCTGATCCGATGCAAGGTAGACCAATTCGCGAAATTTTAAGCGATGCGGATTGGATCAGCCTGCAAGGGATCTGTACCTAAACCCACCCAGACCACGCCAAACGACGAAAGACCCCGCGCCTGAGCAGGGTCCCTCCCCGGGAGAACTGTTTGTTGTTTCAGGCCCTATCGACGGGTGAACGCACCTGAATAACCTGCGCCACGGGTGGTGCCCAATGCACTTTGCAATTGCGCGTCGCTGCTGAACGGTCCGGCCAGCACTATGCGCATTTCAGTTCCGTTCTGATTAAAGACACCGACCCGCATCGGTAGGCCGCGTGTACGCAGCGATTGCGCGATGGACTGCGCCTGATCGCGGCGGCCATAGGTGCCGACTTGTACGTAACGATGGCCGCTGATCTGCTCACTCGGTTGGTCTTGCGGTGCGGTGCGTGTCGACACGCGGGGCTGTTCAACCGCCGGCGTGGTGCGCGGGGTTGCTGCGTAACGGATCGTGTTGGTCAAACCTGACGGGCTTTGGGTTTGCGGGCCAACGCGAATGCCGCGTTGCGTGTTCAGCCGACCATCATCCCATACGCGGGTATAGCCCGCTGGAACGGTTGGCGCTGGCAAAGCATACCCAGCCGCCGGATTGGAATAAGGCGGTGGATTCTGGTTGAGTAAGTCACCCAAGAAACCCTGCCCTGCCGGGGAGGTGCGAGCGCGCGTCACCAGGCCGTTTGAGGTTGGACCGGCGGGCACCGCCAAGCGGGACGTCAAACCTGACGGCGATTGCGCCTGCGGGCCGCACCGAATACTCAAACCGCTGGTGTTGGTCAAACCTCCAACACCGCAGAGTGTTGCCAGACGGATGTTTGTGCCCGGATTCAGCGCCATAGAACCCGGAGCCGCGTCGAGCGGGTTGGAATAGGGGCGCTGCGGCCGCGACAGATCGGCCTGAAGTCCTGCAAACGGACCAGTGCGCGGTGTGATGCGCTGGGTCTGTGGTCCACACCGGATTGGCAGGCCCGTCGTGGCGCTGACATAACTGCGGCCAGTGGCGTCGATATCAGCGCAGGCTTGCGTGCGCGACATGCGCGGTAGCGCGCTCGGGGCTTGAACAGTCGAGGGAGTTACGGCCACGACCTGTGGGGCAGCGGTGCCACCGCAATTGATCGGCTGGCCGGTGCGTTGGCCAATGAGGTTCGGCTGGACACCCGTCAAACCCGCACAAGCCTGCGAACGTGTCAAAACCCGCGGCTGGGCGGTTTGCGTTGTGATGATGCGCGGTGATGGCGTGGCCGCAACAACTGGGCGCGGCACGGCAGGTGTTCCAACACGTTGACCTGTAAGCGGATTGATTGCGCCTGCAGTGGACGTTGGCAAAATCACCCGCGGCACAGGTGCGGCTGCAATAACGGGCGCAGGTGCTGCAGCTGGCGCAGGTCTTGCAGCTGGGCGGGCCGTCAGGCCAGCGACAAGCGTGTCCAGCGGGTTAGGAACGTTGGCTGTTGGCGAAATTGTGGTTGAGCCAGCAACCTGCGTCGGCTGGAAACCACAAAGCTGATCGCGACTACGGTTGACCCTTGGCACCCAATTGACCGTACCGCCGATTCCGGCCCGTACAAAAACGCAGCCTCGGCTGTCTACATACTGATTTGCGGTGAACGAGGATGGCGGAAATTCCGCTGGCCCACTGGAGTTTCGCAAAGCTTGGGCGGATGCGCCGGCCGACATCAGGGCCGCAACGACTGCGACAGTTGACAGAAATCCAGAACGCTGACCGAAAATACGAATAGTTGCCCCCACAATATATTGTGTTAGAGTGACGAACAATGCCTAATATGTAAAGGAATTGTTACCCCTATTTAGTGCCAAACATACGATCGCCCGCATCCCCTAGTCCCGGAACAATATATCCGTTGTCATTCAAGTGACTATCCACCGAAGCTGTCACAATCGGCACATCAGGATGGGCGACCTTCATCGCAGCGATGCCCTCGGGTGACGCCAACAGGCACAAGAACCGAATATCCTTTGCGCCGGATTTTTTCAGCAGATCAATCGCCGCAATAGACGAATTTCCGGTCGCCAACATCGGGTCAACGGCGATGACCAAGCGTTCGTCCATCGCCTCGGGAACCTTGAAATAGTATTGCACGGGCTGCAGCGTTTTTTCGTCGCGATACAGGCCCACAAAACCGACACGCGCCGACGGGATCAGTTCCAACATACCGTCCAGCAACCCGTTGCCCGCCCGCAGAATTGAAATCAGCGCCAGCTTGCGCCCCTTAAGCACCGGGGCGTCCATCGTCTCCATTGGGGTTTCGATGGTCTTGGTGGTCATCGGCAATTCCCGGGTGACCTCATAGGCGAGCAACTGTGAAATCTCACGCAAAAGCTGGCGAAAAACGGCTGTGGGCGTAGTTTTGTCACGCATTAACGTCAGCTTGTGCTGCACCAACGGGTGCCTGACATGGGTCAGGTGCGGCAGTTTGGTCATTGGGTTTCCAGTCGTTTGGCGATTTTTGCGCGAGTGGTTGGGTCACAGAAAGCCGCGTCTAGCGCGGTCTGATTAAGGGCTTTGAAATCATCGCTATCCCAGTCGAATGTTGCGGCCAGCATATCGAATTCGTCGGTCATAGTCGTGCCAAAGAACGGTGGATCATCTGTTGATACGGTCACCTTAATGCCCGCGTCGCGCAGTTTTTGGATCGGGTGATCTGCCCAATCTCCTGTGGCCTTCAGGAACACATTGGACCCAGGACAAACCTCAAGCACGATGCCGCTATCTGCGATCTGCGCCACCAATTTAGGATCGTGAATGGCATTCACACCGTGGCCAATGCGCTGCACCTTGAGATCCGTGATCGTGTCCGCAACCATGTCCGCCCCGCCCCATTCGCCCGCATGGCAGGTCAGCGGCATTCCAGCTTCGCGGGCCATATCAAAGGCATAGGCGTAATCATTGGGGCGACCAACCATCTCTCCGCCGGCCATGCCAAATCCGGTGATGAAGTCACCAAAAGTCTCGGCAGCGCAAATCGCCGCTGGCTTTGCCGCATCGGGACCAAAATGGCGGATGCAAGTGACGATGCCTTTTAGGGTGATGCCAAATTCTACCTCAGCTTCAGCCGCCGCCGTTTCCAGTGCCGCCAAGTAATCCCGCCATGCTGCCAGATCACCGCCGCCGCAGAAATCAGGCGAGAGGAACGTTTCTTGATAAACAACGCCGTGCGCCGCACTTTCTTGCAGAACTGCCTTGACCAAGCGGTAGAAATCTTGCGGGCCCTGCAACGTCGTGCAGGCAGCCTCATAAACTTGCAAAAAGTTGTCAAAATCACGGTAGGCGTAGGTGCCATCCTTGTTGAACACGCCACTGATATCGATTGACTTTTCCTTGGCCAATCCGCGGATAAAGCTCGGCGGGGCACAGCCTTCAAGGTGCGTGTGCAACTCGACTTTCGGCATGGATTTATAGGTCATAAAAAGTTCTTTCCTTGTCCGCGGGGCACTACGCCTAAATGCGCGGCGATTGAGGCTGCAACGTCAACGAACGCAACATGACCGAGATCGCGCGGGCCTTGTCTGTTCAGGTCGGGCCCATAGATCAAAACCGGAACCCGTTCACGGGTATGATCAGTGCCAATCCATGTCGGGTCATTGCCATGATCAGCCGTGACACACAACAGATCGCCCGCGCGCAGTTTGGACAAAAGCGCGCCCAAGGCCGCGTCAAACCATTCGAGGTGGCGGGCATAGCCTGAGACATCGCGGCGGTGCCCATACAGGCTGTCGAATTCAACGAAGTTGGCAAAGACAAAGCCACCGCTGGGCGCATCATCTATCAAGTCAGACAAGTGGCCCATCAAGGTCGCATCGCTCCCTTTGCGGACCTCGTCGATACCGCGCATTGAAAATATATCACCTATTTTACCAATCGCCTGCACGGATTGCCCCGCATCATGAATCCAGTCACACAGAGTCGGGGACGGGGTGGCGATGGCATAGTCGTGGCGATTGAGCGTGCGTACGAACGTCCCGCTTTCTCCCTTAAACGGGCGCGCGATAACGCGTCCGACTTTGCGTTCGTGCAGCATCGGAGCGAGGTCTTCGCACAACTTCAAAAGCCGCTTTAGCCCGAAATGGTCTTCATGGGCGGCAATTTGGAGAACGCTGTCGACGGATGTGTAGCAAATCGGCCAGCCTGTGCGGATGTGTTGGGCGGCGAAATCATCGATCACCTGCGTCCCTGACGCATGGCAATTGGCAAGGATGCCGTCCGTGCCAGCCAACTCGCAAATACGTGCCGTTATGTCGTAGGGAAACGTCAGCGTGGTTTTCGGGAACGTGGTCCAATCCCATGGAACAGGCACGCCCGCCAATTCCCAATGGCCCGATGGCGTGTCTTTGCCGGGGCTGATTTGCGTGGCGGCGCCGTATGCACCTGTCGGCGCGGGCCAGCCAAGATCAAGACCGGTCGCAAGCTGCATCGCCGCGCCAGCGCCCATGTCGTTGAGGGTCGGGATGTTCAACGGCCCTGTGCGCCCTTCTTCGGCGCGACCCGCAGCGCAAGCCTGAGAAATATGACCGAGCGTGTTTGCCCCAGTATCCGGCGTGTCGCCGTTAAAAAAATCGGCAGCATCCGGCGCTCCACCAATGCCGACACTGTCAATCACAATAAGAAACGCCCGATTTGGGGTGGCCTGTGTCATGGATCGATCCGTTCTATAATGAGGTCCGGAATTTCAATGGGTTCGCCAATCGCTACCGCGCGCAGGACCGCGTGGGCCGCAGCTTGTGCGCTGTCTTCATCGGCGGCGTGAATGGTCGCGATCGGATCACCGCGCGCAACCTTCGTCCCAAGAGGCAAAACACCTGTCAGGCCAACGCGTGGGTCGATCCGGTCACTTTCGACCAGCCGCCCGCCACCCAGATGGACCACAGCCAAACCCAGGGCCTCACCGTCAATCGCGGCGATTGTTCCGGCAATCGGTGCGGGAACATCGCCAATGACGGGGGCCTTGGGCAGGTGTGTGTGCCAGTCGTCGGCAATGTCGGGCGGCCCCCCCATCGCATGAACCATGGCAGCAAAGCACACCATCGCATGCCCCGACGAAATAGCCGCCTTGACGCGTTCTTCGGCTTCGCCTTCAGCATGCCCCGCAAGTGCGAGAACGCGGGCGCAAAGCGCGACTGTCAGATCATGCAGCCGCGGTGCGGCAGCCCGGTTGCCTGACAAAACCTCAAGACAGACAGCGACCTCGACGCCATTGCCCAGACACGGCGCAAGCGGTTGCGACATATCGGTGATGAACGCGGCCGTTGGCGTGCCTGCGCCATTGGCCGAGGACGTCAGCGCGCGCGCCAGCTTTACAGCCTCTGCGGGTGTTTTCATAAACGCGCCGCTGCCTGCCTTGACGTCAAAAACCAAACCCTCAAGACCCGCCGCAAGTTTCTTGGACAAGATCGACGCACAAATCAAATCAACACTCTCAACCGTGGCTGTAACATCGCGCACGGCATACAAGCGCTTATCTGCGGGCGCGATGGAATTGGTGGCGCTGACGATTGCACAACCGATTTCACGGGTAATTTTGCGAAAAGTTGCGGTGTTTTGCGCCGTGCTGAGCCCAGGGATCGCCTCAAGTTTATCAAGCGTGCCGCCCGTATGACCAAGCCCACGGCCCGATACCATCGGCACAAACACATCGCACGCCGCCAGTGCAGGCGCGAGGATCAGGGACACCGGATCACCGACACCGCCTGTTGAATGTTTGTCCAATACAGGACCCGGTAAGTCCCACTTCATCACATCACCACTGTCACGCATGCCCGTGGTCAACGCCACGCGGCCTTCATCGCTAAGGCCGTTCAGACAGACTGCCATGGCAAAAGCGCCAGCCTGTGCATCCGACACCTGCCGCGTCGCCAAACCGCTGGCAAACCACGCTAATTCGACGGCCGTGGGGTCTTCGCCCCGCCGTATTTTGGCAATGATGGCGCGCGCATCCATTAATTAGGTATTCGCCATATGATCAGCGGTAAATCGCCCCGGTAGCAACTCTGCCACAGTCATTTGCAAAATTGTCCCATCCATCGTGGACATTGTGACGACCACCTCGGGCCCGGCGAATTCGGCGATTTTCTGACGACAGCCGCCACAGGGGGGCACAGGGGCTGGCGCGTCAGCGATGACCGCAATTTCCGCGATCTCACGTTCCCCAGCGGCGCACATGGCAGAGATTGCCCCTGCTTCAGCGCAGGTGCCTTCTGGGTAGGCCACGTTTTCGACATTTATACCTTTGAACACAGTGCCTTGTGTAGTTTTCAACGCGGCACCAACGGCGAATTTCGAATAGGGTGCATAGGCGTTTTCGCGCACGGCACGCGCGTCATCAAGCAGGGACATGGCAGATCCTTTGTTTTGGGCAGATTGGGCCGCGCGACGCATAAGTTCAAGCCAAAGTGGTCTGAAACGTTCCCGCCAGCGTCACTTCGAGCAGTTCAAGATCGTCCGTTGGGTCACTGTAGCGCGTCGCCATGCCGGGCGGGATCACAAAGGCATCACCCATGGCAAGGCTTTTGGGGTCTTTGCCCTCTCCCTCAAGCGTCATCGCGCCTTCCATCACAAATGTGAAATGGATGTCAGCGTCATGTTTGGCCCATTGCGGATTGCCCGCGCCGCGCCGCACAACCTGCACGCCAGCAACGGATTTGGTGGCATCATTGATGGTCGTATCACGGGCGATGAAACCTTGCAGCCGGAACGGATGCCACGCCGCATCGGCCCCGATATTGTGCACAAACTTTTGCCCCTGCCATTCGCGGTCCGGTCGCAAATCGGGGGTCGGTAGCGTCATTTCGTGTTCAATTTCGGTGACATGTTCAGCAGGCACGCCAATTTCGATCACCTCAATCCCACTTGATGCTTCTAGGACACGGTGGCGGATTTCGGGTGGCTGGATAAAACAATCGCCCGCATCCAAACGGATCGGGCCGCCTTGATCTTCGTACAAAACATCGACCCAGCCACGGTAACAATAAATCAGCTGAAACCCGACTTTGTGGTAGTGCACCATGTCTGGCACAGGGCCGCCATCGGGGATGCGAATGTGGCTTGCGATGATCGAACCGCCAAGGCGACTTGGGATCAGATCGCGGTAATGCATGCCCGCGCGGCCAATAACCCATGGGGTTTGATCGGCCAGACGGCGCACAACGAAGGCATGATCAGTGATCGGCATATGCAGCGGCGGGTTTAGTGCGTCAATCTCGACCGTCGTGCCCCCCGGAGCTGTCAACTGGCGGGAATTCGTAAACCCGGCATCGTCGGTCAGAATTCGCAAATGGCCTGTCCCACCGATTTTGTTTTGATCCAGCCTGACTCGCAAACCGTGGCCGGAAAACACCGCCACAGTGGGGTCATCAGCAGGATAAATAGATTCTATCCGCATGCGTAAGGTCTTGGTAAAAAAACCAATATCAGCCGTCAACGCCGTGCTGGGCAGGCATACTTCTGCGCGAATTTCTGATATATCTGTCATTGGGCCAATCTGCGTCTCAGCTTTCGGATTTGCAAGAGACTGCCTCTTGTCCCTATAGCTGACATAATGCCTTCCTAGCTGCATCTGGATAGTTTAATATTAAACTATATTTTCTGCACGCAAGATTTGACCCTTTGAAAGACTGGTGACCCAATGTCCGAGACGCCCCCAAAGACCCCGATCGACACGTCCGCGATCGACGCGCAGAAGAAAGAAACTTTGCGACAGGCGGCGCTGGATTACCACCGCTACCCCAAACCGGGCAAGCTAGAGATCCGCGCGACCAAGCCGATGGCAAACGGGCGCGATTTGGCGCGGGCCTATTCACCCGGCGTCGCGGAAGCCTGTCTTGAAATCAAAAACAATCCTGCGACAGCGCATGACTACACCGCACGGGGCAATCTGGTGGCAGTCGTGACCAACGGCTCGGCAGTTCTGGGGCTTGGAAATATTGGCCCACTAGCATCAAAACCGGTCATGGAAGGTAAGGCGGTCCTGTTCAAGAAATTTGCCAATATCGACTGCTTTGATATTGAGTTGAACGAGCCCGACCCCGAAAAGCTGGCCGATATTGTCTGCGCGCTGGAACCGACTTTCGGTGCGATCAACCTTGAAGACATCAAAGCACCAGACTGTTTTATAGTTGAAAAAATCTGCCGTGAGCGGATGAATATCCCCGTTTTTCATGACGATCAGCACGGGACGGCCATTGTTGTGGGTGCTGCGGCGACCAACGCGATGGCGGTATCTGGCAAGAAGTTTGAGGATATCAAGATCGTCAGTACCGGCGGCGGGGCTGCAGGCATTGCCTGTCTGAACATGCTGCTGAAACTAGGCGTAAAACGAGAAAACGTCTGGCTATGTGACATCGAAGGTCTCGTCTATGAGGGCCGCGAAAAGGACATGACGCCGCAAAAGGCTGAATTCGCCCAAGGCAAAACAGCCGCGACGTTGGGTGATGTGATCGACGGAGCAGATATGTTCCTCGGTCTGTCCGGTCCCGGCGTGCTGAAGCCAGACATGGTTGCGCGGATGACCAAGACGCCGATCATTTTTGCACTGGCAAATCCGAACCCCGAAATCTCACCCGAAGATGCGCGTGCAGTAGCACCTGATGCGATCATGGCAACGGGGCGCAGTGATTTTCCAAACCAAGTGAACAACGTGCTGTGTTTCCCGTTTATCTTTCGCGGGGCGCTGGACGTTGGCGCGACTGAGATCAACGACGCAATGAAGATCGGCTGCGTCGAAGGCATCGCCGCCCTTGCCCGCGTCACCACATCCGCCGAAGCCGCCGCCGCCTATCAGGGCGAACAGATGACGTTCGGTGTCGACTATCTGATTCCAAAACCGTTCGATCCGCGTTTGATGGGTGTTGTAGCATCTGCCGTCGCCAAGGCTGCGATGGAAACCGGTGTGGCGACCAAACAGGTCGATCTGCCGTCCTATAAGGCCGGATTGGATGCATCGGTGTTCAAGTCCGCCATGCTCATGCGGCCAGTGTTTGAGGCTGCCGCCAAGGTCGCCCGTCGCATCGTGTTCACCGAAGGCGAAGACGAACGCGTGCTGCGCGCCGCCCAAGCCGTGCTAGAAGAAACCACAGAAACTCCGATACTGATCGGCCGCCCTGACGTAATCGCACTTCGGGCCGAACGTGCGGGTCTGGATATCGACATCAACAGCCTCGATATTGTGAACCCTGAAAACGACCCGCGCTACCGCGATTATTGGGAATCATATCACACACTTATGTCACGAAATGGCGTCACGCCTGATCTGGCAAAAGCGGTCATGCGCACCAACACAACTGCCATTGGCGCTGTCATGGTTCACCGCGGTGAGGCCGACAGCATGATCTGCGGCACGTTCGGGCAATTCCGCTGGCACCTGAAATATATCGAACAAATTTTGGGCAAAGACCACAAGGTCCAAGGCGCGCTCAGCATGATGATCCTCGAAGATGGGCCGTTGTTCATCGCCGACACGCATGTGCGATCCGAACCGACGCCAGAACAAATCGCGCAGACCGCAATAGGTGCGGCGCGGCATGTGAAACGATTTGGTCTCAAGCCGAACATTGCGTTCTGTGCGCAGTCCCAATTCGGCAATCTGGATTGCGACACGGGCAACCGCATCCGCAAGGCGATGAAAATTCTGGACGCGCAGAAGGTCGATTTTACCTATGAAGGTGAAATGAACGTTGATGCCGCACTCGACCCCGAGCTGCGCGAGCGGTTGTTGCCCTGTGGACGGATGAAAGGGGCCGCCAACGTGTTGATCTTTGGTCATGCCGACGCCGCCAGCGGTGTGCGCAATATCCTGAAGATGAAAGCAGGCGGGCTTGAGGTTGGGCCGATCCTGATGGGCATGGGCAACCGCGCCCATATCGTAACGCCGTCAATCACACCACGTGGATTGCTGAACATGGCAGCAATCGCTGGCACGCCGGTCAAGCATTACGAATAGCGAGCGATAAAAAAGGGGGGAGCCGCACGCGCCCCCCCCTTTTCCGAACTATCAACGTTCTTTTAAGCTAACGTCGACGCCTGCTATTTGCCCGCAGGCTTATGCGGCGCCGGGGTAACGGCGGCTTGAACCGGTTTTGCTTTCTTATCTTTATTTGGTTTGCTGTTCTTATCCATCATTTCACGTCCTAGATGTCGGAGGCGGCGGAATGTCGTCCCGTGAAATAGATGTGATCCGTTGCCCTAGGCTTTTCAACAAAATAATTAACAAAATTTCCCAGATCAGCCAGTATCAGCCTAAATCTAACCTTCCATCGACACGTGGCGCAACATTATGTTGCAGTGGACTTAGGCCAGTAGAAAGATCGGGATTCGCTTGGAATAAACCTCACATAGTTTGCAGATTTGCAGATACGCGCAGTGGGCTTCGCAATACAGGCCAACAACCACCAACTTTGCAAATATTTGCAATCCAAACCCGCATCATTTTGCAAACTCTGCCCCGCGTGCGCTAACAGCCTTGCCCCCTGCGCCCTGCAAGGCCTATCCCTAGGTCAACACAGGGAGAATACCATGGCATACCGCGACGTATACAAAAGCTGGCAAGACGATCCAGAAGGTTTCTGGATGAAAGCAGCCGACGCGATTGACTGGGACACACCCCCATCCAAAGCCCTGTTTGACGATAAAGCGCCACTTTATGAATGGTACCGCGATGCGCGGGTGAACACGTGTTTCAACGCTCTGGACCGCCATGTTGTGGCGGGGCGGGGCGATCAGGTGGCAATCATCTACGACAGCCCGATGACCAACACGATCAGCGAAATTACCTACGCAGATCTACTGACCCGCGTGGCCTCCCTTGCAGGTGCGCTCAAAGCGAAAGGGATCACCAAGGGCGACCGCGTCATCATCTATATGCCGATGGTGCCAGAAGCGCTTGAGGCGATGCTGGCCTGCGCGCGGCTTGGCGCGATCCATTCGGTTGTGTTCGGCGGGTTTGCCGCCAATGAACTGGCCGTGCGGATTGACGATGCCACGCCCAAAGCTATCGTCGCGGCGTCTTGCGGGTTGGAACCGGGGCGCGTCATCCATTACAAACCGCTGCTGGACGGTGCCATTTATCTCGCGACACATAAACCTGAATTCTGTGTGGTTTATCAACGTGAACAAGAGGTTGCAGAGCTGACTGAGGGCCGTGACGTCGATTGGAACGACTTCCAGAACGGCGTCGAACCTGCTGATTGCGTTCCGGTTGAAGGCACGCATCCAGCCTATATTCTCTATACGTCCGGAACGACGGGCGCGCCGAAAGGGGTTGTGCGCCCCACGGCAGGCCACCTCGTCGCGCTACATTGGACAATGAAAAGTATCTATAACGTGGACCCCGGTGATGTGTTCTGGGCCGCGTCTGATGTTGGCTGGGTCGTGGGCCACAGCTACATCTGTTACGGGCCGCTGATCCACGGCAACACCACCGTAGTATTTGAAGGAAAGCCCGTCGGCACGCCGGACGCAGGTACCTTCTGGCGGGTGATCGAGCAGCACAAGGTCAAGTCCTTCTTCACTGCGCCAACAGCCTTTCGTGCGGTAAAACGCGAAGACCCAAAAGGCGAATTGATCAAGGAATATGATCTGTCCCACCTTGATCAGATTTACCTTGCAGGAGAACGGGCCGATCCTGACACGATCGAATGGATGCAGGACAAGCTGGGCAAGCCAGTTTACGACCATTGGTGGCAGACCGAAACCGGCTACACCATCGCGGGCAACCCTGTGGGGATCGAACCGATGCCCGTCAAGCTGGGTTCACCGACTGTGGCGATGCCCGGGTATAATGTTCATATTCTGGATGACGGCGGGCACCAATTGCCGACAGGTGAACTGGGCGCGATTGCGGTGAAACTGCCGCTACCACCAGGCACCTTACCGACGTTGTGGAACGCTGAAGACCGGTTTGTGAAAAGCTACCTGCACACCTTTCCAGGCTATTACGAAACCGGTGACGCTGGCATGATTGACGAAGACGGCTACCTTTATATCATGGCGCGCACGGACGACGTGATTAACGTCGCTGGTCACAGGCTTTCGACGGGTGGGATGGAAGAAGTGCTTGCGGCGCATCCGGACGTGGCAGAATGCGCGGTGATTGGCGTGACGGATCAATTGAAGGGGCAGTTGCCGGTTGGGTTTGTCTGCCTGAACAAAGGCACCGAAACGTCACACGAAGACGTCGTACGCGGCTGCGTCAAACTCGTGCGCGACAAGATCGGACCCGTCGCTGCGTTCAAACTATGCACCGTGGTGGACCGATTGCCCAAAACCCGCAGCGGCAAGATCTTGCGTGCCACAATGGTGAAAATTTCCGATGGTGCGGACTTCAAAATGCCCGCAACCATTGATGATCCAGCGATCTTGGATGAAATCCGTGAGGCGTTGAAATCGCTTGGGTATGCGGGCGGCTAATTTAGGCGAATTGTTCTTGGATCAGCCGCTCTTCTAGTCCGTGACCGGGGTCGAACAGGATGCGGTGTGTGATTTCCGGCGCTGACCACACGACGACCTGTTTGACGTCCTTCACGGACACCCCGTCTGCGTCGACGTTGACGGGGCGCTTTGCCGCGTTCGTCACATCAAACGTCACATGCGCCGATTTTGGCAGCAGTGCTCCGCGCCAACGACGGGGCCGGAATGCGGCCACAGCCGTCAGCGCCAAAACGTCCGAGCCGATTGGCAGGATAGGACCGTGGGCGGAATAGTTATACGCGGTGGACCCTGCAGGCGTCGCCAAAAGCGCACCATCGCAAACCAGTTCGTCCATGCGCAGTTTGCCATCCACATGGATGCGCAACTTCGCAGCCTGTGGCCCCGCGCGCAGCAGCGACACTTCGTTGATCGCCAGTGCGTTGTGCTGCGTTCCGTTGACGCAGGTGGCGGTCATGTGCAGCGGGTTCATGACCTCTTCTTGGGCTTTTGCCAAACGGTCCCGCAGCCCTTGGGCTGAATAATTGTTCATCAAAAACCCGACCGTACCACGGTTCATTCCATACACTGGCGCGGGCAAGTCCTGGGTGCCGTGAAGGGTTTCCAGCATGAACCCGTCACCGCCCAAGGCTACAATAATATCAGCGTTTTCAACTGCAACGCCGCCATATTGCAACGTCAAAGCCACTTTTGCAGCCTGCGCAATCGGTGCATCGCTGGCAACAAACGCAATTTCGATTTTAGAGATTGAATCGACAGGCATTAAGATCCTTTCAAGTTTCTCCGCAGTTGTCCCCTGCGCTCTGTGAAAACGCAAGTCGCACATCGGGGCAAGATTGTCGGAACCGAGATAATCAATATGAAAAGTTTGGGGTTATAAGCCACGAGGCGAAGGTTTATGAACCGCCCAAACAACTGCGCCAAAGGAACACTGCCATGAATGCCCGCAACAATGACACCGGATTCTTCACTGAAAGCCTCGCGACCCGTGATCCCGAAATCGCTGCTGCGATTGGCGCGGAACTGGGCCGTCAGCGCAAAGAGATCGAACTGATCGCATCAGAAAACATAGTCTCTGCCGCCGTGATGGAAGCGCAAGGCAGCGTGATGACCAACAAATACGCCGAAGGCTATCCCGGGCGTCGTTACTATGGTGGATGCCAACACGTTGATGTCGCTGAAAATTTGGCAATTGATCGCGCAAAGCAGCTTTTCGGTTGCGACTTTGTGAATGTTCAACCGAACTCTGGCAGTCAAGCAAATCAAGGTGTGTATCAAGCGCTGATTAAACCCGGCGATACCATTTTGGGCATGTCCTTGGACGCGGGCGGTCACCTGACGCATGGCGCAAAACCGAACCAATCGGGCAAGATTTACAACGCCATCCAATACGGTGTGAGTAAACAAGACAGTCTGCTAGATTACGACCAAGTACAGGAATTGGCGACCGAGCATCAACCAAAGCTGATCATTGCTGGCGGGTCCGCGATCCCGCGCATCATTGATTTCAAGCGCATGCGCGAAATTGCGGACAGCGTTGGTGCCTACCTGCTCGTCGACATGGCGCATTTCGCGGGTCTGGTCGCGACGGGTCTGTACCCATCGCCGTTTCCACACGCCCACGTTGCTACCACAACAACGCACAAAACCCTGCGTGGCCCGCGCGGTGGCATGATCTGTACGAACGACGAAGCGCTGGCGAAGAAATTCAACTCTGCCATATTCCCCGGCATCCAAGGCGGGCCCCTGATGCACGTTATCGCAGGCAAGGCTGTGGCGTTCGGAGAGGCATTGCGCCCTGAATTCAAGGCCTACCAAGAACAGGTCGTTAAAAATGCACAAGCACTGGCGGATCAGTTGATCAAAGGCGGCTTGGACATTGTCACGGGCGGCACGGACAGCCACCTGATGCTCGTCGATCTGCGGCCCAAGGGCGTCAAAGGCAATGACACCGAAGCAGCACTCGAACGTGCCCACATTACCTGCAACAAAAACGGCATCCCGTTCGATCCTGAAAAGCCGATGGTGACATCTGGCGTGCGTTTGGGATCGCCCGCAGGCACGACACGCGGGTTCACCGAAGTCGAATTCCGCCAGGTCGCTGATTGGATCGTCGAAGTAGTTGACGGTTTGGCCGCGAACGGCGCGGACGACAATGCAGATGTCGAGGCCAAGGTGAGAACGGAAGTTGAAGCACTCTGCGACGCCTTCCCGATTTATCCAAACCTTTGATTCAGTGAACAAACGCAACGCCGCTATGAACGCCGTCGTGGAACCTACGCAAACAGAGCGTGGACATCCATGGCGGCTTTCGCTTTTCTAGCGCCATGCAGCAACCCCGATCCTTTGACACAACTGTGGGGCGCCCCTTGCACGCCAAGCTTCCCGCCCCGCTGGCAGAGGTCGCTGCTTTCACGCTAAAACACCTCTGGGCCTGTCTGTTTGGCGGGCTTATATTGTTGGCCGTTATTTGCACAAATGCTATCTGGGCCGACAACTGGCCAATCGCCAGATATGACGCCCTGTTTGCCTTCGCCGTCTTAACCCAAGCTGCTATGTTGTTGTTTAGGCTTGAGACTTGGCAAGAGGCCAAAGTCATCGGACTGTTTCACCTCACCGGAACCGCCATGGAAATTTTCAAGGTCAACACCGGATCATGGGCTTACCCGGAAGACGCATTTTTTATGGTGGTCAACGTGCCACTTTTCAGCGGGTTTATGTATGCATCCGTCGGCAGCTACATCGCGCGGGTCATCAGAATCTTCGACATGCGTTTTGCGCCCTACCCGCCTTTTTGGATCACCACCGTATTGGCTGTCTCGATCTATTTGAACTTCTTTTCACATCATTTTTTGCCCGACATCCGCTTGGCGCTTTTCGCAGCCACCGTGATTGTGTTCTGGCGCACACGAGTTGAGTTCACCCTTGGCCGCGCCTACGCCCTGCCCCTCCCCCTCCCCCTCGCTGCACTCTTCGCAAGCTTCTTTTTGTGGATCGCAGAGAACATCGGCACCCTGACCGGCACTTGGGTCTACGCCGGATCGCGCACGTTTGAGATGACATCGATCAGCAAACTCGGCAGCTGGTATTTGCTACTTTACGTGGCCTTTGTGACTGTGACTTTGGTGATCCGCGAACCGCTGAATATTAAAGGTAGCCGCGCCACATCAGAAAGATCAGCAACGCCGCCACGACAAGGATCAGATTGAAACTGATGACCCCCAGAACGCCAAGGATGCGGGTCTTGCGCCGCTCAACGGGATCGATGGTTTTCAGGTGACTTATCAACGCTTTGTGCGCCTTTTCAAACTTGCTTTGATCGACCATTGTCCGCAGCTTGGGGTGATCCATCATCTGGCTGGCCTGCACCAAATAGCGCCCTTCACGGTGCGCCCATTGCGGCAGCAATCGCCCGGCGCGCGCAAAGGCGCTTTCAAGCGTACGGCTCCTAATTTTCAGGCGCTGCTCGATCAAGCGACGCACCTCATCGGCGTATTTATTGGCGTGATTCCCGGTCATGAACACAGCCTTAGCGTGCACGCTGCGCCCTTTCAATTCGCAACTTTTCGGTCTAGTAAAAGCGATGCTGAATGTCCTCACTCACGGCGACCCGTCGCTGCCTAAAATATTGATCGCGCACGGACTTTTCGGGTCCGGTCGCAACTGGGGCGTGATTGCTAAACGGCTGTCTGATCAGTTCCATGTCATCTGTCCTGATATGCGAAATCACTGCGCAAGCCCTTGGTTTGACACGCAAAGTTATGACGACATGGCGGATGATCTGGCAGACCTTTTGGATGGCCCAACGTTTGTTGTCGGGCATTCCATGGGGGGTAAGGCCGCCATGGTGATGGCGCTGAAATACCCACATCTTATCAGTAAGTTAGTCATCGCAGACATCGCACCCGTCGCCTATTCGCACAGCCAAACCCAGCACATCGATGCGATGCGTGCCGTGGATTTGAGCGGGGTTGAGCGGCGCTCACAGGCAGGCGAAAACCTCGACCCGGAGGTCCGTGATTTTCTGTTGCAATCCCTTGATGCAAAAGAAAAAAAGTGGCTTCTGAATCTCGATGTTCTTGCGGCTGAAATGCCAAAGATCATCGGATTTCCTGAGGTTTCCGGATCATTTGACGGCCCGACATTGTTCCTGTCTGGCGGCGACAGCGACTATGTCACGCCCGAATACCGCCCTGTTATCAAAGACTTATTTCCCAATGCACGGTTCGCGAAGATACCGGAAGCGGGCCACTGGCTGCACGCACAAAAACCGCGCGAGTTTGAAGCGACCTTGCGGGCATTTTTCAGCTAATTCACAGCTAAAACATTGATGACGTTACAAAAACCATCAAGGATGCGCCGCCAGCGCAGATCAGAAAGATGTGGGGTAAGTAATGCATCGCGCGGTCCTCATGTTGGGTCATGAGGGTTGTACGGGCCAGCGCACAGATCCCGTCGCACCGAACGCATGCTTTGGAGTGTTTTAACGGTTTTGTTCAAAACTCTACGGGTGCTTTGCACGGTTTGTACAAAATTTTTACACCCCAGGAGATGAATATGCAGTTAACAGTCAGCGCCGCGCGCCAGCGATTGGGTGAGGTTGTCACCCGCGTTCAGGACCCCAACGAATGCATCGTGATGACCCGCCACGGCACCCCCGTCGCGGCGGTGGTGAGCATGGCGAATTTGCAGCGCATTTGGCAGATCGAGGACGAGGAAGATCGCGGCATGATCAAGCATCCGCTGAACAAGAATTCCCACATCGTCGGCGCGCCGTTCGCGCGTGTGGTGCAGGGTCTTCGCGGCAAGATGGTGACGCCCAAAGAGGCGGCGCTGCAGGTGTGCACGCTGCAACTGACCCGCGCCGAGGAGCGCCGGATTTTGGCGGCTGGTGGGCTGGAGCCTGTTGAGGGCGGCGAGTTGGGCGTGACGCCGGATAATCGCGCGAAACGGCGGCGTTGGCTCAGGAGTTCGCCATGATCGCCTTGGTGACAAAATAGCTCGCCGGAAATGCGACGATCGCGCCAAGCCCCGCCGCGACAAGGATCGGGGTCAACGTGTCATACCCCATGGTCAATGACGCAATGATGAAACTGCCAGACAAGGTGGTGGAGACGATGGAATAAAGGATGGAAGCAAGACGAAGCATGGGTGGCTCCTTTCAGGGCAAGGTCTGCGGCGTAAGGCCGCTGCTAGCGAGTTTTGCATGATAGAAGTGGTGTGGCTTTGATTTGGGTCAAGGTGTTCTATCCAGTTCGTGCCTCTGGCACGGCAAAAGGTCCAGTGGACCTTTTGAGGATGGAACGGGCGTAGCCCAAGGGGCGGTTGATCTTGGCGCTGACTTAACTGGCTTGGTCGCGCCCGAACCGAGGGGGGAAGCGAAGCGCCCGCCCCGTTGGGGCGGTTCGGGCGCTGCCAAACCCCGAGGGGTTTGGCAAAAAGACAATCCAAATAAGACTGTTCCAGCCTTCAGTCAGTAATGAAGAATACCGAGCTACGGCTAAATCCATCCTCAATTAGTTTCTGATACTCAGAACTAAATTGATTAAATGATGACGTTTCAATAAAAACCCATTCCTGTCCGTTAAAGTCAGAATATCGAAACTTCGAAAGCTCTCCGGAAGCGACAATTACCTCAACAACATCAGAAGGAAGATGCGTGGCGAAAAATTTGGCGCATCAGCAGATGACATTAGATTTGAATTACCAAACATATCATCAACAATTGGTTTAGCGTCGGCCTGCGCAATTGCGATGACGAGACTGTCTAGTTTTGACACAGTTTCAACAGCAGAATCACGAGCTTCAATACTGGCGTTTTTCGCGGCTTCCGAAGCTTCGAATGATGCTTCACTTAACGTACGCAACGCATCAAATTCTCGGGGTAAGAACACAAATGTGGGAATCGCCACTAGGCTAATTGTCACCACTCCTCCTGCAAATGTTGCAGATGCCGTTTTCCACCATTCATTTATGTTTCATATGTAGCCAGCCTAAGTTAACTCTTCAAGCAGCTTAGACTCAAGTTTCAAATGCAACACTCAGAGCCCTTTGGGCATAGGATGTTGTGATGGACATACGAAGGAAGCACCTCAGCAGCGAGGACCGTGGCGTGATATTAGCCGAGCATAATAGGGGCAGCAGTCAGCGGTTGATCGGCCAGCTTTTGCATCGCCCGGCGAGCACGATCTGCCGTGAGCTGGCGCGAGGTCGGCAGGAAGACGGCAGCTATTGCCCGCAGGCGGCAGGCCTATGATGCCCGGCGCGCGCGCTGCCGCCGCAAGCGCAAGCTTGTGGAGGGGAGCGATCTTAATCGTTTCGTTCATGGCAAGCTCGTACATCTGCACTGGTCGCCTGAGCAGATTGCGCAGAGACTGCGTCTCATGAAGCATGATGATCCATCCGCCCATGTGAGCCATGAGACCATCTATGCCGCGATTTACGCGCAGCCACGTGGCGGGCTGAAGGCGGCGATGATCGAGGCGTTGCGTCAAGCGAAGCCTAAGCGTGGGCTCAAGCGCAGGACAGCGGCGGGCAGTGCTATGGTCCCGGAATCATTGCGCATTATCAATCGCCCTGAAGAGATCGAAGCACGACTGGTACCAGGCCATTGGGAGGGCGACCTCATCAAGGGCGCATTCAATCGCTCGTCAGTGGGGACCTTGGTCGAGCGCAAGACACGCTTTGTCATTCTTTGCAAAATGGATGGCAATGGGGCCGAGGCCGCGCTTGACAGCTTCACCCGCCAGATGAGACGACTACCCGCTGATTTGCGCAAGAGCATGACCTATGACCGTGGCTCCGAAATGGCCTGCCATCGTGAATTGGCGCGACGATTGAAAATTGATATCTGGTTCTGCGATCCGCATGCTCCCTGGCAGCGCGGCAGCAACGAGAACACCAACGGACTGCTGCGTCAGTTCATGCCCAAAGGAACTGACCTGAACGGTGCAAGCCAAACATGGCTCAACGACGTTGCAAACCTGATGAACAACCGTCCAAGAAAAACCCTCGGATGGAGAACACCCGCTGAAGCTATGGCCGACGAAATCGTGGCCTTTAAATCAACCGTTGCACTTGATGTTTGAATCCAAGCAGTAGCTACTACACTAGCTAAGTGCGAAAAGCAGTACCAAGACAAAAACTAAGCCGAGGACTAGGAAGGTCAAAAAAAATGCGAATGAAACGAATAGAAGTTTGTGTCTTGGCATGCCGAAACCTCCTTAACGTGGCGCAAAGATGACAAGTCTAGGTTAAACTAGTATTAAGATTTTCAAGGTTTTTTGTTTGCTAGCTTCGAAAACGAGCTGTTAACCGCCACTTCAGGCTACGCTGGGGCCGCTTGAACCGAATCCGGTCCACGCCCTAACGCCTGTGTGAGCCCGCAATTGGGCTATGCTCAATCGCTGCCGCCCACCGTCTTTCATCAGCGCCGAAAATAGACAGCTTTAGCTGTCCATTTTCAGTGCGCTGATGAAAGCTTCCTGCGGAATATTCACTGACCCGAACTGGCGCATCTTTTTCTTACCGGCTTTCTGCTTATCCAGCAGTTTACGTTTTCTTGACGCATCGCCGCCATAACACTTTGCAGTGACGTCTTTGCGCATGGCCGACAGGGTCTCGCGGGCGATGACTTTGCCGCCGATGGCAGCTTGGATAGGGATTTTGAACATGTGACGCGGAATCAGGTCTTTGAGTTTTTCAACCATGGCGCGGCCACGGACCTCTGCGCGGTCGCGGTGGACCATCATCGACAGCGCGTCGACGGGTTCGTCGTTGACGAGGACGGACATTTTGACCAGCGCATCCTCGCGGTAGCCCATGAGGGTGTAGTCGAAGGACGCGTAGCCTTTGGTGACGGATTTGAGGCGGTCGTAGAAGTCGAACACCACTTCGTTGAGCGGCAGATCGTAAACGACCAGCGCGCGTGAGCCTGCATAGGTAAGGTCGGATTGGATGCCACGGCGGTCTTGGCACAGCTTTAGCACGTCGCCGAGGTATTCGTCCGGCACGAGGATCGTCGCCTTGATGCGCGGTTCCTCAATGTGATCGACAAGGGTCATGTCGGGCATATCAGCGGGATTGTGCAATTCGGACATGGTGCCGTCGCGCATGTAAACTTCATAGACCACGGACGGCGCGGTGGTGATCAGGTCAATGTCATATTCGCGTTCGATGCGGTCGCGGATGACTTCAAGGTGCAGCAAGCCAAGGAAGCCGCAGCGAAAGCCAAAGCCGAGCGCGGCGGAGGATTCCATTTCAAATGAGAAGGATGCATCATTCAGGGCGAGCTTGTCGATGGCGTCGCGCAGGTCTTCGAACAGCGCGGAATCGACAGGGAATAAGCCGCAGAAAACAACGGGTTGCGCGGGTTTGAAGCCGGGAAGTGGGGTCACTTCGGATTTCTGGTGAGTAATCGTGTCGCCGACACGGGTGTCGCGGACCTGTTTGATCGACGCGGTGAGGAAACCGATTTCGCCAGGGCCAAGTTCGTCAACGTTTTCCATTTTTGGGCGGAAGACACCGATGCGTTCAACTTGGTGGATCGTGCCGTTTGAGATAAATTTGACCTTCTCGCCCTTGCGCAATTTACCATCAATGATGCGCACCAGAACGATCACGCCGAGGTAGCTGTCATACCACGAATCAACCAGCATCGCCTTGAGCGGGCCGTCGGGATCGCCTTTGGGGGCGGGGAGTTGGTGAACGATCGCCTCAAGCGTTTCAATGATGCCTTCACCGGTTTTGGCGGACACAGCTATGGCACCGGACGCATCGAGGCCGATGACGTCTTCAACCTGTTGGGCGACGCGACTGACGTCACTCGCCGGGAGGTCTATCTTATTGAAAATAGGGACGATTTCGTGGTCGGCGTCAAGGGCGTGATAGACGTTGGCGAGGGTCTGCGCCTCAACCCCTTGGGTGGAATCCACGACCAGAAGCGAGCCTTCGACGGCACGCATGGAGCGGCTGACCTCATAGGCGAAATCGACGTGCCCGGGGGTGTCGATCAGGTTCAGCACGTAGGATTCGCCGTTTTTGGCGGTATAATCAATGCGGACCGTGTTGGCCTTGATGGTGATGCCACGTTCGCGCTCGATATCCATGGAATCGAGCATCTGGGCCTTCATATCGCGTTCCGCCACCGTGTTGGTGGACTGGATCAAGCGATCAGCCAGCGTGGATTTACCGTGATCGATATGCGCCACGATGGAGAAATTGCGGATGTGTGAGAGTGCTGTCATGATGAGGATATGTAGGGGTTTGGGAAGTTTGTCGAGGGGAATTAGTGTGCAGCTGGGGGCAAAAGGTCATGTAATGCCAGATGGTGATTTTCCAGATTTTGAAAGCTCTTGGCCGTGGCTCAAAACGTTGAGCATTCAGACGCGTTTCACGATGATCAGCCGTGCCGGTCGCGGCGGATATTTGCGCCCTTGAACGGCAGGTCCGAAGCGGCCTTGCGCGGGCGGGGTCGCGTCGGAATCAAGGATGGGCTGATCGGCGCGTCGGCGCAAATGTGATTTTGATTCCCCTTCCCACCTCGCGCAGCTTACGTCATAAAGGGGCCAGCAGTTGCGGCACCAACGGGGATAACCCAACCAATAAGTTGGGCCAAAGAACAAAGTACTTTAGTGAGGCGTCATGAGAAAATTTGTTATTTTGTCAGCTTTGGTCGCGTTGACCGCCTGTTCGGGCGGACGGGATCGGGGCAACTCAGGGTCCACGCGCGGGGCGACAGGCGATATCAGCCGGGCGTGTTTAAATGCCGACCGATCAGCCGCGACGCCGGCTTTGTGCAGTTGTGTGCAGCAGGTTGCCAATACCCAACTGTCGAGCCGCGATCGCAGCCTTGTGGCAGATTTCTTTATGAATCCTGAGGTCGCGAACGATACAAAAATCAGCGACACCAACACCGATGACGCGTTTTGGGCTCGCTACCGCGCCTTCGTCACGTCGGCTGACAACCAGTGCAGCTAGACGGGCCGGGCAATCGGGCGCCCAAATTGTGCAGGCGCCCAACGTCTAGATTCTGTTAATATCTCGCCATTAGAGGTGCAATAAAGCTGCCTTAACCGTTGGACCCGTGGTCCATGACGGGCTGGTCGATTCCACTTGCACGACGGGGATTTCAACAGTGACCTCGCCCGCATTTTCGAACACCAAGATTATGGTTATGATGTCGTCTTGGACAAACGGCGCGGTGAGGCCCATGAACATGACGTGATTGCCGCCCCGTTGCAGCAAAATGTCACTGGCCGCGGGCACTACAAAACCGTCTTCAACGTGGATCATGCGCATGACGCCGTTTTCGTCTTCGATATGGGTGTGCAATTCGACCCGCTGTGCCGCGTCCGACGTGACGCCCATGAGATGGTCATCGGTGTCCCCTGAGTTGTGGATCACCATGAAGGCCGCACCGGCCATGGCGTTGGAAGAGCGCGCATATGGGTCGTGAATTTCAATCTCTGCCAGTGCGGGAGTGGCGAGGATGAACGCTGCGAGGGTCGCGATAAGGGTCGATTTAAGGGACATGTTGCGTTCCTGTCTTTTCGGTCTGAATGTTTAAAAAGTGAAAGTGGTATTCAGACCAAAACTGGCGGATCGCGGGCCTTTGTAGGGATGGGATAAACCAAAATTTGGCGGGTTGAAACAGGTGTCTGCGCAATGGTTTGAATGTGGACAACCGGCGTTTTCACGGCGATTGGTACGTCATTATAGGCCATCAACGTCAATGCGCAATCTGGGCAGATATGAACAGGACCGATCGGGTTGCCCTGCGCATCCAAAGTGACCGTCAGTGGCCCCTGCCCCGTGCACAAGATTACCTGACCCTGCGCATCCTTGGTCACAGCACGCGCCATTGCCATCTGCTGTGAGGTCACAGCAATCAGCAGCGCGAGGGTCAAGGTGAGGATACGGGTCATTGTCATCTTGCTATCAGGTGGGCCGCGGAACCAACAGCGTTGTAAAGTCGCATCGGCCAACATCACAACAGGTTGGAAAAACGAAAAAAGCCCGAACACTCGGTCCGGGCCATTCCAATCAAATCAAATCAGGTAGAAAGTTTACGCTTCGACAGTTGCTGCCTTGACGATGTCTTTCTTGACCTTCAACGCGGCTGGTGACAGCTCTGCGTCTTTGGATTTTGCGAAGAACGCGTCGAGGCCACCACGGTGGTCAACAGTGCGCAGCGCAGCATTTGAAATGCGGAACTTGAAGCTGCGGCCCAACGAGTCGGACATCAGCGACACATCTTGCAGGTTCGGCAAAAACCGACGGCGTGTCCGGTTTTTAGCATGGCTGACGTTATTACCCGACATCGGGCCTTTTCCAGTCAATTCGCAGCGGCGCGACATAGCGTATTCCTTGTCTATCAAGGGTCTGCAGCGTTTTGCGCGACCCTATCTTTCAAACTTGTATAGTCCCGCAAGCGGCAGAGACTGAATTCATTTGGCGGGAATTAGGTGGATTCCTTGGCGTCGTCAAGCCCCAGTCACCCCATATCGCCCGTTTAGGCGGGTGTATCGTTGTGTTTCGCCGATGCCGATGGGAAAAGCTTAGCAATCATCGCCTCGGCGGCTTGGGCGGGGCGGATTTTACCCTGTGCCACATCGTCTTCTAACGCGGCGAGTTGGGCTTTGACATCCTTGTCAGACGTGAGCTGTGATAGCAGGCCTGCGCGGACTTCTTCTTGGAACCAAAACCGCGCCTGTCGTGCACGCCGTGCGTCCCAAATGCCATTGTCCTTGCGCCACGTCGCGAGGGTTTGGATTTCGCCCCAAGCGGCGGCTATTCCGTCTTCTTGCAGGGCTGACACGACCAAGGCCTTGGGGAAATCATGGGTGTCGCGGGGTGGATCTTTGGCGCGTTTTCGCATCAGGCGCAACGCGCTGGCATAATCTGCACAGGTGCGCATGGCCTGCGATTTAAGATCGCCATCGGCCTTGTTTACAAGGATAATATCGCAAGTTTCCATGATGCCGCGCTTGACGCCCTGCAATTCATCGCCGCCCGCAGGGGCGAGCAACAGCAAGAACAGGTCCGACATTTCCGCAACGGCGGTTTCGGATTGCCCGACGCCAACAGTTTCGATCAGCACAACATCGAATTTGGCCGCTTCGCACAGCGCAATGGCTTCGCGGGTGCGCCGCGCGACGCCGCCAAGTTGCGTCTGGCTTGGGGATGGACGGATGAACGCGTTCGGGTCGCACGACAGCAGGTCCATGCGGGTTTTATCGCCCAAAATCGACCCGCCAGATCGTGTTGAACTGGGGTCCACCGCCAAAACTGCCACCCGCAGCCCCTGCCCCGTCAGCATTTTGCCAAAGGATTCAATAAACGTCGATTTACCGACACCGGGCGTGCCCGACAGCCCGATGCGCAGTGCTTGATGGTCTGTGCCAAGGGCGGACAGCAATTCCGCCGCTTTTGCACGATCATCGCGCCGCGTGCTTTCCACCAACGTGATGGCACGGGCCAAGGCGCGGCGTTCACCAGCGCGGATTTTGTCTGCTGTGGTTTGGATATCCATGCCCGCTTTATGAAGTCCCTTTGGCTCTGGTGTCCAGACGAGGTGTTGCACATCGGTTTATTTACCAAGGGTTGAAAATAGGATTTTCAACCGTGATGAAGGAGGCATGAGGGACCAGTTACCCATTGATGACGTACTTGAGGAGCTGTTGGGCGCAGTTCGTGCACACGGCTGCGCGGTTTTGCAGGCCCCACCGGGTGCTGGTAAGACGACGCGGGTACCGCTGGCGCTGTTGCAGGCGGGCGTCGTGAAAGGACGGATCGTCATGTTGGAACCGCGCCGTTTGGCCACGCAGGCCGCGGCGGAACGGTTGGCGCAACAGCTTGGGGAGGACGTCGGGCAAACCGTCGGGTACCGGATGCGCGGCGAGACGAAAGTGTCAAAACAAACGCGGATTGAGGTTGTGACCGAAGGTATTTTGACCCGCATGATCCAGAGCGATCCTGAATTGACCGGCATTGGCGCGGTGATTTTCGATGAATTCCACGAACGCTCGTTGAACGCCGATCTGGGCTTGGCCCTAACGCTCGAAGTGCGCGAGGCGCTGCGCCCTGATCTGGTCATTATGGTGATGTCCGCGACCTTGGATGCCGGGCCGGTGGCAGATTTGGTTGGCGCACCAACAGTCACGTCGCAGGGTCGCGCCTATGCGGTGGAACCGCGCTGGCTGGATCGACCGTTGCGCAAAGAAGATCGGTTTGACGCAGCGGCGGCGGATTTGGTGGCGCAGGCGGTTGGTGAAACAAAAGGCGGCGTGTTGGTGTTCCTGCCCGGCGAGGGCGAAATCAGGCGGGTTCAGGGGCGGCTGGCAGGGCGATTGCCAAGCGATTGTTCTGTACGGCCCCTCTATGGTGCCTTGCGGTTTGCCGATCAGCGGGCCGCAATTGCGCCAATCACATCGGGCCGCAAGATCGTGCTGGCCACGTCGATTGCCGAAACATCACTGACCATCGAAGACATTCGCGTGGTGGTTGATTGTGGGCGGTCGCGCCGCGCGCGATTTGACCCCGGATCGGGCATGTCGCGACTGGTCACAGAACGCGTCACCCGCGCCGAGGCCACCCAGCGCGCGGGTCGCGCAGGGCGCGTTGCCGAAGGGGTCGCCTATAAACTTTGGGCCAAGGGCGAAGACGGCGCCTTGGCGGCGTTTCCACCAGCGGAGATCGAAGCGGCAGATTTAACAGGGCTTGCGGTTGAACTGGCGGTCTGGGGCAGCGATGGATTGCCCTTTCTGACCGACCCGCCGGAGGGCGCATTAGCCGAAGCGCGCAGCCTGTTGACCGCGCTCGGGGCCCTCAACGGCGGGCGGATCACCGAACACGGACGCGCGCTGGCACGGCTGCCGCTACATCCGCGCTTGGGGCATATGTTGGTCACGGGCGGCAAGGCGGCTGCAGGGTTGGCGGCCTTGCTGTCAGAACGCGATATCCTGCAAGGCGCACCGGCGGATTTGTCATTTCGTATCAAAGCACTGGCAGGAGAGCGCGGTGGTTATCCAGTGCGCCAAGGCGCGCTGGCCCGCGTCAAACAAGAGGCCAAGCGGCTGGCGAAACTGGCCCCCGTTCGGGCTGAACAAACCAGCGAAATCTATGCGGCCATGGCCTATCCAGACCGTATTGCGCTGCGCCGGACCGGCGATGATCCGCGCTACGTGCTGTCGGGTGGCAAGGGAGCTGTGATGGACGGCGCGGATGCGCTTGCAGGGCAGCGACTGTTGATCGTCACCGACACTGATGGCAACCCGCGAGAAGCGAAAATTCGCACCGCTCTCGTGATTTCCGAGGCGAGCGTGCGCGACGTAGCCGGGGATCACATCAACGTGGTGCAAACCTGTTCGTGGTCCAAACGCAGCGGCAAAGTGCTGGCGAGAACGCAGGAACAACTGGGCGCGGTGGTGCTGTCGGATGTGGCGTGGACGGACGCGCCGAAAGACGCGGTGGCCCATGCGATGCTTGACGGGGTGCGCGCGTTGGGGTTCAAATTCAGCGCCGCCGCCGACCGGTTTCGCGCCCGTGTTGAGCTCGTACGCGCCGTTGGTCCCGATTTGCCCGACCTGTCAGACACCGCCCTTATGGACAGCGTCAACGACTGGCTTCTCCCCTATTTGCCAGGCGTGCAGACCACGTCACAGTGGAAATCCCATGACACCTTGCAGGCCCTGCGCGCGATCCTGACGTGGGACCAGATGCAGCGCGTGGACACCCAAGCCCCCCCGCAATTCACCACACCACTGGGCCGCCACACGCCGATCGATTACAGCGGCGACGCGCCTGAAATCACGCTGCGTTTACAAGAAATGTTCGGCACCACCCGTCATCCGACTGTCGCGGGGCGCCCGCTTCGCGTGACGTTCCTGTCACCCGGCCAAAAACCGATCCAGACGACCATGGATGTCCCCGGTTTCTGGGCCACATCCTACGGTGACGTGCGCAAAGACATGCGTGGGCGCTACCCGCGCCACCCCTGGCCCGAAGACCCGACACAAGCCGACCCGACATTGCGCACGAAGCCCCGCAAATAACCGCCGCTCCTGCTCTTTGCTTTTCAAATACCCCGGGGGCGTGGGGGCTGGCCCCCACTGCGCCGCCCGCCGCAGGTGCTGATCACCAGATCATCCGCAACCGGATCAATCCCACCACGGCCCGTGTTGATCCTTGCGCCCGTCCAGTCGCACAAACCCGTGCCGCCCAAAGAAATCCCGCTGAGCTTGGATCAAATCCGTCGTGCCGCGTGCGGTGCGCAGGGTGTCCAGAAAGCCCAGCGCGCTGGCCAATGCAGGGACGGCGTGGCCCGCGGCGGTTGCGCCACTCACCACACGGCGCAAGGCTGGCAGCGCGTCGCGGATCAGGACCACAAAGTGGTCCGCAAAAATCAACTGGCCTTCGGGCAGGTCGCTGCGGAATGCCGACGCAATATCATCGAGCAACGCAGAGCGGATAATGCACCCTGCGCGCCAGACTTCAGCGGCGCGGGCGGAATCGATAGACCAGTCAAATTCATCCGATGCCGCAGTGAGTATACGAAACCCTTGGGCGTAGGACACGATGCGCCCTACCAGCAGCGCGGATTCAAGATCAACGTCACTCAGCGCCAGTTCGCCGCGCGGCGTGTCGTAAATGTCTGCGCCAACAGTGCGCGCTGCGCCCTCGGACGACCATGCCCGCGCAGCAACGGCCGCTTCGATCACGTTGGCGGATTGGCCCATGCGGATGGCCTCGATTGCGGTCCAGCGGCCCGTGCCTTTTTGTCCCGCCGCATCAAGGATCACGTCGACGGCGGGTTGGTCGGTTTCACTGTCAGTGGCCTGTAGGACCTTGGCCGTGATTTCGACCAGATAGCTTTCGAGCGCGCCTTTGTTCCACCGATCAAAAACCGCGCCAATGTCGCCGGGCGATTGTCCGCGGCCATAGCGCATCAAGCCGTAAACCTCAGCAATCAGTTGCATATCGGCGTATTCGATACCGTTGTGCACCGTCTTGACGAAATGCCCTGCCCCGTCGGGGCCAAGGTGGTCGGCGCAAGGTTCGCCATTGAATTTGGCAGCAATCGCTTCGATGACCTCGCGCACAGCGTTCCACGCAGCGGGGCTGCCACCGACCATGATCGACGGGCCATGGCGCGCGCCGTCTTCGCCGCCTGACACGCCCATACCGATGAATGTCAGGCCCTGTTGTTCAATGTCTTTGGTGCGCCGGATCGTGTCGCGAAAATCGGAATTTCCGGCGTCAATGATCGTGTCGCCCTTGGCCAGCAGCAGGATCAGCGTTTGAATTGTCGCGTCAACGGGTTTGCCCGATGGCACCATCAGAATGATTGCGCGCGGGGCGGGCATGGCGTTGACCATCGCGTCCAGACTGTCGCTGCCCGTCAGCTTGTCGGCCAGTCCATCCGCACCCGCTTCTTCAACGAAAAGCGGCACCGCGTCGCTGGAGCGGTTGGACACATGCAGCGCAAAACCGTTGTCCAATATATTGAGAGCGAGGGCGCTTCCCATGGTTCCAAGACCATACAAGCCAAGCGTCGCAGTATCAGGCATCGCGATATCCTTTTATGAATTTCCAGAAACTAAGCCCGCCGCGGCCAAGCTACAAGGTCAGAGACCGCGATCAAACTTGAACCGCGCAACAATCGCGTGCGCCCATTGCGTGTAGACCCATGGGCCAGGGTGAAACCCGTCTTCGGACATGACGTCTGCATGCATTTTGATGTGGGCGGGGATCATCGTCGCCGTGGTCTGATCGGCCAGCATCTTGCGAAGGCCGCGATCAAACCGCGCGGCGCGATGGCCCAGCGTCCAGCGCAGCGGGTTGGGCAGGCGTGGGAATTGCCAAACCGGTGGCAGGCCAGAGACGTAAACGTGCCCAACGCCCATTTCATCGGTCAAATAATCAATCAGCGCCTGTGTTTGGGCGAGCCATCGCGCGCGCGTCGTGCCGCGCAGGATGTCGTTCACGCCCAAGCCCAACACGGCAATATCAACTTGGCGCGGCTGCGCAGCTTTCACATGGCACAAGGCCATCGGCGTGGTGTCGCCACTGCGCGCCACAAGCTGCCAGTCCAACCGCACTTGATCTGACAAAAGTGTCGCGATCTGGCCCGACAGCGCGTCGGATTGATCAGAGACACCGACGCCAGCGGCAGAACTGTCGCCAAGGATCAAAAGACGCAAATCCGGACCTGCGCCGATGACACCCGCGCGCGGACCTATCGGTTCGGGCAGTTTCACCGTGTTCCATCTGATGAACGGACCTTGCGTGATCAGCACAGGATAAAATGCAAACCGATACAAAGCATGCCACGGTCGTGACAGGCAGGCAGGATGCACTGTGATATTTCGGTTGATATCGGTCATGTTACTCAGGCTATAGATTATATACTCCTGCGCCTGAATTGACCTGACGATTTTGGGCCTGCGATTCACTTCGTCGCATGGCCAAAGGCGGTTCAGTCTGTATTTTGAGTTTATGAGCAAGCAATACAAAACAGTCTCCTTATCCGACGAGCAGCGCATAGCACTTGAAGCGCTTTGCCGCCGCCGCAAAGTTGACGCCCTTGTTTGGAAACGGGCGCGCGCGTTTCTTCTTTTGGACGCAGGAGAAGACGCCGGAACGGTTTGCCGGATTTTGGATATTGGCCCGACAGTTTTGACGGAGTGGCGATTTGCCTTTGCCGGTGCGGGATTATCGTTTTTCGGTCTGAAGGACTACAGCCAGCGTCAGGGTCATTTGTCCGTCGTGCAAGAGCAGGCGGTGAGAGCCCATTTCACCGCGCAGCCTGCCCGCAATGCCGATGAGGTCTGTGCCTATGTTCTAGCCGAGTGCGACCAAAACTACAGCACGTCGGGAGCCGCCAAGCTGATGCGCCGCCTGGGGTTCGCGTATAAGAAACCACAATTGCTGCCTGCACAGGCCGATGAAGCCAAGCAGGCTGCGTTTATTGCCAAATATGAGGCCCTGATGAACGGGTTGGCCGCAGATGAGATGGTTGTCTTTTCGGACGCTGTCCACCCCGAACACCAGAGCCGCCCCGCCCATGGTTGGTTCCCCAAGGGACAAAAGACGGCCCTGAAGGCGACATCAGGGCGCAAGCGGCTCAACATTCAGGGCGCGCTTGACCTTGAGACTTTCCAGTTCACCTTTGTGGAAGGCGAGAAGATCAATGCCCAGACAACCCGACAGATGCTGGAAAAGTTGGAACGCAACAACCAAACCAAGACGGCCATCCACGTCTTTGTCGACAATGCCCGCTATCATCATGCCAAGATACTACAGCCATGGCTGGACAGCCCAGAACGTCGGGTGAAGTTGCATTTCTTGCCAGCATATGCCCCGCACCTCAACCCGATCGAGCGTCTTTGGGGTGTTATGCACAAATGGGTCACCCACAATCGGCACTATGCAACGTTCAACCAATTCACAGAGGCCATTTTCGACTTCTTCCGCAAGACCCTGCCAGAAAAATGGCCAGAGTTCCGCGACACCGTCACCGACAACTTCCGCGTCATATCGCTCAAGGAATACAAAGTGATTTGAGGGGAAAACCTCAGGTCAATTCAGGCGCGGGAGTATAGGTTAAATAATATGCCAGATTTAGAACGAGACAAGATGTAACGTTACGACGGGGCCGCGGCAGCAATTGCCGGTTTCTTGGCAATCGCAGTCATGCGCAGGAATTGTGGGCGCTTGCCCTTCGCCCAGTCTAGCACCGTGTGCAGCCTAAAACCCGTTGGATTTATCGACCCAAACAATACCGCAGCACAGCCTTTTGCGCGTGCATGCGGTTTTCAGCCTCGTCCACGGTGAAACAGAGTTTCGCCGACACGGAGGCAGCGATTGCCCTATCGCAATCGCGGTGCGTGCTGGGGCGGATGCCTGCGCATCATGTCCCCAAACAATATCGCAGCACAGCCTTTTGTGCATGCATTCTATTCTCTGCCTCGTCCCAGATGACCGAACGTGGACCGTCCATGACCTCTGATGTGGCTTCGTCGTCGCGGTGCGCGGGCAGGCAATGCATGAACAAGGCGTCCGGCTTGGCTTTGGCCATGAGACCCGCGTTGACCTGATAGCCGCGCAGCTGGTTGTGGCGACGTTCACGGGCCGATTGTGGGTCGTGCATGGAGACCCATGTGTCCGTCACCACAAGGTCCGCGCCCTGCACCGCAATGTCGGGATTGCGTTCAGTGGTATAAAGCCCGTCAAGCGCTGCTTCGGGTTGCAGGGTTTCGGGACCGGTGAACACCAGATCAAAATCGAACTGTTTGGCAGCATGGGCAAAGGACGCAAAGACGTTGTTGCCATCACCGGACCAGACCACCTTTTTGCCCTTAATCGGGCCCGAGTGTTCCTCAAACGTCAAAATATCAGCCATGATCTGGCACGGATGCGTGCGATCTGTCAGCCCGTTGATGACCGGAACAGAGGCGTATTCGGCCATTTCCAGCAGGGTTTGTTCCTCGAACGTGCGGATCATGATGAGATCGACATAGCGCGACAGCACACGGGCGGTATCTGCGATGGTTTCGCCATGGCCCAGCTGCATGTCTTTGCCCGACAGCACCATCGTTTCGCCGCCCATCTGCCGCACGCCTACATCAAAACTGATTCGAGTGCGGGTGCTTGGTTTTTCAAAGATCAGCGCGACCATGTGGTTGGCCAGCGGTTGATCTGCGTCCGGCGTGCCTTTGGGCAAGCCCGCGCGCGCCGTTTTCATCGACGCAGCCATGTCGATGATGCCGCGAAGGTCGGCGGGGGAAGTTGTGTGGATGTCGAGGAAATGGGTCATAGGATATCGCTTTTGGTTAATGGCGGACGGGGGCCAGCCCCCGAACCCCCGGGATACTTTCGAAGCAAAGACGGGGTTAAGAAAAGGTCAAAGAGTGAGGGCGACCTTTGACGCTGCTTTTTTGAGGCGATCGACAGCCTCTTCGATTTCGGTGTCCGTAATATTGAGTGGCGGCAGCAGGCGGATCACGTTGTCGGCTGCCGGAACCGTCAGCAGGTTTTCGCTGTAGCCTGCTTGTACGATGTCCGTATTGGGTGCATTGCATTTCAGGCCAAGCATCAACCCGCTGCCGCGCACGGCCTCGAACACCGCCGGATGGCCCGCGACAAGGCCTTCGAGTTTCTGGCGCAGCAGGCCTGCTTTACGATTTACCTCTGCGATAAAGTCGGGGTTGGCGACAATGTCCATGACTTTGCAGCCCACCGCACAGGCCAGCGGGTTGCCGCCATAGGTCGATCCATGGGTGCCAGCGGTCATGCCGGACGCTGCGTTTTGTATTGCAAGAACGGCGCCAAGCGGGAAGCCGCCGCCGATGCCTTTGGCAACCATCATAATGTCAGGGGTAATGCCAGACCATTCGTGTGCGAACAATTTTCCGGTGCGGGCCACGCCGCATTGCACTTCGTCGAGGATCATCAGGATGCCATGTTCATCACACAGATCGCGCAAACCCTTCAGGCAGGCGTCAGGCAGCGCGCGGATGCCGCCCTCGCCCTGCACGGGTTCGACCATGATCGCGCCAACTGTCGGGGATGCCGCGGCCTGCGTCAGGGCGTCGTGATCGCCAAACGGCAGGTGGACAAATCCGGGCAACAGCGGGCCAAAGCCTTTGGTCATCTTTTCAGAGCCCGCAGCGGCGATGCCAGCGGCGGAGCGCCCATGAAACGAGCCATCAAAGGTGATGATGTCCGTGCGTTCGGGCGCGCCTTTGTCGTAGTGATATTTGCGCGCCATTTTGACGGCCAATTCGCAAGCTTCGGTGCCGGAATTGGTGAAAAAGACCGTGTCGGCAAAGGTGTGTTCGACCAGCAGATCCGCAAGCTCTTGCTGGGGTTGGATGTTATACAGGTTGGACACATGCCATAGTTTGTTGGCCTGTTGCGTCAGGGCCGCGACCAGATCGGGGTGCGCATGGCCCAACACATTCACCGCAATCCCTGCGCCCAGATCCAAGAAACGTCGCCCGTCTGCTTCCACGAGCCAAGAGCCTGACCCACTAACGAATGTCAGCGGGGCACGGGTATAGGTCGGAAGGATAGACGTGATCATTGCGATCAACCTTTGCAAATAAGGGCCCATAGGTCTTTGAGCGGGGGCTGTAAGTTCATAATATTGGGGATTTAGCGAGCGGTTCGCCAACAGGTGTCACGGCGCGGATCACAAGATCAGCGTCGGAGTCGAAGCGCGAACTGGGTCGAAAATAATATCATGGGGATTTTCTAGGGCAATCGGGTCTGGCTTGGCAAGGGGGCTACCACCTAAGGCCAGGGGAATCGCATGAGATTTAGGTGTTAATTATTTCGGCGAGGAAATCATCATCCCATGATGCAATGTGGCGCTTTGATCGCAGGCTATGCTTCCCCTTTACGGAGCGCAGCATGTTGCTTGCAGCGTGTTTTATGGTCGTAAAATTCGCTGGAGCATTGCCTTTTCGGATACGGCATTCATCGTCGCGAAACACCATGTCCATGACCCAATGCAGCCCGTTTTCTATTCCCCAGTGGTCACGGATGGCTTTGGCGTGATGTTCAGCATCTGATGTCATTGATGAAATGTAATAGCGGGTTTCGGCGCGCGTTTTATCCTGCAGGATGGCGTGGTACTGGACCATAACGATGCTTTTCAAACCGGGCCAATTGTGGTCCGCTTTAAGCCAGTCAATATCCGTGCACACTGTGACCCTCCTTGTTTCGATACGGCCATGAGACTTCTCTACCGTTTCGTGGTAAGTGACTGTTGTGTCGTCATAATCTACGGCCGCCTGTTCCGTCATGAATAATTCTGTGTCCTTGCGTAGGCTGCCCTGATTACCCTTCAAAGCGAGGATGTAGTCTGCTTCTTTGGAGATGATCTTCGCGGCGATTTCGCGTTGGCATCCCATAGCGTCGATGGTGACAATAGCCCCCTTCAGGGTGAGCAGTTCCAACAGTTCTGGTATGGCCGTTATCTCGTTGGACTTGCCGTCCACCTGCCGTTGCGCCAGCGTCAGATTCCATTCCGAACTCCAGGCCGAGATCATGTGAATTGCGGCCTTGCCGCCAGCTTTATCCAGGCTGCGGCGAGAGGTTTTCCCATCAATCGCGACCACTCCAGTCACCGTCTTGTTAAGGGAGGCCACCCAGTCGATAAAACAGGCCTGAAACGCCTCGGCATCCAAGGCCGCAAAGATGTTTCCAAGTTGGTCATGGGACGGTGTCCCGTCTGCAAAAGGTAGAAAACGCTTCAAAAAGCCCAGTTTCTTGGTCCCATATATCGAGATGGCCGTCCAGTCATTGGCACCTGACAAAACAGCGCATAGGGTTAAGAGGAGTATTTCCGGCAAAGGGTAAGTCACTTTAACCTCTTGACGTGAATCGCTTATATCTGAAAAATGCGTAAGAAATTCAATGGGATGGATCTCAGGTGAACTTGGGGTTGGCATGGCATATGACCTCGTTAAAACAGTAAAGATCACCCATCGAATCAGCCTCTACAACATTTGTCGACATCGTTATTGTTCATGCGATTGCCTTGCACCTAAGGCTCGGGTGCCCGTGTCGCATGCGGCGCGTCCCATGAGGGGCGGGCTTCTTCGAACACCGGACGCAGAGGCGGCAAACCGTCCATATCTTCCATGCTGCCTGCATAGACAAATATCAGACCTTCGGCCCGTGTCGTTGCTTTCATGATGGGCGAACCACAATCACCGCAAAACCCGAAATCGAGCGCGTTGCCACTGTTGGCTGTGCCAAAATGATGCTTGAGCGGACCTTCTATCGTAACGGCAGATTCTGGAAAGGCGAACTGCGCCACAGAGCCTGCCCCCGACAACCGCCGACAATCGCTGCAATAACACCTGATGCCGAATTTCGCGCCCGAGGTGATGGTGTAACGGGTTGCCCCGCAAAGACAGTGGCCGGTTCGTTGCATCGTAACGCTCCCATAATGTCACCACCAAATATAGGGCAACACGGCGGCGTTTAGCAATCAACACCTGTCTTGATCCGCAATCTTGGCCGTGGCATTGACGTCCATGGCCCGCCCCCAAGCCCCTTTGACAGCCGTTGTGCTGATGATCACCGCGACCTTGTTTATCGCGGGAACGATGCTTGCCGCAAAGTCATTGGGGACCGACACCCTTGGCGCACCGCTGCATCCGCTACAGATCAGCCACGGACGATTTATGTTTGCGTTCATCGGCTTCATCACGGCAAGCGCGGTGCTGCGCCCAAAAATTCGCGCCCCAAACATGAGATTGCATATGGCGCGCACCATCTTCGGCGCGACGGGTGTGACGCTGATGTTTGCCGCTGTCGCGTTCATTCCGATGTCGGACGCCACGGCGATTAGTTTTTTGAACCCTGTGTTCGGGATGATTTTGGCAATTCCGTTTCTGGGCGAAAAAGTCGGACGCTGGCGGTGGTTGGCCGCAGCGATGGCGTTTGTTGGCGCGTTGATCTTGTTGCGCCCTGGGCCGGATACGTTTCAGGTTGCTGCATTGCTGGCCCTTGGGGCGGCGCTGGCGATGGGGTTTGAGTTGGTGTTAATCAAAAAGCTGGCGGACCGCGAACCGGCGCTGCAGATTTTGCTGATCAACAACGCCATTGGGTGTGTGTTGATGAGCGTGGCAGTGATTGCGTTCTGGGCGCCGCCGACGTTAGCGCAATGGGGCGTTTTAGTTACGCTTGGGCTGATGATGGCGGGGGCGCAGACCTGTTTTATCAATGCCATTGCGCGCGCGGATGCGTCCTTTGTGACGCCGTTCAGCTACCTGACACTCATTTTTGCTGGCCTTTACGACTGGGCAATCTTTGCGCAAATCCCCGACTGGATCAGCGTTTTAGGGGCGGCGATCATCGTGTCGGGTGCAGCACTGCTCGCGTGGCGCGAGGCGGTGAACCGCAGCCGCGCGCGACGCATCCCTGTCAGCATGGGTGGTCGGGTTTAAGCCTTCAGGCGATAGCCGATTTTCAGCCAATACCACACAACCGACAGTATCACCGCCGAGCAGCCAAGCACCACGGCAAGGCCAAGCCACGGGTTGCTGTCGCTTATACCGATGGTGCCAAAGCGCACGCCATCGATGATGTAGAAGAACGGGTTCCAGTGGCACAAAGTTTGCAACAACGGCGGCAGGGCCTCGATTGAATAGAATGTGCCCGACAAAAATGCGAGCGGCGTCACGAGGAAGTTGGTAATGGCGCTCAACTGGTCGAATTTGTTGGCGAATACCGCTGCCACCATGCCCAGTGCGCCCATCAGGATCGACCCGAGCACAACAAACGTCAGCGCCCAAGCCGGATGGGCCACGGGCATGCCGATCAGCCAGACGGCACCGATGGTGATGACCACCGCGACGATCATACCCCGCGCCACGGCCCCTGCGATGTATCCGACCAAAAGCTCAAGCGCCGACAGTGGTGGCATCAGCGTGTCGACAATGTTACCCCCCACCTTGGCAGATGCGATGGACGACGAGGTATTGGCGAAGGCATTCTGGATCACCGTCATTGTCAAAATTCCTGGCGCGAGGAATTCCAT
Organism: Octadecabacter arcticus 238; assembly: GCF_000155735.2. Classification (GTDB taxonomy): domain Bacteria; phylum Pseudomonadota; class Alphaproteobacteria; order Rhodobacterales; family Rhodobacteraceae; genus Octadecabacter; species Octadecabacter arcticus. Next base: position 3,552,967 of record NC_020908.1, read on the forward strand.
AAACGGCACACCCATCACGTCACCGCGCTGCGGGCCGATGGCGATCGTAAAGATCAGCAGGAACAGACCCGCATTCACCAACGGCCCCATAATCGTCTGCGACCAGACGTTCATGAACCGCAAAACTTCTCGGCGCGCCAGTGTCCATGTCCCCAGCCAGTTCACCGCACCGAAGCGACGCACGCCCATATCATTTGCCATTTCGGCCTTGCTGTCATGCATCAGTGATTCCTTTTTGGCGTGGGGGTGGTTGTATCCGGCGCTAGGGAGCTTAGAATAGGGAATTGAAAGATTTCTCAACCCCATACGCGACATGGGGCACATACCCAACCTCTGGCCAAATAAGTGGAACTAATATGTCCTGGACCGACGACCGCGTAGACGTGCTAAAAAAGATGTGGGGGGAGGGCCAGTCCGCCAGCCAGATCGCCAAAGAACTGGGGGGCGTTACGCGCAACGCAGTCATTGGCAAGGTCCACCGACTAGGGCTAAGCAACCGTGCAACGTCCGGCGGCGCAAGCAAGCCGACAACCCCCAAAGCAGACGCCAAGCCCAAGGCACCGGCCAAGCCCAAGGAACCGCCGAAAGTCGCCTCTACCGAGATTGCAGAAATTCAGGAACCGCGCACAGAATCCGCGTCGCCCGCACCCCAGCCCAAAGTGCCGTTCGCGCGCCGCCAGATCATTCCTGCCGGTCAGCCGTTGCCACCGCAGCCTTCCGCCAATGAGATCAGCCCAGAGGCCTTGCGCAAGGTCAACGAGGTGGAAAAATCCGCCAAGAAAATTAGCTTGATGGAATTGACCGAAAAAACCTGCAAGTGGCCCGTTGGCGATCCTGCAACGGAACAGTTCTGGTTTTGTGGTTTGGCTGTGCAGCAGGGCAAACCTTATTGCGAAGCCCATGTCAGCGTCGCATTCCAGCCAATGTCATCACGCCGCGACCGCCGCCGGTAAGGTGAGACTCGGTTTGAGGTTTAGAAGGCCCGTCAGAAATGGCGGGCCTTTTTGTTTGGGGGATGAGGCGAGTGTCGCCCACTAAATCGCGCCAATACGCAACATCGCCTGACGCATCGTTAATTGTCACTCAGTCCAGCCAGTTCCGATAATCGCTCACCAGAAGGTGGGTGGGCGCTGCGTCTTCTTGGATATTGGCAAACCGACCAATGGGTTCGCGAAAGATGTTGTCGGTTTCATCATCGTTGACCGTTGAAACCTCACCAATCAGCACATCGCCACCCTCGCCCCAAAACGCGTGCCAATCACCTGGCATAAGTGTAACGCTTTCACCGGGGGCAAGGCGCAGCTTTTCGCCCGGACCATAGTCGCGCTGCAACCCGTCACACCACACCGTGCCGCCTGTGGTTTCGTCAAAATGACCATCTGCATCTGACCCGAACAGTTCAACCACCAAGGTTGCGCCACCGCGATTGATGATGTCCTCGGCCTTGATGACGTGGGTGTGCATCGGGGACAATTGGTCCTGCTTGGAGATCAGCAATTTTTCAGCGTAGCACATGCCACCGCCCCGTTGCAGATCGGCCAAACGCCCGTTGCGCAGGGTGAAAAGGAACAGGCCCATCTTGTCGAAATCGCCTGCACCATAGTCGGTGATATCCCAGCCATTGCGCGCCTCGATTACGGCAGCGGCCTCCCCCGCGCGAGCCTTGAATTCGTCTGGCGTCCAGTATGCCCAAGGCGGCAAAACAAATCCAAAAGAGCGCATCATGTCGTCGGACTGCGCAATAATATCGTTGATGCGTGATCGTTTCATATGTATTTCTCACTGCGTTTCCGGGCCATTTCCAAGCGCCTGACAGCCTATAAGCCGCCCCCTGATCGTTCCGGATAAATTAGTTTAGTCTTTTCCGAAATCGGTTTCGGTACGCGTTTGGACAATGGGAGGGAACCAAAGTCAAAAGATTCTGTGAGTTTGAAGGTGCTGGCGGCACATCTTAGCCTGACGGTCGGGACGGCAAGCCGTGCGAACAATAACGACGCTGACATCAGCCCCAAAACCCGCGCACGCGTTAAGCGCGCAGCTGAGGGACTGGGCTATCGTCCCAACCGCTATCGTCCCAATCAAACCGCCCGTCGATTGTCGCTCGGAGGCTCTGAAGTTATGGACTAAATTCTACCGCGCTACAGCAGCTCTGTTTCGCAGCCTTTGTGGCCCAACTGCTTCAAAAGGTTTGGGCGACGCGTTGAGCAAACGCAGTTGGGACCTTTTGGTGGCTCACGCCGCGTCCTCAACGGATAAATGAACCGACTTATACCAACGGCCGAATTAAGTGACCCTTGCCCATTCTCGATCTGTGATTGAACTTATTCGCTCTGGGTCGTTCGCAAAGAAGTTCCAAGCTTGTGCACATTTGTTGAGTATTTCGTCATAGGTGTCGAAAACTGTGATTGCGAGTTTATTAGCTCGCAGATAAGCCCAGACGTTTTCCATGGGGTTCAGTTCGGGTGAATACGGTGGCAGCTTAACGAGCGTAATTTTATCTGGCACCTGCAAACATTTTGCGCCATGCCACCCCGCCCCATCAACAATCAGCAAGGCATGTGAGCCGGGTGCGACAGCTTTTGCGATCTCATCAAGATGCAGCCCCATAGCCTCGGCGTTGACGTAGGGCAGGACGAGACCTGCGGCGGTACCACGTGCGGGACAAGCGGCACCAAAGATATAACTCCATTTGAAGCGTATATCACGGGGTGCGCGCGGGCGAGTTCCACGCTTGGCCCATTTACGGGTGAGTGTCCCCTGTTGTCCAACGCGGGCTTCATCTTGGAACCATACTTCAAGAGGCTTCCCCTTTGCATGTTCTGGCAGAGTATCGTTTACGAGGCTCGCAAAGTTTTTTTAAAAGTCTGCTGCGCTTCGCGATCAGTTTTCGGATGCTCTGGACGCACAGACAGGCGGCGAAAGCCATGCTTGGTTAGATATTTTCCAATCGTACGCACATGCAGTTTCACGTCGAACTCCTCTTCAACACGAGCCTGCAAGTCGACACAACGCCATCGTACTACGCCATCTTTTACTGGGTCGAGCCCGGCCTCCACCCACGCCACAAATTGCGCCTGTTGCTTGGGCGACAACCGTGGTTTTGCCCCCTTGCCATTCCGATCCGATAACCCCTCAATGCCTTCTGCGTTAAAGCGATGCGCCCAATCCCGAAGTGTTTGTCGATCCATACCACTGCTGCGGGCAGCCGTTTCACGATCCACCCCATCAAGCACCAGCGCTATGGCCAGTAGTCGCCGTACAACCCGCCCATCCTTGGTTCGCTTTGCCGCACGGCGCAAATCTTTCGCAGACATATCCGTGCGCGTAATTTTTATGGCTCCACCCATGAGCACCTCCCAATCTATGGAGAATATTGATTCAGAGTTTGCCAAAAATTAAAACCAAATAAATGAGTCAGATATTCTGGCCGCTGGTATTATCCGTCCATTCTCAGGCAAAACTGAGCGCAATCGCGCGGCAGCTGCGCGATTGCCGCCGCAAGATCTTGCCCCCCCCCCCCCCCGCGGAGAAGTTCGCGGAGCGTGTTGCGTCGACCCGTTGAGACCACCGCTGACAAAGGACGTTCACCGCACCCAGTCGCTTCCAAGCGAAATCATCAGACCTCCTGAAAGCCCCCTAATGTGCGGGCTTGATAAATGTGCCGTTGCGTAGATCGCGGATCGCCTGTTTCAATTCATCCTGCGTGTTCATCACGATGGGGCCGTGCCATGCGACGGGTTCTTCAATCGGAGCACCTGATATCAGCAAGAAACGCACACCTTCTGGTCCCGCTTGCACGGTGACTTCGTCGCCCGTGCCGAACCGGATCAGGGTGCGATCGCCAGACATGTCGCGGATGTTGACCTCTTCGCCCATGACCTCTTTTTCCAGCAAAACACCGGTCGGGGCGCTGGCGTCGGCGAAGGCAGCCTTGCCTTCAAACACATACGCGAACGCGCGAAGATAGGTGTCGATCTTGAAGGTTTTTTTCACCCCAGCCGGCATTGTCACATCAAGGTATTGCGGATCGGCGGCAATGCCATCCACGGGGCCGCGTTTGCCCCAGAATTCGCCCGTGATAACCCGCACAACCGTGCCATCATCGTCGGTGACTTCTGGAATCTCACGGGCATTTACATCCTGATAGCGCGGATCGGTCATCTTTTGTGCCGCTGGCAAATTGCCCCACAGCTGGAACCCGTGCATCTGCCCAGCCGCGTTTCCCTGCGGCATTTCTTGGTGCATAATGCCGGATCCGGCAGTCATCCATTGCACATCACCCGCACCCAGCGTGCCTGTATTGCCAAGGCTGTCGCCATGTTCGACCGTGCCGTTCAGCACATAGGTAATGGTTTCGATGCCGCGATGCGGGTGCCACGGAAAGCCCTTTTCGAAATGCGCAGGGAGCTCGTTGCGAAAGTCGTCAAACAACAAGAACGGGTCCAATTCGGACGGGTCGGCAAACCCGAACGCGCGGTGCAGATGCACGCCTGCGCCCTCCATTGTGGGAACGGCGTGGCGGGTCTCAAGGACGGGACGAATTGACATGGTTGCCTCCTTCGGTTTCGGTGATTGTAAGGTAGGACGGCGCCCAGACGCATTCAATCACCACCCTGTCACCAAAGGTGTGCGCAAATGCACAGTTCGGCTAGCGCAGCCGGAACCGCGTCCGCAGACCAAGGCCGAGGAAGAACAGGAGGATGAAGGAGAGGACGGTTTGGGTGGCGCTAACGACCTTCACCCACGCGGGCCAATTGCGGATGATCTCATAGTCAAAATATATGCTCTGAAGACCAAAGAATTTGAACATATTGGCAAAGGAATAGCCAAGCGCCTCGAACACACCAAACCCTCCGCCCTCTGTATAAACCAAAATGATCCAAAGCCATAAGGCAAGAAGTGCGTTCGCGGGTCGCGCAATCGAATAACCGTAATCCGATACCCAGCCAAAGAGACGATAGGGAAATCCCCGGTTCCACGGGTCGATTGCCCCTGCCAATTTCATTTCACGGCGATAAAAGAAATGCTCATCTTCGGGCATCCCCTGCTTGCCCAAGGCGTGGCGCAATCTGGCGCAGGAGTCCTTGGCAACCTCCTTGGTGGGAACTTTTCTTAGCACCTTCGCAGCCTGATCCAACAAAGGCTGCCCGGCACTGGGCCAATGGGTTGATTTGGCCGTCACAACCAAGGTTTCACGAAACTCCGTGCCTTCCAGCACCGGATAATGGGTGACGAATTTGGCGTCTCGAAAACTCACCAAACGTGCAAACGCGGCTTCGGTAAAAATCGGCACGCAGGTTTCAGTCTCGTCGCGCACCCCGAACCGCGCAGCCATAAACTTGGCAGGGCCGTCAAACGTAGCTGAGGAGAAATCGGCGGCCTGCGTGAAGGTGGCGGAGGAGAAATCGGCGTCCTGCGTGAAGGTGGCGAAGAGGAAATCAGCGCGCTGCGTGAAGGTGGCGGAGAAGAAATAGGCGAGCTGCGTAAACGTGGCGGAGTCGAAATAGGCGGACTGCGTGAAAGTGGCGGAGCTGAAATTGGCGTCCTGCGTGAAGGTGGCGGAGTTGAAATCGGCGTCCTGCGTAAAGGTGGCGGAGGTGAAATAGACAGGCTGCGTGAAAATACGGTTTTCCAACACAAGGATGTTGCAAAACTGTATTTCTGAACATTGGATTGCTGACTCAAAATCAGGAAACCCGGGATAGGTAAAATCGTCATCATTGCGGTCCTCCATCTCGGCGCGGTGCTTGCGCTTTACCTCTGTCGCGATCAGCGACCAACCGCGCGTCTCGGCCACATCTACCCCCGTTTGCTTGGCCAGTTCAGCCGCCGCGTCATCGTAAAGCTGCTGACAGGACCACGCATTCCAGACCGCGCGGCTTTGATCATCCGGGTCATTGACAACCTCCTCCTCGTCCTGTTCCCCATACAGGGTCATCAGAACATACCACGGGTTTTCGTTCGCAGGGGTCAGTTTGGGTTTGTCTGTCACTTAGGTATCCTTTTCTTCTCGCGCACGATACCGCCCCCGCGTCGCGCTGCAAGTCTTCCCAAGTCTCGCGTTCCCGCCTATACGCGGCCCATGTCACAAAACCCTCCCAGTCTTCGTCCGGACCTCGCGCCGAAAATCGCAACACCTGATACGCGTCGGGGCAATCAGCCGACCATCGGTATGGTGTCATTGGGCTGCCCCAAGGCGCTGGTGGACAGCGAACGCATCCTGACGCGCCTGCGCGCCGAAGGCTACGCGATTTCACCCGATTACGCGGGCGCAGATGCGGTGATCGTTAACACCTGCGGCTTTCTGGACAGCGCCAAGGCCGAAAGCCTTGATGCGATTGGCGAAGCGTTAAATGAAAACGGCAAGGTCATCGTCACCGGTTGCTTGGGCGCAGAACCTGACTACATCCGCGAACACCATCCCCGCATTCTTGCAGTGACAGGGCCGCACCAATACGAACAGGTTCTCGATGCGGTACACGCCGCCGTGCCGCCCAGCCCCGATCCGTTCATTGACCTGCTGCCCGCGTCCGGTGTGTCCCTGACCCCGCGCCACTACAGCTACCTCAAGATTTCTGAGGGCTGTAACCACAAGTGCAAGTTCTGCATCATCCCCGACATGCGCGGCAAACTGCAAAGCCGCCCTGCCCATGCGGTGCTGCGCGAGGCTGAAAAGCTGGTGGAAAACGGCGTGCGCGAACTGCTGGTGATTAGCCAAGACACCTCTGCCTATGGCGTCGACATCAAACACGCCGAAGATCGTGGCCACCGCGCCCACATCACCGACCTCGCGCGTGATCTTGGCAGTTTGGGCGGCGACACCAAACCATGGGTGCGCCTGCACTACGTCTACCCCTACCCCCACGTGCGCCAACTGATTCCGCTGATGGCCGACGGGCTGATCCTGCCCTACCTCGACATTCCGTTCCAACACGCATCAACCGACGTGCTGCGCCGCATGGCCCGCCCTGCTGCCGCCGCCAAGACGCTGGACGAAATCACCGCATGGCGCGCAATTTGCCCCGACATCACCCTGCGATCCACGTTCATCGTCGGCTACCCCGGTGAGACGGAGGCAGAATTCCAAGTGTTGCTCGATTGGATGGACGAGGCACAACTGGATCGCGTCGGCTGTTTCCAATACGAAAACGTCGCTGGAGCGCGCAGCAACGCCCTGCCCGACCACGTGCCCGCAGAGGTAAAGCAGGAGCGCTGGGACCGTTTCATGGAAAAAGCGCAAGTGATTTCTGAGGCGAAACTCGCCGCGAAAGTCGGCTCGGTGATGGACGTGATTATCGATGACATCGACGAAGACGGCATCGCGACCTGCCGCACAAAATCGGATGCTCCCGAAATCGACGGAAACCTGTTTATTGATGAGGGGACCGAGGGGTTGAAGGTCGGGGAGATTGTGAGCGTGGAGGTCGATGAGGCTGGGGAGTATGATTTGTGGGGGAAGGTGATCTAATCGGCAGCACCACGTTCGACCGCACCCGTCCCCAAGACAATAACGTCAGGGTCGTGTTTTCCAATTTCATCAACATTTCTGAAGTAAATCCAGCTCTTTCGGATTTCAATCGCTCCAAGCTCCTCAATGGAAGCCCGATCTTCGCTTAGAATGCCTGCCACGATATAATATACCTTGGACTGACGTACAGCTTCTTTGAACCACGGCAAGCCAGGACTGTTGGCGGGCGGATTCATGCGATCAATTCTAGAGATGCTCATCATCAAGTCAGCCTCGTCCATTCGAGACTTTCGCGAGAGCTTCTTGTAAGTAGTTTTCCATTCAGAGCCGACGTGGACACTGTAGCCTGCTTCTTCACCTTCGATCTCACCTTCGATGATCGACACCCGCAATTCTTCGTCTTCATCGTTCTCGCCATAACGCTCCTTCCAGTTTTGAAAGATTTTCTCGGCTGCTTCTCGATTTCGGAAACCAAGACCTAGTCGCGGTGCAGAACTGCCTTCGCCAGCCATGAAAAACGTTGCCCTCCATTTTGCTTTATCCCAAAGTTCTGGATCAATTGGCCCACCAATATAGATTGTCCCGCCCGACTTCACTTCGGGAGTAGATAATTCACGGCGTTGACCTAATTGCGGTTTAACAGACTTAGGTTGATTGGTTATGCGTCTGTATATTTTCTCATACCCAGCCTCACCATCAATGAGATAGCGAGTGAACGGCCGCAAAGGCATTGGAATAAAACCAACATCTTCTTCTTCAAAGATTATTGGAACGTATCCCTTAGTTTTCATATCGCTTTCATACAGATGCTGAGTGAGAATTCCTCCCTCCCACTTGCCCCCAAGTCCAACGCCATCTTTGCCGTCGCCAAGAAAACGGTCATGATACAATTTAGACCCCACGACTAAGACAAAATCCGCTTCACGGATTTGATGCTCCATCCAACGGGGCCAGCCCTGTTCAGGGGATTCTTCGTATTGATCAATTACTGCGTCGACACCATCTTCGCGTAAACGATTTGCTAAATCGAGAACCCTAGCTTTGTGAACCTCATCGTCATGGCTATAACTAATAAATACACGTTCTGGGGCATCGGCCTTCAACATTATTAGTCCTTTGAATTATCTTGAAAATCGTAACTGAGACGCCACTCAACCACAAGGTTGATCATCTCAACTTAGCTTGGCAACTATCAATAAGGGCCTTGCGATCAACGGACCAAAACCACCACTCGAGCCGCCCCAAACCATCGACCCATATCACCACTCTTGATTTGAAAACTGTTGCCCCCAAACATTCGGGCAACACACGCTTATTCGGCTGACGTCTGCGCCACATGCTCGGCCAACTCATCATCCATCAGATCGAGGAACTTGGCGAGCTTACCTGTAACGCAGCCCTCCGTTGACGTGCGCAAAACACCAGATGTGCTTGCGATTTTTTCATCGTGATCTGGCGCGCCGTTTTCAAAAGGAATCTCATGGGTCATGGCGACAAAATAGCAGGCGTTTGGCGACATTTTCAGGGGAAACAAAAATTTGAGCGTCACATCTGGCCTGACGATGCCTAAGCCTGTTCACAGGTTAGCAGGCGTTTTATATGCAACCAGCCGCGCCTAGCCCAGCAATACCACCACCCAAGCCACACCGACCGCCACGCCAGCCACCGCCACCCCGGCACTGCCCGCATCCTTGGCTTGTCGTGCCAGTTCGCTCTGCTCCAAGCTCACCAAATCCACGACCCGCTCAAGTCCAGTGTTGAGAAGTTCCGCCGCCAGAACCAGTACGCCCAGCGCCAAGATCAAGGCCAGTTCCGCGCCGTCCAGCAACCAAATCGCCAGCCCGCCCGACACAACATTGGCCCAGACCCATGAGCGAAACGACGGCTCTTGCAGCCATGCATCGCGCAGGCCCGCCCATGACCACATGCAGCGCCATTTCAATCGTTCGAAAAATCCCATTAATCACCCTAAAGTTCGCTTCGGCGGGCAGGTTCAATCCAGATACACGCGCACAGCGTCTTGCACCCGCCTGAACCTGTCTCCGCCCAAGTGTACACCGCCAAACCAGCGCGTGACGACGACAATCTCGCCGACGCGCGCCTCTCGTTCCAGCATGCGGATAATCACCAGACCCGCGCCCGCCTCCCCGTCGTCAGCCTTGATTGGCGTGCCATCGGGCAGGATCAGGCCCCATGTGTTGTGGGTTGCTTTGGCAAATTTCTTGCGCCGACACAGGGACTTGATGAACGCCTTAGCCTCAATCGCAGACGTGCACGGCCCACCGGACACCGCATATTTCGACCCACGGTCGGTGAAGATATTTTCGAGCACGCGCACCTGTTTCATCATTGCAACCTGACTGAAACTGCCGCTGGTTACAATTGAGCGCGGCCGCGAAAGTGCGCATCCGCTGTCAACGTTGAGCTACATCTGGCGCGGCGGCGCGTGGCAGGGTCCGGACTGATGGAAACGTCGTAAGAATGGCCGTCTAGTAAGACTGGGCATCTGCTAAAACGGACCGCTAGTAAGATTGGCCAACGCCGCGCTCAATCGCCATCCGCAAGGCAATTTCGGGCCATGTCTGGCGACCATCACGGGCGCGAATTTCCGACAATTGCATCCGTGCGCCGACCAGATCACCACGTTCAACCATGCCTTGCCCCATGTAGCTGCGCGCAAGGATGTTGTCGGGGTCAATCACCAGCGCTGCCGTATAATAGGCCATGCCAGTATCGAAATCGCCCAGTTTGCGGGCTGTGAACCCATAATAGGTCTGCACCATGCTGTCGTTGGGACTAAGGCGATCAAGGATTGTCCGTGCATCGGCGTAACGACCATCGTAGGCCAGCTCGCGCACCGCATCCATCATCGCGCTGTCATCATTGGTGGATTGATCCGGCGTCATGCAGGTCTGCGTTGCCAGATCGAAAATCAGCCCCTCGGCGCAAACTTCTGTCGTTTCAGTCGGGGTCGGTGGGTTGGAATCGGCGGTTCCCACGGCAAAGGCAATGACAGGACTAATCGCCAAGAGCGACGCGGCAAGGGTGATACGCATGGGTCCGGGATCCTTTCGGTGGGTCGAATTAGGGGTTCAATTGCAAACTTAGCGCGCAAAAGCGCCGTTGCAAAACCATGCCCGCAAGCACGCGTTAAATCCCTTAGTTGTTTTATGACGCAACGGCACAATGTTCAGACGCAGTTTGGTGACTACCTTGAGCGCATGAACATTTCAGACCCCTACCCCGATTACACACGCGGCGAACGTATCGCCGATGGTGCCGTGCACGCGGCTGGCATTGTGTTTGCCATCGTCGCGACCATTCTGTTGATTGTCGCGGCAAGCGGTGAGACCAGTGTTGGAACGGTTGTCGCGTTGAGCATCTATGGCGCGGCGTTGATCGGATCGTTCATAGCCTCTGCGTGTTACCATTTCACCCCGTGGGACCGCCCGCGCTCGCTGCTGCGCCGTATTGATCACGCGGCGATTTACCTCAAGATTGCGGGTACTTACACGCCACTTGTGGTGTTGATCGGGTCCGCGTTCGCCTATGGTGTCTTGGGTCTCGTTTGGGCGCTTGCCGCTGTTGGCGCGATTGCAAAACTGTTCTTTTGGGCCCGTCCAAGCCGTTGGGGCGTTGGCCTCTACCTCGGGCTTGGCTGGCTCAGCGTCGCGCTCGTGTCCTCGCTGATCCCGCTGGTGTCTGGAGTGACGCTGGGCCTGATCGTGGCGGGCGGATTGGTCTATTCTTTGGGCGCGATTGTGTTCAGCATAGACAAGCTGCGCTACCAAAACGCGATCTGGCATAGCTTCGTGTTGGCCGCGTCCGTGTGCTTTTGCCTCGCCATTGCCCTTGGCGTTTTGCCAGCAACCTAACCACCAAAGCCAACCGCGCCACAGCCAGCCAAAGTCTGGTATTCCAGACCGTATGGATTTGCTGACCTGACGGCGGGCAGTCAGGCGTCTACCTTCCTCCTATAGAGATTTCAAATCGACCCAACCCGTAGAGGGGCCGATTTTCCTACGGCAGTTCAGTAACGATTTTTCGAGGGAGTTTTCCATGTTCGATTTCATAGCCCGTCTACCGCCATCCTTGGTCGACGTCATTGGCGTCATCGGTTTTTCACTTTATGTGATGAATTACTGCCTGTTGACGTTTCATCGGCTCACATCCCATTCAAAGCTGTATTTCATGATCAATCTCATGGCCGCTTCCATGGTGCTGATCGGGTTGACCCATTCGTTCAACCTTGCCTCGGCGCTGATCCAACTGTTCTGGATCGTCATTTCCACCACCGCGATTGTCCTTCGCCAGCGCCAATCAAGAACGGGCCAGTCAAGAAGCGCAGACTCCGACTGGACCCAAAGCCAGCGACTAATGCCGGACGCTAAAGCCAAACCCTAGAGATTAGCAGCCGTCTGGCGCACGACCTGCAGGCGATCAGCATTGGCCGGATGGGTGCCAAGGAAACGATCACCCGGATCAGGAACACGAAAGAAGAAATCTGCGCCGCGCACTGGATTATAACCCGCACGGAACGCGATGATGGTGCCAAGGCGGTCGGCCTCAAGCTCAAAATCCTTGGAATAGCTGCGCGCGCCAACGGCAGCACCCAGTTCTTGTGCGGTGCGAATGGCTTCGTTGCCGCCACCGGTGACGCCTGCCAATTGGCCAAATACCGCAGCGCCAAGCGAGGCATTGCGGCGCTGCTGGTCAAGGTGGTTTTCAATGTGGTGCGCGGCCTCATGGGCCATGACGAACGCCAGCTCATCGGTGTTGCGCGCATCCGCAATCAACGCCAGCGTAAAGGCAATAATGGGGCGTCCCCGTTCGTCAACGGTCTGAAACGCATTGGCAGGTTGGCCCGGACGATCATCAACCACGATCATAAAATCGCAATTTAACCCGCGCGACCGGTTGCGGCATTCACGTTCGGCGACGGGTTCCAGCTGGTTCACAACGTCGACAAACGCGCGCGCCATGGCCCACTGTTCGCGTGGAATTTCTGCGGCTGGATTGGACGATAACACAGGTGTCGCAACCCTGGCAGGTTGTTGTTGTCCGCCAGACGCGCCATTGGGTTGCACCACAACATCACACCCCGCCAGCGCAGACGCACCACTGACCAGCATGATGGCTGCCAAGGTCTTGAATACCTGCATGGTGTGCGTTCCTGTGTTGCGACGCTTGGGTGTTATTCTAGCAGGGAACCCCGCGCCTGCCAGTCCCATCACGAAGTTGCAGGCAGTGATCAGCCCTTGACGCCCACAAACCCACGGAGGCAGTGTGCGTCTGAAACCAACAAGACCAATAAAGGGGTCGCCATGTTCACCATCGAGCACGAATTTGATGCGACCGTGGTCACGCTGGTCGATGATGGCGAAGTCCCGCTGCGCGAAGACGTGGTGATTTCCGCGTTTGAAGACTGCGTCACCGTGATCCAAATCGATCCACGCACCGATCTGCCTGTGACCATCACACTATCCATGGCGCAACTGCGCGATCTGTCCTTGGCACTGGATCTGCCCGAAGGCTCGTACCGGTTTCGATCAGAGACTGACGCAGAGGGCGGGATCTAGGTATTTTAGAACCAATAAAACGGAGGACGGCGCGATGACCACTGGATTTTTTTGGGATGAGAAGTGCTTTTGGCACGGCGGTGGAAATTATGCTGGCATGCTCCCTGTGGGCGGCTTGGTGCAGCCCATGGTCGGCGGTGGTCTGCCCGAAAGCCCTGAAAGCAAACGCCGTTTAATGAACCTGATGGACGTCACCGGCCTCGCTGGTGATCTGGACATGCGCCATGCGCCTGCCGCAACCACCGAAGACTTACTGCGCGTGCATCCGGCGTCCTACCTCGACACATTCAAGGCCACGTCGGACGCGGGGGGCGGCGAACTTGGCCGCCGCACGCCCTTTGGCCCCGGAGGCTACGAGATGGCCGCGCTGTCTGCAGGTCTTAGTATTGCGGCACTGCAGGCCGTGCTAAAAGGCGAACTCACCAACGCCTACGCCCTGTCGCGCCCCCCCGGTCATCACTGCCTGCCCGATTTTCCCAACGGGTTTTGCCTGCTTGCCAACCTCGCGCTGGCCATTCAATCGGCCCGCGCCAAGGGTCTGGCCCAGCGGGTTGTTGTGCTCGATTGGGATGTGCACCACGGCAATGGCACCGAGGCAATCTTTTACGACGACCCCGACGTGCTGACAATTTCCATGCACCAAGACCGCAACTACCCGATGGATACTGGCGATTTCGCCGATCGCGGGCGCGGCAAGGGCGCGGGGTTCAACCTCAACATCCCGCTGCCCCCAGGCACTGGCCACATCGGATACCTCTCGACGATGGAGCGCATCGTGATCCCGCAAGTCCAAGCGTTCAAACCCGATGTGATCGTCATTGCCTGTGGCTATGACGCGGCCGCGATTGACCCATTGGGCCGGATGCTGGCAACGGCGCAAACATTTCAGGTGATGACACAGCAGGTCAAATCGCTGGCAGAGGACCTCTGCGGCGGTCGGTTGATGATGGCGCACGAGGGCGGCTATTCCGAAGTCTACGTGCCGTTCTGCGGCCACCACGTCATCGCCGAAATGGCAGGCAGTAACATCGTCGCGCCCGACCCGTTTGGTGACGTGTTCCCTCTCAGGCAGCCAACAGCTGCGTTCGATCGGTTTCTGGATGGGCTGTTAGGGGACATGGCAGACGCGCTTTAGTGGGGGACCGCGTTCGCAGGCTTTAATTTGTCCCCGTAACGCCGCTGACCTGTGTGCAGGGATACATTTCAAAAGTGCTGGAATTTGGCAGTTGCAGGCTAAAGTGGTCATCGTTCGGCGGGAACCGTGGAGCCCCAAAGACGACGATTCCGCTAAGTTCTTTATCCGCAAAATAGCAAATACTATCGTAGCCCGCGAGTCCGGTTCCAGCCAGGACACTTTCATTAAGGATGCACGCAAATCCAGGACCGGAGATGGTTGACGGGGTCCAATAGATCAGGTTTTCAAGGGATTGCTCCGGCGCGCAACCGCCCTTTGTAGTTGAATAAGAGGTAAATTCGTCCTGCGCCACGACGGGCGAAACGCACGCAAAACTCACGGCTGCGGCGAGCGCGACAATCCGGTTTTTCGTGCCCGACATACCAATCATTTTGCTACCCTTTTCACGATCATCGCATTGTGTATTGCCCAGCAATTGGACGTGATATCTTCACATTTCGTCACTGAATTAGCATCAACTTTGGCACAGTTATTTCTGCAAATCCAGCCAGCGGTCACTCCAATCTTTTTGTCATTTTTTGAGGCGCCCATATCGAGAGAATGGACATCAAAATGATCAGCCGCCTGCTTGCGCCCCCCGCCGCGCTCTGCGACAGTTCGGCATGTCATCTGCCCCCCGCACCTTCGCTGATTTGAAACCGACGCGCGCGGATATTGAAAGCATATGCAGCACACAGCAGCCAACCACGCTTACGAATTGCGATCTGGACGGGTTAGATTTATCAGATCTGAATTTCACCGGATGGTGTTTTGATCACTGTGGTTTCAAACGCACTTCGTTGAAGGGCGCGCAACTGGAAGACACCCGTTTCAAAAGCTGCCGCGCTGCGGAGTCCAGCTTTTTGAGCGCCACCTTGCAAGAGAGCGCGATTGACGGTGGCGACTTCAGCAACACCGATTTTCGCAATGCCATGCTGGCGGATCTCAAAATATGCCATTGCAAAATGACAGGCGCCGATCTGACAGACGCGAAAACCGCTGACCTCGTGCTGGAAGACGTTCTACTGGTCTTCGCCATTCTCCCAAAGCTGTCGTTTCGCAAAGTTACCCTAACGCGGGTTAATTTTAGCGAGGCAGACCTACGCTCATGCGACTTTCGCGAAGCCATTTTCGACGACTGCTCGCTTCGCGATGCAAATCTGGAAAACTGCAAGTTTGAAGACGCTGATCTGCGTGGCGCTGATCTTGGCGGTGTGCGGCTGAGCGATGCGCGCCGTTTCAAGGGCGCGCACATCTCAAAACGACAAGCGGCAGACCTGCTTTCCCAATTGGGTCTTCGGGTCTCCTGACGCACCCCGATCTCCACGCCACTCCACGTCTGCACGGCGCAATTGTCTTATTGGTATGCCGCATCAACCATAAATTCGACCTTCAGTTCAGCCCGCGCCAGTTTTGCATTGACGCAAGCACGTGCAGGGGCGTGACCGGATGGAACCCATGCGTTCCAGACCGCGTTCAACCCTGCAAAATCATCCATATCCGCCAGCCAGACCGTCACGCGGAGCATGTCTTTGCGTGATGATCCCGCCTTGATCAACAACGCGTCAATCTTGTCCAGACAGGTTTGCACCTGAATTTCTATCGTGTCGCCTTCGGCCACTTGGCCAGTCAAATACGCCACACCATTGTGCTTGACGATTTTAGAAGAGCGTTCGCCCGTTTCAATGCGTTCAATCATCGGATGTCCTTTGTTCAATTCAGCGCGACTGCGCCTGTGTTGCGGCTCACTTTGGAGCTTTATCAACGCGCCCTAGGTCTGCGGCAACCCCTGATAAACATACTGCGCCGTCGAAAGATCGCCGCGCCACGCATAGGCCGACATGAATCCTTGTGTCCCCATGCGCGTGGCATGTGGCATCATTGACGGGTGATATGACCGCCCCCTGACGCCGCTGCGCGTAAAATCGGCATTCCCGCGTTTTCAATCCGCCTGCCCCGCCAGCATCACGAACACCTCTTCTGCCGGATGGGTACGAATGCCGTATTCGCTGTTGGGCAACATCCCGCAGACCCCCAAACGCACCACATCAGATCGCGCCAAACCACCCGGCCCCAACAATTCCACATGCAATTTTCCCACACCAGAGGCGAGGTATTTTGGATCGCTCGATGTGCTTGGCTGCGCCCAGTCCAGCGGCGTCTGCGCCAATAAGCAGCACACCGGATGGGCATCGGCTGCGACCATGATATCGATCATGCTGGGTGGCAGTGCCACCCCGCGCCACAGGGCAATCGCATTTGGCTCATGTTGTTGCCAAGTCACTGAGAATGCTGCGTAAGAAGGTGGTGTCCCAGCCTGCACGTTTGATTTTTATGGAGAGAGAGCCCTTGGATGTGTCACGCCGGAGGACGTCGAGTGCGCGGCGACGTAGAACGGCGATGTTGCCGGGACCGTTGTCTTTCCGATTGCGTGCGGCGTCCTCGCGGAAAGACACATCCAACTGCCAATGAAGGGCATTTTCGATGGCCCAATGGTCGCGGACAGCGGCCAACAGCACCTCAGGTGTGGGAACCCAAGACAGCGCGAAGTAGCGGGTCTCTGAGGTCACCTTTCCGCCCGTCTCTCTGGTCGCCTCGATGCGACCGAACCCCTTGAGGCCAGGGAATTCGTGGTATTCTGCCAATGCCTTAGCCGATACCACAACCGCCTTACGGGTTTCTTTTCTTCCATGGCCGGTATTTTCCGTAACGGCTGTTGGATCGCTTTTGTGCCCCTTGCTGAAACATCCACGGGCGTCAGACAACAGGGATTCCTGGTTACCCTTGAGGGCGAGGCACCAATCACCGCCGCCTGCGTTGATTGCGGCAACCGTGCGGCGGTTGCAATGTAATGCATCACCGGTGACCACCTTGCCCCGCAGATCGATCAACCCAAGCGCCTCTATGGCCGCGCTGAGTTCTGTGCCTCGGTCGGCAGGTACTGTCGCCAACGTCAGGCGCAGCCGCGAGGCATAGGCTGAGACCATCATGCGGGTCCGTGCGCTTTCGCCCGGGTCGCGCGCACCCCGTAACGCTTTGCCGTCAATCGCGATGATATCACCGTCTTTGAGGAGCTTGGTCACATCGGCAAGTACCTTACTGAAGGCCGCATCGAGTGCCTTCGGGTCGATGATCCGGAAGACCTCCGAGAAGGTATCATGCGATGGAATGGCATGCTTGAGTTTCAGGAAGTTCCTGAAAAGGCTCTCTTTTGCACGGCCAAATGCGGCCATCTCGGCGCAGGAGGTCGATCCACATAAGACCGACACGAAGGCGATAACGAGCAGTTCACCAAGGTCGTGGCGCACGTTACTGGCGCGCGGATCAGGAACTTCGTCGAAGGCGGATAGAAAAATATGCATGGCGATGAGCACCCGATGAGAACAACCACCCATCCAGAATCCATCCCGCCATCACCTGCAAGAGCAATCCTTTACTCACTCAGTTCCAAACGCGATTCCCCTGCGCCGCGCCATCAAACCGCGCATCTGGCGCCGCAGCAATCAATTCTGCGCGCGCCGCGGCTTTGATCGGCTCATCTGCGTCAAACGCCGCAGCCGGCGCCACGAATAGACTGCGCAGGTCCATCAGGCTCCCCCCGTTTAGGTTGCATCGGCCTGCAGAAGGTATCCAAGCATCCGCAAAGGTCCGCGATTTCTCCGACAGGGACCCGACGTTTTCGGCCCACATCTGGTGGCGGCGCGGCGCAGCCCCTATATGCATCGCAACACAACCAAGGATTCCCAATGCCAGTACCGAACCAAGCCGCCCTCGATTTCCTGCTGTCGCGCCGGTCCCGCCCAGCCAAGACCCTGCGCGCACCAGTGCCGGATCGCGCCACGCTTGACATGCTGTTGACCGCCGCCGCCCGCACCCCGGATCATGGCAAACTGGAACCATGGCGCTTTATCGTGCTGGGAAAGCCTGCGTTGGCACGGCTTGCGGCGATGATCCCCGAATGTGCAGCAGCGTTGAATATTGCGCCCGACACCGTTGAAAAAGCAATCTCGCAATACCGCGACGCGGACCTTGCGATTGTGGTGGTCGACAGCCCCGTGACGTCGGAAAAAGTGCCCCAGATCGAACAAGCCTATTCGGCGGGTGCGGTCTGTCTGTCGCTGCTTAACGCCACCCTTGCGGCGGGCTGGGGGGCAAATTGGCTGTCCGGCTGGGCGTCTCATGACCGTGTGTTTTGCGAACACGGCGTCGGTCTTGCGCCCCATGAACGCATCGCGGGGCTGATCCATATCGGCACTGAAACCAACGCCCCACCCGAACGCCCACGCCCCGATCTGGCGCAAAAAGTAACGTGGCTCGACGCATGATATTTGCGGATTTCGCAAAGGCGCTTGGCCAGATGAATGACCGCGCGTTTCGGCGCGTGCTGTTTCTTGGCCTTGGTCTGACGGTGGCCTTGCTTGTGGCGATCTACGCAGGCTTTTTGTCTTTGATTGAGGCGTTCGCAGGTGGCCCCATCACGCTTCCTATTATTGGTGAGGTCAGTTGGATCGACAATCTGCTCGGATGGGGTGGGCTTGGTGTCATCATCTTGATGTCGATCTTCTTGATGATCCCTGCCGCGTCCGCGATCACCTCGTTCTTCCTTGATGATGTGGCGGACGCTGTCGAAGCCAAACATTTCCCACATCTGGCCCCCGCCCCCGAGGTGCCGTTCATCGACGCACTACGCGATACAGTTCTTTTCTTTGGGGTGCTGGTCGGGGCCAATCTTTTGGCGATCATCGGCTATGGGCTGTTGCCGTTCTTTGCGGTGCCAATCTTTTACGCCCTCAACGGTTTCCTGTTGGGGCGTGAGTATTTCACCATCGCCGCCACCCGTCGCGAAGGACGCGAGGGCGCACGCAACATGCGCCGCAAATACCTGCCCCAGATTTGGATGGCCGGCATTCTGATGGCCCTGCCGCTGACAATCCCGCTGATGAACCTGTTCATCCCGATCCTTGGCGCGGCGACGTTCACCCATCTTTATCACCGTCTGGCTGGGCAGAACGGCTAATCCGGCCTAGTCTGGGGCATCTTTTGTCCTAGGCGGAGCTGGAGCCATGCCCCCACACGGTAAACCCGACGATCCGTTTGCGTTTCGCAAAGCCCATGAAATTCGCGCCTTGGACGCACATTTCGATCTGCGCAATGTGCCACCCCGCGCGCAAGATCGCCTGTTGCTGGCCTGCTGGAACATCGCCAATTTTGGCGTGCAGAACCGAAGCGACAACGCGCTGGATCTGCTGGCCCATATTTGTGGCCGCTTTGATCTGATCGCGGTTCAGGAAGTGAACGAAAACTGGCACCCGCTGGCAGACATGGTTAAGCACATGGGCCCGACATGGGATTTCATCATGTCAGACACCGCTGGTAATTCCGAACGTTTGGCGTTTGTGTTTGATCGAGACCGTGTCACCCCCAAGCAGTTGTTCGGAGAGGTCGCACTGCGCGCCCGTGACTTCCCCAAGCGCGACGTCACGGTGCACTACACCTACTACAACAAACCCAAATCCAAACGTTTTGACGACCTCGCGTTTGAACCGTTTGATCGCAATCCCTACATCGGCTCCTTCGCCTGCGGCTCTGTCGATCTGACACTGGCAAACTGTCATCTGTATTACGGCAAAGGCGGCAACCCGACCACACAGGCCAAACGCCAAGCCTATGCACGCCGCGTGATGGAGGTTCACGCGCTGGCACGTTGGGCCGACAAACGGTCACAAAAAGACACGACCTACGACCAAGATATCATCCTGCTCGGGGACATGAATGTACCGGATATGACCCTGAAACAGGCCAGCTACCGCGCCTTGATCGAATACGGCATGCAGCCGCTGAAATATGCGTCGCGTGTAGGTGGCTCGAACCTGTCGGGCAAAAACACCTATGACCAAATGGCCTTCGCACCGGGCCGATTGCAGACCCGCATCATTGACTACGATGTGTTTGATTTCGACAATGCGGTGTTTGCGGGGTTGTGGGACAAGCTCGACACGACTGCGGACCCCGACCCCAACCCTGACAAACGCGTGTCAGAATTTCGCAGCCATGTGAACTATCACCTGTCGGACCATCGCCCGCTGTGGGTTCAGTTGGACGTGTCCTGAACACCGTTTTGCTGAATGCTTGTCGGCGTTGCCATGCGGTCAAACCAGTCCAGTTCACGAACCGATATCCAGCCCGACAAGATGACCGTCGCCAACACGGCCCAGATCGGCACTGCGAAATACGTGGTGATCCGCGCCTTGCGCCCGACGACCGCCCCTGATGGTGCAGATTCATGGGTTCCAGGCACAACCTCACCGACGTCACCTTGGGTTTCCAAGCGCAGTGGCAGGACTATGAAAAACGTCAAAAACCAGACGACGGCGAACAGAACGATTGCAGATGTGATACCCATTAGACTTGCTCCAATTCAATTAGGCAGCCGTTGAAATCTTTCGGATGCAAGAACAGCACAGGCTTGCCGTGTGCGCCGATCTTCGGCTCTCCACTGCCCAAAACCCGCGCGCCTTCGGCCAGCAGTTTTTCGCGGGCTGCAAGGATGTCATCGACTTCATAGCAGATATGGTGAATCCCGCCAGCGGGGTTTTTTTCAAGAAACCCTTTGATCGGGCTATCATCCCCCAAAGGGTACAAAAATTCGATCTTGGTGTTGGGCAGCTCGATGAAAACCACCGTCACCCCGTGATCAGGTTCGTCCTGCGGCGCGCCCACTTTGGCGCCCAGTGCCGACGCGTATTGCGCACAGGCGGCATCAAGGTCCGGCACCGCGATGGCCACATGGTTCAAACGTCCAATCATTTTGCGCCCCTTGCATTGCTGTGCTTGCCTTATCGGGCATGGAACCGCGACGCGCAACGGCCAGCATGTCGCGGGCAAATCGGTGGCTCCATTAACCTTAGATTTACAAGAGTGAAGTCTAGTGAGGCTCAGCACAGCCAATTGCGGCCAAATGGGGAAATGATCATGGATAGTATGGACGATTTTATGCAGACGCGCCCGCCGACGTCCGCTCGCCCGCTGCTGGGCCTCACGGTTTTGGTGGTCGAAGACAGCCGTTTCGCGTCCGAGGCGATGCGTCTTTTGTGCTTGCGATCCGGTGCGCGGAGCAGACGCGCTGACAGCTTGTTTCATGCACAGCGCCACCTCAAGATTTATCGCCCCTCAGTTGTGATCATCGACATTGGCCTGCCGGACGGGTCCGGCGTCGATTTGATCCGCGAACTGACGATCGGAAAATCGCACGTCGACGTGGTGCTTGGCACGTCCGCTGATCCGGATGGTGAACACAAAGCCATCAAGGCGGGCGCCGATGGGTTTTTAGCCAAACCCCTGTCCAGCATCGGTTATTTCCAATCCAAAATACTTGAACACCTGCCCATAGATCGCCAACCTAAAAACGTGCGGATTCTGTGCGAAGACGCTGTTGTTCCCGACGAAGTTGCCCTGCGCGATGATCTGGCCGCCGCCGCAATCGCGCTTGAAGATACCAGCGATCAACGCACTTTGCGCTATTTGACGCAATTTCTGGGTGGCCTCCCCGCAGTGTAAACGACACGCCGCTCAGCCGCGAAATGGACAGGTTGGCGCAACTGCAAGTCAACGGTGATGCGGTGCAGGGCCAAGTCGCCCGCATCGCGGCCATGGTAAAAGAGCGCATTGCGCGTACTGCAGCGATATAAACGGCGTCTAAATAGACGGCGTCGATCTAGTCAGCTTGATCGGGATCGTTGGCGACACGGTGCGGCCCTGTCAAAGCACCCAAAGACTGGCGCTGGCGCCCCTTATCATCAAAATTGTCGGGCGCGAGCCAGATTTCAAACGCGCGATCCATTGCGGGCCAGTCATCATCACACAACGCCAACCAAGCGGTGTCACGATTGCGGGCTTTAACGATCAAATGTTGGCGAAAAATCCCCTCCCACGAGAACCCCAACCGCTGGGCTGCGCGCCGCGACGGTTGGTTCAGCGCGTTGCATTTCCATTCATAACGCCGATAGCCCAGCGCAAACGCCTCACGCATCATCAACACCATCGCCTCTGTCGCGGCGATGGTTTTCTGCAACACCGGCGCGAAGTTGATGTTGCCAACCTCGATCGTGCCCATCGCGGGCACAATATTCAGGTAATAGGCGTAGCCCACAATAGCCCCGTCCGGCAGGCAGACCGCATAGCCCAGCCAATCCGCTCGATTGGCATACTGCGTGACCACCGCCAGAAACTCGGCCTCGTCCACTGGTGGTTCTTCATACAGATAATCCCAAAGCGCGTCCTGCCCCGCCATCTGCGCCCAAAGGGCCGCGCCGTGGCGTGCAGGATCAATCTTCTCAAGCCGCACATGCGCCCCGACAAGCGTGCGCCCATCGGGAAATTTTGCCCCGTCAAAGTCAACAATCGGGCCAATTGGCCGTGTGGTCGTGTCCATTTAATGCCCCCGAATGCACCCAAACCCGCCGCCAGTCTGCCAGATTGCTGCCCCAATTTCACGCCATACGTCGTTGCTAAGATGACCAGCCACAAGAGGGAATGAGTACGATGGAACGCTTCGTTAAAAGTTCTGGACCCAAGAAGACGGAAACGCGACGCTGGACTGGATGGTTTTAACCGCTGGTATCCTGCTGCTCGGTGCCGCTGTGATCGCGTCCGTCAGCATGCCCGCCTCATCCCCAGCCATTTCTCGCAGCTTACAACACCAGACCCGGATCCGACCCAAGGTCGAGGCCGGGAAAAATCGACTGTTCCAAGACCGAACGGTCCAGCCCAATCAAACCACGCATCACCCATGCCGCGTGGGCGCGCACATCGCGCGTCGGCAGTAAATCGCGGCCGTCATACAGATCGCCGTCGCCCAACCCAGGCCAATCACCAATGATCTGCCCACCGCGCAGCGCACCACCTGCATACAGCATTGCACCGCCCGTGCCGTGATCCGTGCCTTTGCTGCCATTTTCACGCGCGGTGCGGCCAAATTCCGTCATACACAGCACAGCGGTTTTGTCCCAAACCGGCCCCAAGCCAGCCCGCAGCGTCAAAATCGTGTCGTTCAACTTGTCAGCGCTGCGCCGCAGCGCATTTTCCTGTCGTGCATGGGTGTCCCAACCGTTGATCGAAAACGACGCGATCCGCGTATCCGCCCGCAGCCGCGACGCCGCGAATTCCGCGATTTTTACGTGTTCACCATTGCGCGGCACGGATTCCATCATCGGATTGGCGGCCATCATCGCGTCCGTTTCCTCTGCGAGGTCAGCCTGCAAGGATATTTGTTTGGCGATATCAATGGCATCAGCAGATGCGTCCCGAAACAACGGATCGTCATGATGCACGACATTCAACAAGGCGCGCGCGTTTGGCGAAATCAACAGCCGTGCATCCGGCGACCAGCGCGATGCGGGTGCGTCTCCGCTCAACACCAACATCTGTTCGCGACCGATGGCGAACGCAACTTCGGGTTCCAGACCTGGAACAACCTGCAACATCCGGTTCAGCCACCCATCGCGCAGACGTCCCTGCGTTGCCCCCGACAGTCCCGCTTCAAGGATATCCTGCCCGTCAAAATGACTACGTCTGTTGCGATACGGCGTGGACACGGCATGAACCGCGCCAAATTCACCGGCCTCCCACAACGGGCGTAGCGGTGAGAAATGCGGGTGCAGCGCGTAAAACCCGTCCAGATCTGTAGCGCCGCCTGCCTCACCTGTCAGGAGCGTCGGGCGCAATCCAGCCAGAGCCGCGTCGCCGTAGGGCTGGATCACGTCCAACCCGTCCATCGCGCCGCGCAAGATTATGACGACCAACCGCGTGTCCCATGGCGCTGCGGCCATGGCGACAGGGGTGATAAACGGCGACGCGGCGGCAGAACACCCAAGCGCTGCACCACTCATCAGGAAACGTCTACGATCCATCACTTATCTCCTCTGGAACGCGGCGGACGCCAGCACAATGCCGATCCCGTCTTTCACGGTCTCGGCTGCATTGGCGGCAAAAATCACAGCCTCCGGCGGGTTCGGGCCCAGCGCCCGATACACAAAGTCACTCGGATCCGGCAGCGTTTCCAGCATTTCCTGCGGCGCTTGCATTGACCACGTTATACGCCCCGCCATTCCCTGTGGTGTAATCCAGTTTTCGTCGTCTTCCGGCCAACCGTCCGGCCCCACTGGGTTTTGCCAAGTTTGCCCCATGACACCGAGCGGGCGCAGCCCCCAACGGCGCACCTGTTGCAGCGACGCGGCCAGAATAGCCGCCTGTGGGACACCAAGTGCGCGCATGGAAGACGCAATAAATTCGAACGGTTGCTTGACCTTTTTTGCGACAGGCGACCACGCAGCCTCATCCGCCAACAACACCTCGTACATTGCGAAAAGCGTTCCGTCCGTGGCTAAATATCGCGCGGCCATCGCCACAACCAGCGCGTTTTCCGGGTCGGGTCCAATAAAATGCACCGCCAGCTTTTGCGCCAGATGCCGCGCCGTATCAGGGTGCATCGCAATGTCGCGCAGGGCCGCGTTCACATGATCAAGAGAGTCTTCATCACCGCCATATGTGACGCCTAAGACTGTTTCTGAACCGGGTTCGGCCCGATTTTCCTGAAAAAATCCGCCCCGCTGCGCGTTGGCGGTCACGCCTGTCAGCAGCTCCGCAAATTGGCGCACATCGTCTTGTGTATAGGCCCCGCCGACACCCAACGTGTGCAGTTCCAAAACTTCGCGCGCCAGGTTTTCGTTCAGGCCACCATCGCGTCGCAACGCAGATCGGCTGTTTGGCCCCATGGATCGGTTCTGATCAAGGTAGACAATCATCATCGGGCTGCCCACCACCGCCACCAACATATCCGCGAACCGCCCCGCCACATGCGGACGGATCGCCTCTTCGATATAAGGCGACACAAGATGGCGCCGGATTGCGGCTGTTGCGCGAACTGTAAAATGGTCTGCGCAAAACAGCGCCAAACGTTCACGAAACCCGTCGTGTGTATAGACCGCGCGGGCAATACTTGCCTTCATGTGTTCTGCCACCGCTTCGCGAGAGTCGGACCGCAATGCGTCGCGAACGTCTTCTGCCGCCGCCTCTGCGTCAGTGCCGCGCACCGCGTTTCGGGCGCGCGTAGCAATGCGAAAATCCTCAGGCGACGGCTGGGCTATTGAAAACGTCGGAATCGGGATCGCCGCACCAATTTCGTCGGACCCCGCCAATCGCGTCAGCATATCGTCCACCGACGCGGGCGGTGCGATGGTCGGTGGCAGGCCCATCCCGAAACGGATCGCGGCGATTGTCGGATCGAATGGCACGTCGAAAACTCCGTGTTACAGCTACGCCTGTTATATGGGTCTGCTGCGCCCATGTGCGGGTTTTTCGCACACGTCGGAATAAAACCGCGCACAATTCGCATCAAAACAGCCAAGACGGCCGTGAAACGCAAAGCGGGCGGAGTGAACCCCGCCCGTTTCAAGTCATATCACCGTCAAATTAATCGTCAGCCGGAATAACCCGCAAACGCAATTCGCGCATCTGTTCGTTCTGCGGCTCGGACGGGGCCGACATCATCAAGTCTTCTGCCCGTTGGTTCATCGGGAACATGATGACGTCGCGCAGGTTGTCCGCATCCGCCAACAGCATCACGATCCGATCCACACCTGCGGCACAGCCACCGTGGGGCGGGGCGCCGTATTGGAACGCGTTAACCATGCCGCCAAACCGCTTTTCGACCTCGTCTTTGCCGTAGCCCGCAATTTCGAACGCCTTGAACATAATCTCGGGGCGGTGGTTCCGGATCGCGCCAGACACCAATTCATAGCCGTTGCACGCAAGATCATATTGGAACCCCAACACGTCCTCTGGCTTGCCATCAAGTGCGGCCATCCCGCCTTGGGGCATGGAGAACGGGTTGTGTTCAAAGTCGATTTTACCAGTTTCAGCGTCGCGCTCGTAGATCGGGAAATCGACGATCCACACGAACGCAAAACGGTTCAGATCGGTCAGGCCCAGCTCATCGCCAATGACAGCCCGCGCTTTGCCCGCCACGGTTTCAAACGTTTTCGGCTTACCACCAAGGAAGAACGCCGCATCGCCGACGGTCAATCCCAATTGCTGACGGATCGCTTCCGTGCGCTCTGGCCCGATGTTCTTGGCCAGTGGACCAGCCGCTTCACATACAAACTCAGGTCCATAAGTCGCAGAGGCTAATTCTTTGGCTCGTTTGAGATCCAATCCATCACCATTATTGATTAGGTCGACAATTGATTGGAATAGCTCTCCATCTTTTGCGTTCACTCCACCAAGAATAGCTTCGGCCGTAAGATTTTCGCACGCACCCATTTCAATCCAGCCGAGAATTGTTCCCAATACTTGAGGATGCCATTCTAGGTTTTTCACTTCACGCCAGAAGATGTACCCCATGCCGGGCAGACCTTCTTTTTGTGCAAACGCATTCATCCGGTCACAAAATTTGCGTCCGACAGGCTGTCCGTTCGGCCCTTTCGGTGCCGGAATGGCGCGCACTTCGGTTCCGTCCTGCTCAAGCAGCTTGGCGAAAATCGCAAAGCCTGACCCGCGGAAATGCTCGGACACGACCTGCATCTTGATCGGGTTGCGCAGGTCCGGCTTGTCGCTGCCATACCAAAGGGCTGCGTCACGGTAGGAAATTTGTTCCCACATCTGGTCAACTTTGCGACCCTTGCCGAATTCCTCAAAGATGCCGGTGATGACGGGCTGGATTGTGTCGAACACGTCCTGCTGCTCAACGAACGACATCTCCAGGTCAAGCTGGTAGAAATCTGTCGGGGATCGGTCCGCGCGCGGGTCTTCGTCCCTGAAACAGGGCGCAATCTGGAAATACTTGTCATAGCCACTGACCATGATCAGCTGTTTGAACTGCTGTGGTGCCTGCGGCAGCGCGTAGAATTTACCGGGGTGCAGGCGTGACGGGATCAAGAAATCGCGCGCGCCTTCAGGGCTGGACGACGTGATAATCGGCGTCTGGAATTCGCGGAACCCCTTGTCCCACATCCGCTTGCGCATGGACGACACAACGTCACTGCGCAGTTTCATGTTTTTCTGCATCTTCTCGCGGCGCAGGTCGAGGTAACGGTATTTCAGACGGGTTTCTTCCGGATATTCCTGATCACCAAACACCATCAACGGCAGTTCTGCAGCAGCACCCAGAACTTCAATGTCCCGAATGAACACCTCAATCTCGCCGGTGGGCAGCTTGTCGTTCACAAGGCTCGCGTCACGCGCCTTCACTTCGCCATCAATGCGGATACACCATTCGTTGCGCACCTTTTCGATGTCGCTAAAAACGGGGCTGTCGGGGTCTGCCATGACTTGCGTGATGCCGTAATGGTCGCGCAAATCAATGAACAACAACCCGCCGTGGTCACGCACACGGTGCACCCAGCCGGACAGACGAACAGTATCGCCCACGTTTTCCTTGTTCAGATCGGCGCAAGTGTGGCTGCGATAGGCGTGCATGGGGTTTCCTAACTTCGGATAAATCGGTCGCGTCGATACACCGCGCGGTGCGTCGGAAGTCAAGTGTTTAGGGCCAATTGCCCCCACGCGATCCAGCCAAAAACCTACGTTAAACAGCTATTGGCCCCAGACTCCCCCTTGCACCCGCACGCCCCGCGCCTATAACCCGCAAAGATTTGTACATAGGGGGCGCCACCATGCCAAAGAGAACCGATATCCAATCAATCATGATTATTGGTGCGGGCCCTATCGTTATCGGCCAAGCCTGCGAATTTGACTACTCCGGCGCACAAGCTTGTAAGGCGCTGCGCGAAGAAGGGTATCGTGTGGTTCTGGTCAACTCGAACCCTGCCACGATCATGACCGATCCCAACATGGCGGACGCCACTTATATCGAACCGATCACCCCTGCCGTGGTCGCCAAAATCATCCTCAAAGAACGCCCTGACGCGTTGCTGCCAACCATGGGCGGGCAAACCGGCCTGAACACGTCGCTGGCTTTGGATGAAATGACGATCTCACAACTCTTTACCGGCGCTGATTTTGACGCTTTGATTGCGGAATTTGGTGCAGATGCCGCCGACAAATCCATCCTCGCACTTCTCGGCGTGGAAATGATTGGCGCGAAACGCAAAGCGATTGAGATGGCAGAAGACCGCCAGCTGTTTCGCGAGGCCATGGATCGCCTTGGCATCGAGAACCCGAAAGCCACGATCGTCACCGCCCCGACCAAAGACAAAAACGCACCCCGCGTGACGGATAAATTCGACATTCCCGCAGGCATCGCCATCGCTCTCGAAGCGCTCGAAGAGATTGGGCTGCCAGCGATCATCCGCCCCGCCTTTACCATGGGCGGCACCGGCGGCGGCGTGGCGTACAATCGCGCTGAATACGAACATTTCTGCCGCACTGGAATGGAAGCGTCCCCTGTGGCGCAAATTCTGGTCGACCAGTCGTTGCTGGGTTGGAAAGAGTTTGAGATGGAAGTCGTGCGCGACACCGCCGACAACGCCATCATTGTCTGTGCCATCGAAAACATCGATCCCATGGGCGTGCACACCGGGGATTCCATCACCGTCGCCCCGGCGCTTACGCTGACCGACAAAGAATACCAACTGATGCGCACCCATTCGATCAATGTGTTGCGCGAAATCGGCGTAGAAACCGGTGGCTCGAATGTGCAATGGGCCGTGAACCCAGCTGACGGGCGCATGGTCGTGATTGAGATGAACCCCCGCGTGTCGCGCTCATCCGCGCTGGCATCAAAGGCCACAGGTTTCCCGATTGCCAAGATCGCCGCAAAGCTCGCCGTTGGATATACGCTTGATGAACTCGACAACGACATCACCGGCACCACGCCCGCGTCATTTGAACCTTCCATCGACTATGTCGTCACAAAAATCCCGCGCTTTGCGTTTGAAAAATTCCCCGGCTCCGAACCTTACCTGACCACGGCGATGAAATCCGTCGGCGAAGCAATGGCCATTGGCCGAACATTCCACGAATCCATGCAAAAGGCGCTGGCGTCGATGGAAACCGGCCTGACGGGTTTTGATGACATCGAAATTGAGGGCGCAACTGACCCCGTTTCCGGCGTCGCCGCGATCACCAAAGCATTGGCCAAACAGACCCCCGACCGTATTCGCGTCATCGCGCAGGCCATGCGCCACGGGCTGTCAGACGTTGACATAAACGCCGTCACCTCGTTTGATCCATGGTTCCTCGCACGGATCCGCGAAATCATCGACGCCGAGGCCGTCGTGAAAAAGAACGGGTTGCCGACCAACGAACACGGGCTGCGCGAACTCAAAATGCTTGGCTTCACCGACGCCCGCCTCGCGACCTTGTCGGGGCGCTTTGAGTCCAATGTGCGCCGTGCGCGCATCAACCTCGGCGTCGTCGCCTGCTTCAAACGGATCGACACCTGCGCCGCCGAATTCGAAGCCCAGACACCTTATATGTATTCCACCTACGAAGCCCCGATGATGGGCGAGGTTGAGTGCGAAGCGCGCCCGTCGGATCGCAAAAAGGTCGTGATCCTTGGCGGTGGCCCGAACCGCATCGGCCAAGGCATCGAATTTGATTACTGCTGCTGCCACGCGTGTTACGCCCTCACCGATCAGGGCTACGAAACCATCATGATCAACTGCAACCCTGAAACTGTGTCGACCGACTATGACACGTCGGACCGGTTGTATTTTGAACCATTGACGTTCGAACACGTGATGGAAATCCTGCGCGTTGAACAATCCAACGGCACCCTGCACGGCGTCATTGTGCAGTTCGGCGGCCAGACCCCGCTCAAGATCGCACAAGCCCTGCAAGACGAAGGCATCCCGATCCTCGGCACCTCACCCGACAGTATTGATTGGGCCGAAGACCGCGAACGCTTTCAGGCGCTGGTCAATGACCTTGGCCTGAAACAACCGCACAACGGAATCGCATCCACGGACGAACAAGCCCTTGAGATCGCTGAAAGCATCGGCTTCCCGCTGGTCATCCGCCCGTCCTACGTTCTCGGTGGCCGCGCCATGGAAATCGTGCGCGACGTGAGCCAGCTGAAACGCTACATCACGTCCGCCGTGGTTGTGTCAGGGGACAGCCCCGTGTTGCTCGACAGTTACCTGTCCGGCGCAATCGAAGTTGATGTCGATTGCCTGTCAGACGGGGAATTCACCCACGTCGCGGGCATCATGCAGCACATCGAAGAAGCCGGCGTGCATTCGGGTGATTCCGCCTGTTCCCTACCGCCCCACACACTGTCCGATGACATTATCGCCGAAATCACCCGCCAGACCAACGCGCTGGCCCTTGCCCTCAAGGTCATCGGCTTGATGAACGTGCAATTCGCCGTCAAAGCCAACGAAGACGGTGTCGAAGAGGTCTATCTGATTGAGGTAAACCCACGCGCCAGCCGCACCGTGCCGTTTGTCGCCAAGGCCACGGACTCCGCCATCGCGTCCATCGCCGCCCGCCTGATGGCCGGTGAACCGCTGTCCAACTTCCCGCACCGCGCCCCTTACGCGCCCGCCGAAAACCCGATGGACATCATGCCGCTTGGCAACCCGTTCACCCTCGCCAACCCGAAAACCCCGTGGTTTTCGGTTAAAGAAGCGGTTTTGCCATTCAACCGCTTTCCCGGTGTCGACACAATCCTTGGCCCTGAAATGCGCTCAACCGGCGAAGTCATGGGCTGGGCACGCAGCTTTGATCGCGCCTTCCTCAAGGCGCAAATGGGTGCAGGCGTTGATCTGCCCACATCGGGCCGCGTGTTCTTTTCCATCAAAGACAGCGACAAAACCCCGCAATTGCTGGAAGCCGCACAGATCGTCACCGACCTTGGCATGACCATCTGCGCCACCAAAGGCACCGCCGACTGGCTTGAGGCGCAAGGCATCAAAACCGAACGCGTCAACAAGGTCTATGAGGGCGGACGCACCGTCGCCGACCTGCTCAAAGACGGCGAAATCGCACTGGTCTTCAACTCCACCGAAGGCACGGCAGCGGTTGAAGACAGCCGATCCATCCGCGCCGTCGCCCTCAACGACCGCATCCCGTATTATACGACATTAAGCGGTAGCCACGCGGCGGCATTGGCGATGAAGGCAAAGGTTCAGGGCGATGTGAAAGTTAGGGCCTTGCAGGGGTAGGTCTCAAAAACTCGCTCAGCGGACAAAGCGTTAATGCGCTGCACTCGCGCCAATAGCTGCTTCCAGAAAACCAAGCGTTCAACAAACGGTCGTTTTTGGCACTGGATGGGTGGTTCACAAACGGTGGTTTTTTTTCGAGTGGACTGGAAACGGTGTTACTCACCATTTGCTGTTGCCGCTAAAACTCAAAAACGATAGCTGAGAGCCAAATACTTAGATAGAAAGTTTAACTTATGACGAAACCTGACTTGGAAAATCTGTCAATCAAAGAACTAAAGCAATTGCAAAAAGATGCAACTAAAGCGGTCGCAAGCTTTGAAGATCGTAAACGTGCAGGCGTCATTGCAGAGTTAGAGGCGGTTGCGCAAAAGCATGGGTACAAGCTGGCGGATTTTACGAGTGGCAAGAAAGCTAAAGTTGCTTCGCCCGCCAAGTACAAGCATCCGGAAGATTCATCGCTCACTTGGAGCGGGCGTGGTAGACAGCCTAATTGGATTAAGGATGAGCTCTCAGCAGGAAAATCTCTAATCGACTTTGCGATCTAAAAATATTTGCTTGGCGCGAGTGTCTCTCGCCGAGCGTTCAGCAAACGGTCGTTTTTGAACGATCTGTGCAAGTGCAGCGAAAGTCGGCAAAGAGCTTATATTGTTCAGGGGCATTGTTTTTAATCAGAGCAACAGACGAAAACTTAGAAATCAAGATTAAATTGTGAAAGCAGCCATATTTTTCTACTCCTACCTCGAATGAATTACCATATTTTCAAGCACTCGATCTTCAATCGTTGCAAGGCGATCAATCGAGTTAAAATACTCCATCGTCCGCATATCGTTCCATTTACTTTTGGCTGCGTCGCCCCGCGTCATTTTTGAAGTATACTCCCGCGCCTGAATTGACCTGAGGTTTTCCCCTCAAATCACTTTGTATTCCTTGAGCGATATGACGCGGAAGTTGTCGGTGACGGTGTCGCGGAACTCTGGCCATTTTTCTGGCAGGGTCTTGCGGAAGAAGTCGAAAATGGCCTCTGTGAATTGGTTGAACGTTGCATAGTGCCGATTGTGGGTGACCCATTTGTGCATAACACCCCAAAGACGCTCGATCGGGTTGAGGTGCGGGGCATATGCTGGCAAGAAATGCAACTTCACCCGACGTTCTGGGCTGTCCAGCCATGGCTGTAGTATCTTGGCATGATGATAGCGGGCATTGTCGACAAAGACGTGGATGGCCGTCTTGGTTTGGTTGTTGCGTTCCAACTTTTCCAGCATCTGTCGGGTTGTCTGGGCATTGATCTTCTCGCCTTCCACAAAGGTGAACTGGAAAGTCTCAAGGTCAAGCGCGCCCTGAATGTTGAGCCGCTTGCGCCCTGATGTCGCCTTCAGGGCCGTCTTTTGTCCCTTGGGGAACCAACCATGGGCGGGGCGGCTCTGGTGTTCGGGGTGGACAGCGTCCGAAAAGACAACCATCTCATCTGCGGCCAACCCGTTCATCAGGGCCTCATATTTGGCAATAAACGCAGCCTGCTTGGCTTCATCGGCCTGTGCAGGCAGCAATTGTGGTTTCTTATACGCGAACCCCAGGCGGCGCATCAGCTTGGCGGCTCCCGACGTGCTGTAGTTTTGGTCGCACTCGGCTAGAACATAGGCACAGACCTCATCGGCATTGCGGGCAGGCTGCGCGGTGAAATGGGCTCCTTGGATTCAAACATCAAGTGCAACGGTTGATTTGAAGGCCGCGATTTCGTCGGCCATGGCTTCAGCGGGTGTTCTCCAACCGAGAGTTTTTCTCGGGCGGTTGTTCATCAGGTTTGCAACGTCGTTCAGCCATGTTTGGCTTGCACCGTTCAGGTCAGTTCCTTTGGGCATGTACTGACGCAGCAGTCCGTTGGTGTTCTCGTTGCTGCCACGCTGCCAAGGCGCATGCGGATCGCAGAACCAGATATCGATCTTCAACCGTCTGGCGAGTTCGGGGTGGCAGGCCATTTCGGAGCCGCGGTCGTAGGTCATGCTCTTGCGCAAAGCAGCGGGTAGTCGTCTCATCTGGCGGGTGAAGCTGTCGAGCGCGGCCTCGGCCCCATTGCCGTCCATTTTGCAAAGAATGACAAAGCGTGTCTTGCGCTCAACCAAGGTCCCCACTGACGAGCGATTGAATGCGCCCTTGATGAGGTCGCCCTCCCAATGGCCTGGTACCAGTCGCGCTTCGATCTCTTCAGGGCGATTGATAATGCGCAATGATTCCGAGACCATAGCACTGCCCGCCGCTGTCCTGCGCTTGAGCCCACGCTTAGGCTTCGCTTGACGCAACGCCTCGATCATCGCCGCCTTCAGCCCACCACGTGGCTGCGCGTAAATCGCGGCATAGATGGTCTCATGGCTCACATGGGCGGATGGATCATCAGGCTTCATGAGACGCAGTCTCTGCGCAATCTGCTCAGGCGACCAGTGCAGATGTACGAGCTTGCCATGAACAAAACGATAAAGATCGCTCCCCTCCACAAGCTTGCGCTCGCGGCGGCAGCGCGCACGCCGGGCATCATAGGCCTGCCGCGCCGCTTGCGGGCAATAGCTGCCGTCTTCCTGCCGACCTCGCGCCAGCTCACGGCAGATCGTGCTCGCCGGGCGATGCAAAAGCTGGCCGATCAACCGCTGACTGCTGCCCCTATTATGCTCGGCTAATATCACGCCACGGTCCTCGCTGCTGAGGTGCTTGCTTCGTATGTCCATCACAACATCCTATGCCCAAAGGGCTCTGAGTGTTGCATTTGAAACTTGAGCCTAAGCTCTCACCGCCTGCTCTTGCACGACGGACAAATGACCCTGACGCTGGCTGTAGTCCTTCAGACCGAAAAACGATAGTCCCGCACCGGCAAAGGCAAATCGCCACTCCGTCAAAACTGTCGGGCCAATATCC
Source organism: Octadecabacter arcticus 238 (assembly GCF_000155735.2). Lineage (GTDB taxonomy): Bacteria > Pseudomonadota > Alphaproteobacteria > Rhodobacterales > Rhodobacteraceae > Octadecabacter > Octadecabacter arcticus. Next base: position 3,587,215 of record NC_020908.1, read on the forward strand.
AAAATCCGGCAAACCGTTCCGGCGTCTTCTCCTGCGTCCAAAAGAAGAAACGCGCGCGCCCGTTTCCAAACAAGGGCGTCAACTTTGCGGCGGCGGCAAAGCGCTTCAAGTGCTATGCGCTGCTCGTCGGATAAGGAGACTGTTTTGTATTGCTTGCTCATAAACTCAAAATACAGACTGAACCGCCTTTGGCCATGCGACGAAGTGAATCGCAGGCCCAAAATCGTCAGGTCAATTCAGGCGCAGGAGTATAGTAAAAAATTCCTCGCTTTGAATCTGGTAGTGGTTCAGTTGGAAGGTGTCGTTATCAGTAATCGTCTTGCTTGAGCATGCGTTTTTGATTTGGTGTACGCCAACATTCTTTTCTTGTCTCAACGCCTTCGTGCGGCAGATCCATTTTTGTTCACCGCGAGCCCGTGCTGGCGCTCTCTCCTGTCGCATGACAAAGTCTGTTCGAACGCTTGCGGGATGCTTTAAATGGCCGTTGCTACCGAAAACTGACCAACTAGTGTATATAATTTCAGTCTGATAATCCATATTTCCAAGAACATCTGAAATTTTTCTGCCGTCTCTACAGAACCAAAACTCATCAATGTCCGCTATTACAAGCCATTCACATACTTTAGAAATTTTAAAATTCCGCAGTGCGGTAATGTAATGCTCACGTTGACGCGCAGGCTTTGTCAGAGATATTATCTTCACTTGCCCACTTTCGACCCAAGGCCTGATAATATCAAGTGTCAAGTCTGTACTGCCGTTATCGATAAGATAAATCTGTTCAATACCTTGCCAGAGATAGTGCTCAATCCATTCCTTTATATTTAGGGACTCGTTCTTCATAATAGCAAGTACGCCGACGCGGAACGGGTAACTTATTTTCTCGCGTCGCCGCAAAATTCGCTCATGGTTTCACGTTTTAACTGCTTGGATTGGCCGATCAAGAAAAAATGGGGTCATTTTTGCGTTTCCAAATTATATGTGAAATTAAATCTAGGGTCAGCGTCACTTCTTCGAAAGATGTTGTGGCAAATGACGCTGGGAACGCACCCCATGCCAGCCCCTGTTTAAGGGGTATAGCCGGAATTGAAACATGAGTTTTGAACCATTGCTTTGTCTGCACAGCCGCCATTCGGCACCGTTCCAAAAACCCTTGTCTTATGAATATCCCAGCTTTTGTGCGAAACAAGAGCCACCGATCAGCATTCTAGAGTGCTGATCGGTGGTGGTGGTTGGATCGGCAAACCCTTGGTTTTTGAGGGCCGTAAACGAGTAGGATCAACCATCACCTTCGCCAAAGGCCTGAACGGATACAGAGCGGCACAAAGCCCTCTAGGACAAGCATAGGATATGACGAAGATGACAGATGATACCATTGGGATCGATATTTCCAAAGCCACTTTGGACATTCACCGGCTAAGCGACGGGAAGACGATGTCGTTTAGCAATTGCCCTGCAGGATTTAAGGCGCTTTCCAGGTTCTGCGCAAAGACGGCAGTGGCACGCGTTGTTTATGAAGCAACAGGTGCCTATCACAGCGGGCTTGAACGCGCTTTGGGCGCACATTTGCCATTGGTAAAGGTGAACCCTTTGCAGGCGCGCCGGTTTGCACAAGCCCAAGGCTTGCGCGCAAAAACAGACGCTGTTGATGCCAAAATGCTGGCAGACATGGGGAATGCATTTGCATTAGAACCGGATGAGCCAGCAGCTGAAATTCAACACGATCTGAAAGAGTTACGCTCATTTCGGTCAGGATTGATCAAGGATAGAACCGGCATCATGAGCCGAATGAAAACTCAAACCCTGTCCATCACGCGCCGCCAAAGCAAAGCCCGTTTGGCTCAGGTAGATAAGCAAATCGCTGAAATCAATGCTGAAATTGAACGCTTGATAAACTCCAGCGATAAACTGGCGCACTCGATGAAAATCCTCCGCTCCATTCCAGGCGTCGGCGCTATCTGTGCTGCCACCATTTTGATAGAGATGCCCGAGACCGGGAGTATGGACCGGAAGCAGGTGGCCAGTTTGACTGGCCTAGCCCCGATGACGCGTCAATCGGGGCAATGGCGCGGGAAATCATTCATTCAGGGTGGGCGGAAAATAGTGAGGGATGCACTCTACATGCCGGCCTTGGTAGCGATGCGACACAACCCAGACTTCAAGGCTAAGTATCAAGCCCTGATCAAAGCAGGAAAGCCCCCCAAAGTCGCCATAACGGCACTCATGCGAAAGCTCATCGAACTCGCCAACGCTCTCATCAAAGCAGATCGAAATTGGGTGACAAAGGGGGCTTGATCAAGACGGATACTCGTTTTTGGAACGGCTAGAACCATTCAATAAACGCTCTTTTTGGGAAAGCGACGCTAACGTTTGAGTTTCACAGGCAACACGCCAAGCCGCTTCACACTTACAAGCTCAGGACTGTGTGTCTTGTAAGTGCGCATTATGCGATCAACGGCTTCAGCCTCTTCATGCGCTGCGCAAACATGCTTCAATTTTTGACCTTTAGATTTGATTGTAATCTCGAATCTTTGACGCAGTTGTAAAGACGACATGACCTATCCTTGTTGTAACATTCAGCTACAAGAATAGTTTTTTAGCTGCGTAAAGCAAAATCCAATATGCATTTTTGACACTCGACAGGCGTTCAAAAACGCTCGTTTTTGGAACATGCGAAAACCAGCTCAATTTACGCGACCAAAAACCCCGTTCAAATCCCAAACAGTTGTTGAAGGTTTTGGCTCTCTGTTGGGAGCAGCCATTCATGCGCAGCCCAGCATCCGACACAAAGCGCTCAACGCGGACCTTCGCTGCACTTCAACCCTCACCGCCCCTTCTCCCCCCCAAACGGATCATCCTTCGTCACCCAAGGCCGCTTACCGTCCAACACCTTCTTCGCGGGCACGTCTTTCGCCTTCTCCCTCGCCTCCGCCATCTGACTAAACCGCACCTCATGCGCCGCGGCATCGCCCCACTTCGGACGCACGCCCGCTTCTTCCAACACCTTTTCGGGGCGCAGCACGTAATCCATCGTGTCCGGTCCCTCGATCAGTTTCGCCAGCCAGAAATGCATATAGGCGCGCAGCACGCGGTTGATCCGTGTCTGATACCCGTCCCCAGCCCCTTAAAGAATTTCACCACATCAGCATCCAGCCGGATCGTCACGCGGGTGCGTTTGGGGTCGCGGCGGTCGTCGTCCTCCCAAATCTCGTCCCAAGCGGGCGGCAGGGCTTTGTATTCGTGCAAATACCCCATCAGTTCATATTCCATCTTCTTGATGGCATCCACGCCATAACCCCAATGGAGCCTTTCGGTCTTCGTCATGGTCTTCGGTTCAATCTTGCGCATGTCTACCTCCTGCTCTCGGGGCATTATGCAGGCCAAATCTGAACCAATCCCTGATCCAGCGCGCGTTGCGCCTGTACATACAGGTTGTGTACAGGTGGTGCATGGTCTGTGTACGCCGCGTGCCGCTTGCAATTTTGCGCCCGATGCCTGCATAAATGCGAACCAAAAGGGGCGAGATATGTACAATGCAGCCATCACCGGATCAGGGGTTTTCACCCCCGAACACTCCATCACAAACGATGAATTGGTGTTGGCCTTTAACGCTCATGCAGACCTGTTTAACGCCAAAAATGCCGACGCGATTGCGGCTGGGACCATGGCGGCAAAACCCCATTCATCAAGCGAATTTATCTTCGCCGCTTCAGGGATTGAGCGTCGTTATGTTCTTGATAAAGAAGGCGTTCTTGACCCCGCGCGGATGTATCCCAAGTTGCCGGATCGCAGCGACGGCGACCCCAGCCTGATGGCGGAAATGGCCGTGGACGCCGCATTGCAGGCCATGGCGCAGGCCGGTAAATCCGCCGACGATATAGACGCCGTCATTTGTGCCGCGTCCAACCACGAACGCGCCTATCCTGCGATCGCTGTGGAAATTCAAAAACTGCTCGAAATTGACGGCTTCGCGTTTGACATGAACGTCGCCTGTTCCAGCGCCACGTTCGGCATCCAAATGGTGGCAGATATGATAAAATCCGGCAGCATTTCCAGCGTCTTAGTTGTCTGCCCCGAAATTTGTTCCGCCCATCTGGAATGGCGCGATCGCGACTGCCATTTCATCTTTGGTGACGTCGCCACCGCCCTGTTGATTGAACGCGATGATGACCTGCAAACGCCCCACTTCAAGATCAAATCCACCAAGCTGGCGACGCAGTTTTCCAACAATATCCGCAATAATAATGGCTTCCTGCGCCGCAGCCGCGATCAAATGGACGACCGCCGCGACATGCAATTCATGCAAAACGGGCGCAAAGTATTTAAAGAAGTCCTGCCCTTGGTCACTGAACGACTACCGGCTGACGCCGGTAGGTTCCCTTTTTGAATGTAATTCAAGATACTGAAGTATGACAGCGTCAGTGACATTGCCGCTGGTTGTTGAGAAAAATCCGCGAGCCCAAAACCGCTGGCCCCAGTACCGTTTGCGCAGTTCGGGAAACTCGCGCTGTATCTTATAAGACGAGCGTCCCTTGATCCGCATCATCACCTTTGACAATGCTATCTGAGGCGGGACCGATATGAACATGTGGACGTGATCGGTCGACAATACGCCCTTCTCAATATGCACGCCAAGTTCTTGGCATGTTTGGATAATGATTTCACGGATACGCTCACGCATCTCACCGCGCATAACTTTGTATCGGTATTTTGTTGTCCAGACGACGTGAAACCGGTGATAAAATTTGGTATGGCTTCCTGTGGAATAGATCATAATCTTCCCTCTCATTTTTAAGACCCTTACCGCTTCGCGGGGTCTTAAAAATGAGAGGGAAGATTATAGTACATTACGCTAAAGCGGACCGGCTGGAAGCCGGTGGCTTTAATCCCGTTTGTGGAAAGTAAACACATAGCCGATCACATGGACGATGAAAGCTTGCAAGCCACTGACCTCAAACGCCTTTGGCTGCACCAAGCCAACAAGACGATGAACGATTATATCGGCAAAAAGGTCTTGGAGCGCGACCCGTTGGCGGGTGAGCAACCCAATATTCTACAAGACTACGCCAACACATCCTCTGCAGGATCGATCATTGCGTTTGCGAAATATTCATCTGACATGGTTAAAGGTGATGTCGGACTCATCTGCTCCTTCGGGGCAGGCTACTCTGTGGGATCCGTCATTCTAGAACACGCATGACCTGAAACGCACTTAATCCGAAAAGAATACGAGGCTTAAAAATGAAGATTGCTCTGATATTCTTGGCCCTTTCGGCCGTATCCGCCTGCGGAATTCCAATTATACCGTTGATTTAAAAAGATAATCTAGGAATTAACCCTTTTGTGGACGTCTTCGAGCGATTCGACCCGTTCGGAATAGCGATCCACAAGCATCTCTTTGCGGCCACGCGTCATAACCGTGAAACGCGCGAGCTCTTCCATCACGTCGACGATCCGGTTGTAAAGCGGCGATGGTTTCATTCGCCCGGCCTCGAATTCTTTCCACGCCATCGGCACCGACGACTGGTTCGGGATCGTCACCATCCGCATCCAACGCCCCAGAATGCGCATCTGGTTAACTGCGTTAAACGACTGCGACCCGCCGGAAACCTGCATCACTGCCAGCGTTTTTCCCTGCGTCGGGCGCACGCCACCGATGGGTGATAACGGCAGCCAATCGATCTGAGTTTTCATAATTCCCGTCATTGCGCCGTGGCGTTCGGGCGATGACCAGACCATGCCTTCGCACCACAATGCCAGCGCGCGAAGCTCTGCCACTTTGGGATGATCGATGGGGGCATCGTCAGGCAAAGGCAGCCCACTTGGGTTAAATGTCTTGGTGTCACAACCCAACGCGCGCAGCACGCGCGCGCCCTCTTCGGCCGCCGCGCGTGAATAACTGGTCTCGCGCACAGAGCCATAAAGCAGCAATATCCGCGGTGCATGGTCCGGCTCACTCGGCCCAACCAAAGCAGGAATATCCAATGGTTTCAGCGCATCAGGTACTAAATTAGGCATGTCTGAGAGGGTACCTTCAGTCATTTCCATCCTCATGATGCAGCTTCATGTCGATCAGAACTTTTTGCAATTCAACCGTTTCGCGCAGCAGGCGCTTGGCCTCATTGTTGGTAATGACGCCGTCTTCAATAGATATCTGGTATTCGCCCATCAGCATCGCAAACCGTTGACTGAGAGAGATCACATCAGAATTGATCCCCCCGCCAGAGCCTTTGTTCGAGTTGTTCTTGTTGAGCGTATCACCATGCAGTTCCGCCAAAGCGGATGTGACGTGCGGATAACTCGCCGCGGCTTCAAGCCGTGCGACCGTGTCCACCGGCATGAACCTGTCCGAGTGTTCCTCGGAGTCGGAATAGTACCTGCCCAAGGTTGCCTTGGACTTACCGGTCAGTTGACACGCCGGTTCAATCCCTACGTCCTTGACCAAGGCTTCTGTGTGTTTTTTTAGGTAACTGCCGATGCCGGCCATATGTATCGTCCCTATTTTGGCGGTGCGGGGAATGACCCTAATCATTTCCCATGAACCAACCCATCCAGCCTTCACAGATATAGACACAAGGATAAGTTGAAAAGACCTGAAAACCACCGAGATTGACGTCCCCAACATCGTAGGGCTAAGGGCGCGAACCCCATCCAAGGTCAGATGGTCCGCCATTTGAAAATTCGGTATCCTTGGTCCGCCGTTTCGTTAGGGCTTGTTTGCAGCCCACCACTCACGGACGAAACACAGTGAACCGCCGCTGAGCCCTTGCAACGGGGCCAGCGGCGGGGCATTTTCCCAAATTATGGCAAAGCTCTATTTCAACTATTCGACGATGAACGCTGGCAAATCGACGGTGCTGTTGCAGGCCGCGCATAATTACGCAGAACGCGGCATGCAGACCTATTTGTTGACCGCGCAATTTGACAATCGCGCAGGGGCAGGACGCATCGCAAGCCGGATCGGCATCGGAGAGCCAGCAGATACATTTGCGCGCAACGATGATTTGTTTCGCAAGATAGAACAGCGCATGGCAGCAGGGCCCTGTGCCTGCGTGTTCATCGACGAGGCGCAATTCCTCAGCACTGATCAGGTCTGGCAATTGGCGCGCGCGGTCGATGACCTTGGATTACCGGTTATGACCTACGGGCTGCGCGTTGATTTCATGGGGGAGCTGTTCCCGGGATCAGCCACGCTCCTCGCGCTTGCGGATGAAATGCGCGAGATCAGAACCATCTGTTTTTGCGGCAAGAAAGCCACGATGGTCGTGCGCAAAGACGGCAACGGCGACGTCGTGACGGGTGGCAATCAAGTGCAGATCGGCGGCAATGAAACCTACGTCAGCCTGTGCCGTCGCCATTGGCGCGAGGCCGTTGACGACGGTGACGCCACACTGGTTTAGGACGCGCTAGTTCACCCGCTGTGGTGGGTCCCCCCCGTCGGCCCAAGCGATGATATTATCCAGCGCCATCTGCGCCATCGCCTGACGGGTTTCTTGTGTCGCTGATCCAAGATGGGGCAGTAAAACGCAGCTCTCCAAGGCCAGCAGGCGCGACGGGACATGGGGTTCGTTTTCATACACATCAAGCCCCGCGCCCGCGATCTGGCGGGTTTCCAAGGCCGCGATCAACGCGTCTTCGTCCACGACTTCGCCGCGTGAAATGTTGATGAATATTCCCGTGGGTTTCATTGCGGCCAACGCCGCCGCATCAATCAACTTGGTCGTCCCTGCCCCGCCTGGGGTCGCCACAACGACAAAGTCCGCCGCTGCCATAACGTCATGCAGCCCATCCAATTGCCGCGCAGGAACGGGCACGACTTTGGGCGATCGGTTGTGAAACACCACGTCCATGCCAAACCCGTAATGACACCGCGCCGCAATCGCGTGCCCGATCCGCCCCATGCCGATCACACCCAGCGTCTTGCCCGTCACATGGGTGCCCATTATGCCGCCACCATCAAAGCCACCCCATTTGCCAGATCGCACGAACCGTTCGCCTTCGCCTGCGCGACGCGCTGTCGCCAGCAACAACGTCAGCGCAATGTCCGCCGTCGCATCGGTCAAGACGTCCGGGGTATTGGATACGATTACGCCAGCTTTCGCTGCCGCATCCACGTCGATATGATTATAGCCGACACCGAAGTTGCCAATCATCTTACATCGTATTTCACCGACAAATGCGTCAGCTGTGAACCCATCGCCCAAGGTCGGCAGGATCGCATCAAACTGTGCCAGCGCCTGTGCTGCCTGCGTGACAGACAGCTTACCGCCTGCGTGCACAGTCACGTCAAATATCGCCTTGGCTTGCACCAGAACCGGGGCTGCAATGGGCCGCGTTATCAGAAGTTTTTTCAGCACATGCGTTCTCCTAGGGGGACTTCTTTGTCAGGCGCGATCAGGATCACGCCGGTTGCATCATGGGCGCCCAGCACCAACACTTCTGACATGAATGGGCCGATCTGGCGGGGCGGAAAATTGACGACGCCGATGACCTGCCGCCCGATCAAATCGCCCGCGGTGTAGTGGTCTGTGATCTGGGCTGAGGTTTTGCGTTCACCAATTTCAGCCCCGAAATCGATCCACATTTTAATCGCGGGTTTGCGGGCTTCTGGAAACGCTTCGGCGCGCACGACTCGGCCAACGCGGATGTCTACCTTGAGGAAATCATCAAAAGTAATAGCGCTCATTTGCCCAATTCCCGCCCGCGATCGGCTGCTGCCTTGACGGCGCGGCGCAGCAAGGGCGGAAATCCAGTTTTCTCGTCCATCAGCACCTGCAACGCCGCATGGGTCGTGCCGTTTGGCGATGTGACGTTGACGCGCAATTGGCTGGGGTCTTCATCTGCGTCTTCGGCCAATTGCCCAGCACCACCGACTGTGGCTTTGGCCAGTTTCATTGCCAAATCTGCGGGCAAGCCTTCGGCCACGCCAGCCGCCGCCAAGGTTTCAATCAGATGAAATACATAGGCTGGGCCCGATCCGCTGACGCCAGTCACCGCGTCAATCTGGTGTTCGTCCTCAAGCCGCACGACCTGACCAACGGCGCGCAGCAAGGCGTCCGCCATGTCCATATGCGCCGCTGTCGCGTTGGCGTTACCGACGATGGCCGTGATCCCACGCCCAATCGCGGCGGGGGTGTTGGGCATGGCGCGGATAATCGGGCTATCAGCGCCCAGCGCAGTCTCAAACGCAGAAATAGGTGTGCCCGCAGCGATGGACAAGAACACGGTTGATGCATTGCCAAGGGCTGCCATCGACGGCAGCGCGTCCCCCATCATTTGTGGTTTCACCGCGATCAACGCGATGGCGGGGTTGGCGGGCACGCCGTCGTTCACATGCACGCCCGTGCCGCGCAACCAATCGCTCGGGTATGGGTCCAAGACCCAGATGGCTGTGGGGGACAAGCCGCCCGACAACCATCCCGCCAGCATCGCCGACCCCATCTTACCACAGCCCAAAAGGACCATGCCACGTTGTTCTATTGCTGCCATCGACATGAAAAAACCCTCGCTTTGTTGCGCCGGATCGTAGGGCGCACAAAGCAAGGGTTCAAGCGGTTGGGACCGCCTATTTCACATGCGCAGTTATGCGCGCCCGTAGGCTTCTGCGATGGCGACCTGAATGGCGTCTTTGGGCGTGCGTTCGGCCCATGTGACCAATTGGAACGCCGGATAAAAACGCTCAGCGCTGAGCACAGCCGCGTTGATCATCGTGTCAATCTGTTCGGGTCCCGCAACCTGTTCACCCGCGAGGACAAGACCATAGCGATACACCATCAGCTTTTGATCGGCCCAGAATGTAAACGCGCCCGCCCAACACATGTCATTGGTCAGGTTCAGACATTCATAAAGCTCGGCCATACGCTCAGCCGGTGGTTCCATTTCAAACGTGCAGATCAGGCGCAGGGTTTGATCATAGGCCGACCACGCCAGCGTGATCGCATAGGTACGCCATTGGCCTTCCACGGCAAATGCAATCTGGTCGTCGTGGATGCGATCAAACTCCCACGCGTGGTGTTCTGCAATATGTTCCACCAGATCAATCGGGTGGATATCATCCGTGAACTCAAAACTTTCTGCGAGTACCATTCGTGAACCCTCCTGTCCAAACCAGACCGCCTTGACAGAGGCTATATCTGGTATCCTGCTCAATCAGAAAGGATACATAGCCCCCTCCTCACTAGATATCGTCGCTTTTTACCCCCCCTCCTGTAAAGCATTTTCTTGGGGATAAGCGGTGGTGTGGCGCAAAAATCAGGGGATAAGCACGGAAGGTCAGCCCCTTTTTAACCTTTGATCCGCCCCTTGCATCGGGATGGCCACTGGATCAGTCTTTGGGCAACCCCGCCCCGAAAGGACGCCCCAATGTCTAAAATGAACGCCGAACTTCTCCGTCAACTGTGTGAAATGCCAGGTGTGCCGGGCCATGAAGACCGCGTGCGCAAGTTGATCATGAGCGAGATTGACGGCCTGTTTGACGAGGTCACAGTCGATCCGATGGGATCGCTCCTATGTCGCCGTGACGCCGACAAACCGGACGCGCCGAAGATCATGTTGCTGTGCCACATGGACGAAATCGGCTTTCTTGTCAGCCATATCAGCGACAAAGGGTATCTGTACTTGCAGCCTGTCGGCGGCTTTGATCCGCGCAATCTGTTCTCGCGCCGCGTGCTGGTGTGCACCGAAGATGGCGACTTCAAGGGCGTGATGAACCCGGGCGGCAAACCGATCCACATTTCATCGGCTGAGGATCGCAAAAAGATTCCTGAGGTCGGGGAGTTCTACGTTGATCTCGGCTTGGGCGAGGCCGCCAAGGACGTCATCAAAGTCGGCGATTTTGTGGTGATGGATGAACCGTTCATCGAAATCGGCGACAAGTTTGTGTCTAAAGCGCTCGACAATCGGATCGCGTGCTGGCTCGGCATTGAGATGATGAAAAAGCTCGGCTCAAAAGGGCGCGGAGCGGAGATTCACGTGGTGTTCACGACACAAGAAGAAGTCGGGCTGCGCGGGGCGCGAACGTCGGCGTTCAAGGTACAGCCAGACATCGGCATTGGCATCGACACCACGCTGGCCTGCGACACGCCCGGCGTGCCCGACAAGGACGCGACAACAGTTCAAGGCAAAGGATTCGGGTTACATGTGCGCGACAGTAGCTTCATCGCGGACAAGGCATTGGTGCGCGAGATTGAAACACTCGCGATCAAGAATGACATCCCCTATCAACGCACGATGCTGGCCGCCGGCGGCCAAGACGGGGCCGCCGCACAACAGGCAGCAGCAGGTGCGCGGGCTGTCGGGATCGTCGTTGGCACGCGCTATATTCACACGGTCACAGAGATGATCCACAAAACAGATTTGCAGGCGGCGTTGGACATTTTAACGGCGTATCTGGCCGATCAGTGATCTTTTGATGTCAGTCCGAACAGGCCTGTCAGGCTGCGCTTCACCAGGCTGGTGACGGACGGTTTGCGTTCAACGGTAAAAGAAAGTGGGCGGCAAACCTCCATGGCGGCGACGCCAACGCGGGCGGTGAGCGCGCCGTTTATGACACCTTCGCCAAAACGACGCGACACTTTGGACAGCACACCGCCGCCCGCGACCGACCCAATCAGATCGTCCCCCACGGCGACGGCCCCCGTTGCAACCAAATGCGACAAAACCTGTTTGGTCAGCCGCCAAGTTCCCAGTGTACCTGCGCGTCCTTCGTAGATTTCAGCAATACGTCGGATCATTCGCATATTGGCCATAAGGGCGGTAAACACATCTGCCAATGCCAGCGGCACAATTGCCGTGACGGTGGCGACTTGGCGCGCAGCGGCCTCGACCTCAAGCCTTGCGCGGGCGTCCAACGGCGCAAGGATCGTGGTTTCTGCAAGGCCCAGAAGTGCGTCTGCGTCCAGCACGTCTCCTTGTTTATCGGCAAATGCCTGCCGTCCCCAACGGGTGTCATCGCGGCCACGATACAGCGCCATGATCTGGGACGTAACTTCGCGCGCACGGGTCAGATTGTGGTCAAGTAGCGCTTCGGTGGCACCGGTCTGGATGCGATCAACGCGGCGCAATCGCCCGAATGCCGCCATTTCCCGAAAGGTGATCAGCAACAGGACGCCGCAAAACAACCCCGTTAGACCAACAGCGATCAAACCTAAAACGGGTGAGCGGTCCAGCAAGCCAATCATGAAATCCCAAGCAGCCACGCCGATCAGGAAACTGATGAGCGAAACCAGAAGGCCCCAAAACCAACGCGCCAGACGGTTCGGGCCTTTTGCTGCCAAACTCGCCACGCGCTGCATGGCGGCAGGGGTCGGGATGACGTCCAGTTCTGGCACCGGTAGCGCTGTCGATGGCGTCAAATCATCAGTACCGTCCAGATCAAAAAGAACGGGGCCGTTTTTGGCTTTTTGTGTCATAGCTTATCCCCCAATAGAAACTGTGCAGCGCGATCAAGTCGGATATGCGGCGGCCCATCCCCGGGTTTGAGGGTGAGCGGCGCAGGCGCGAAACTCATGATTTCATAGTCTGCATCAAGCCAGTTTTCTGCCCCCGATCGTGCGGGGCCAAGCAGATGTGCGGGGTCGCTGGGTAAGGCACCGGGGTAGAATGCTTTTTGTTCATTGGTGTTCAATAGCTGGCCGCGCACCACGCCAAGGTTTGCACCTTTGTGGTTGCGGGTTTCTTCAACGGTGGTGCGCAACGCGGCGATGGACATGGCCTGCGTTGTGGCGCCAAAAAATTCCACGCGGTCTTGCGCATCACGCAAAAGTGCTTGGGTTATGGCGGTCAATTGCGGGTGTTGTTGGTGGTGTAAATGGTCAGCTTTGGTCGCGGCAAACAGAATTTTGTCAATCTGTCGGCCTTGAAAAAGCCGTGTCAGGAAACTGTTACGGCCCGGGCGAAAAGCGCCAAGGATATCCGCCATAGCGCGGCGCATGTCCTCAACCGCTTGCGGGCCGGAATGGATCGCGCCAAGCATGTCGACCAGCACGATCTGGCGGTCGATCTTTGCGAAATGATCGCGAAAGAACGGGCGCACGACATTGCGTTTGTAGCTCTCGAACCGCCGCTCAAATTCGCGCCACAGGGATTTGCGGGCGGGCCGGTCCACCAGTGGCAGCGGGGCGAATGTCAACACAGGCGAGCCTTCGAGATCACCGGGCAACAGGAACCGCCCAGGCGTGCAGTCGGAAAACCCGGCCTCACGCGCGGCGTTGAGATGGGCGGTAAATGCAGCTGCAAGGCCCTTTGCCTGTGGTTCGTCAAACCCCTTTGCGGGGTCACACGCTTCAAGCGCTGTTGCAAAATCCGCGGCGGCGGGGCGACCCGCCAAGCGCGATAAGACTTCGGCAGACCACGTCGCGAAATCTTTATCCATCAGGGACAAATCCAACAGCCATTCGCCGGGATAATCCACGATATCCAAATGCACCGTGCGCGGACCCTGAAACGAGCCGAGCAACCCTGTCGGCTGCACCCGCATTGACAGGCGTAATTCTGAAATCCGCTTCGTGCCCTCGGGCCAGTGTGGTGTCTTGGCGGTCAGCGCGGCAAGGTGGTTTTCGTAATCAAACCGCGGCACCGTATCGTCGGGTTGCGGTTGCAAATAAATCGTCTGAATGCGCCCCGACGCCGCTGCATGAAATTGCGGCATCCGCCCACGGTTTAACAAGTTGGCGACCAAAGACGTGATAAACACCGTCTTTCCTGCGCGACTGAGCCCCGTCACACCCAAGCGGATAACCGGTTCCGTGAACGGTGCGCTTAACGTGTCTGTAACTGCACCCACGCTACGCGTGATGGTATCCGCAAGGGTTGTTATGACCACACTTAGCACCTTTCAAAATTCTTTACCGCTAAGATAGGTGGCCGCCAACCCGATGTGTAGGGATTGATTTCACCAACCAGCACGCCTAAGCCGAGTCCATGCCCAGATACGCGCTCAAAATTGAATACGACGGCGCACCGTTTTGCGGCTGGCAGCGTCAAACCAGCGATCCGTCGGTTCAGGGCGCGATAGAAGCTGCATTGGCAAAACTGGAACCGCGCGAACACAAGATTGGCGCAGCAGGGCGTACAGATGCCGGGGTGCACGCCTTGGGGCAAGTGGCGCATTGCGATATGGACAAAGCTTGGGATGCGTTCCGCCTGTCCGAGGCGTTGAATTTCCATCTTAAGCCCGCGCCGATTTCTATCGTCGCCTGCGCACAGGTGTCAGATGATTGGCACGCGCGCTTTTCAGCGCTTGAGCGGCGTTATTTGTTTCGGTTGGTGAACCGCCGCGCGCCTTTGGTGTTGGAGGTGGGCAAGGTCTGGCAGGTCGGCCAAAAACTGGACGGGGCTTTGATGCAGGCGGGTGCAGATCGTCTGCTGGGTCACCATGATTTCACAACATTTCGATCAACAGTGTGTCAGGCGGACAGCCCGATGCGCACGTTGGACGGGTTGAAAGTGCAACAAGTTACCCGCGTTGATGGCGCACAAGAGTTCCAGTTCCACGTGCGCGCGCGATCTTTCCTGCACAACCAGGTGCGCAGCTTTGTCGGCACACTGGAACGGGTCGGCGCAGGCGCGTGGACGCCCGATGATGTGACGGCCGCATTAAACGCCCGCGACCGCACCGCCTGCGGACCGGTTTGCCCACCGCATGGGTTATACTTGGCCGGCGTCAGCTACCCCGAAGACCCGTTTGCCTGAACGCGGTTAGTCGTTGTCCGTCAGCCCTGCACCAGCCCCACCAATGCGGGAGCTTTCGGTTTCCGGGACCAAGGTTTTCGCCGCCATATCAGTAAGGTGACCGTTGAGTGCGGCAGGTATGACACGCCGTCCTTTGCTTGAATGCACGACGGATTTTGTCCGTTCAAACCGCTGGAATACCGCGCCCGTTGATGTGGCATCCCAAATCAGAGTTTGCCCTGTGTGATGTTCAATTGATGCGACATAGGCATCAACTGTTGCACGATCCGCGACGACAGTTTGCGGCCCGTCGCCCGCTGCGACAAGGTCAAGTGCCGTCGGGATAGCAATTGCCGCGCCGCCCTTGTGACAAGGACAAATCGCAAGCTGGTCCAGATCGAGGAAGGCAGTCGCCTTCGCCAAATCCTCAGCCAGACCAAGCGACAGACCGCCGCCGCGCGCGGCCTTTAGAACCAGCGCCTCGATCTCATTGGCGGATTTCTCAAAGCGGTCAGTCATGCGTCAAACGTGGGCAGCCACCAGTTGTCGGCGTTGCCCAATTCATCGCGTAAGGGTGCGCCTTGGCATAGGGTGATCCGCGTCCAACGGTCCGATTTAGGGTCAAACTTGGCCGCTCCAAAGAACCCTAATTTGCAACGCAACATATCAATTGGCAAACACGCCCGCCCGATCAGATTGTCACGAATTTCCGCATAGGGCGCGCCGTCAAGCGACTGCACCCGTCGCACCGCCGCGCGGTGTTCAGGGTGGCGTGCCAACAGTTGCGCAACGCTGCCGCCATTCTGCAAATGCGGCACTAAACCTGCAACCTGACGGGCAATGTCGAGCGGGCTTTCCAATGCGGCACCGTCTTCCTTGTGGCGCAAACCAAGGCGTGGCTCGGCCTTTGCCTCGGATACATACCAGAACTGGTGGCACGCCTCGGGTTGATCGTAATCACACATCGCCCAGGCCCAATCTCGGTCAATCAGGGCCTGTAAGTCTGCGCAGGTCATCGACGGATCAAGCGTTGCGTGCTGTTCGGTCGCCATACTGGCGCATAAATCATCGACCAGATTCCCGAACGGTTCGATCAACAGCGCCGCGAGGCATTCTTGCGTGTCGATAGAAAATTTCGCCGATGCCAACCACAAATGATCAAGCGGCATCCGTCCTGTCATAGCGTCTGGCGTCATCAGCGCGGCCAGTTGCGGCCATTCGCGGCGCATCTGGTCGATGCGTTGCTGCCCGATGTGATCAGGAACCTGCCATTCCGACAGGTGCTGCGCGGCGCGTTTGACCAGGTCATAAATAACCTCAATCTGCGCATCCTCTAGGGTTTCAATCGCACGCACCCGCGCCAATGCAGTTTCGCGCGCTGTGATCCACGCGTTCAACAGCATTGGATGTGAAACCAAGAACGGGGCCATCCCCAACCCCGTTGAATTCCCAATCCCCAGATGCCGTTTCAGATGCGCATCAAGCGGTGCACCGCCAACATGTTCAACCAGATCATGTGTGAAGCCGCGGATCAGCCACACCGTGAGCATTTCAGCCATGAACGGCCCGCCCATGCCGTCGCGGGTGGCGAACACATCGCGGTCCGCGATGCCAAACTTGCCGTTGCCGTAAACGGCTGTGGTGCGCATCAAATACCCTGTTGAGCGGACCAAGTCCGCGTCCGGTTGCTGGCCTGCCCGAAGCCGTTCAACCGTGTGGGCAAACAGGCGAACTGATTTGTTGGCGCGGCTCAGAACGAGATCACGCGCCGTGAAACGCGCCGCTTCTTGCAAGGGCGCGGTTGCCACGATCCGTGCGATTTCATCCGCACACGGCACCCCGTCATACAAAACATACGCAGTGTCCCACGCTGACGCGATCACGCGGTCGGTGCGCAGTTCGGGCGGCAAATCTGTCGACACTGCGACCAGCGAATAGACATGTCCGCCAAATGTGACCGAATAAACCGCATGCCCGAACCCGTCGCCGTCCATGGCCCAAACAGGTCGAGCAACTTGCGCATTTTCCGCGGAAAGGCGGCGCAAAAGGACACGTAGAAACGACAATCGCGTCGGGAACGATGCCCCCATGCGCCGCAAACGCATCACAACGTCGGGCGCGCGAAGGGCAATCTGTGGCAAAGGTGTGGGTTGATCCAGCATTGCTGCATCCTGCCAGAGTGCTTTCATCCGTCAAAGCCAAAAACCACTGATCCGTGTTCAAAAGCGACGTATTCGACCCTGCGCCAATAAGACATCGCGTGTGGCGCAGCCACGCCATTGTATCAGCTGTTGGCGGGGCCGAAATTCTCACCATAAAAACGGTACCAATTGTCGCCCATAATTCCGTCGACTTCGCTGTCTGACATGCCAACGGCGGCAAATCCCGCACGGATATTGCCAAAATCACGGTTGTCGCCAAACCAGCTTGGCATGGCTGGGAAACCCGCCGCGTCGGCGGTTCCCTCGCCGTAATCCATGGCCTTTGACCATCGCCCGACGCGCATCCATTCGACGATGCTGTCCGGCTGATCTTGACACAGGTCGCTGCCGATCCCGAGATTTTCGGCCCCGTAGCGCGATGCGGCGTCCGCAACCATCTGGCAGAAATTTTCAATTGTGCAGTCCGATCCAGACTGAAGATGGTGCGGATAAACCGAAAAGCCCATCATACCACCCTGCGCGACAAGGGATTTGATTACATCGTCGCCAAAATTACGGCGTGCAGGATGCCACCAGCTGGGGTTCGCGTGGGTGATCGCGATGGGCCGCGACGACGCATCGATGGCTTGCAATGTAGATCGATCGCCCGAATGGCTCATATCGACGACAAGCCCGACACGGTTCATTTCGGCCACAGCTTGCACGCCAAAACGGGTCAGGCCTGTGTCATTTGCCTCGTAACATCCGCTCGCCAGTAAGGATTGGTTGTTATAGCTCAACTGCATGAACCGCACGCCCAGTTGATGCACTATTTCAATCAGACCAATGTCATCTTCAATAGGGCTGGGGTTCTGGAAGCCAAAGAGAATCGCGGTGCGGCCTGTTGCGCGCGCCATGTCCACATCACCCATTGTAGTTGCGCGCATAATAAGATCTGGAAATTGTTCAAACCGGCGGTTCCATGCCTCAAGTTGCAGCACCATTTCGCGGAAACTCTCGTGGTAGGTGATCGTCACATGGACGGCGTCAACGCTACCTTCCCGCATCTGGCGGAAAATCTTTTCAGACCAATTGGCGTACTGCAAATTATCAATCAAATATCCCATGTGCGCACCCTGCCCCATCTATCGCGAAAATGCCAAAAATTGTGATCGGCAAGGGAACGGTTAAGGGGCCTTTTGCATTTCGTCTACGCATCTTGTTTGGTATGAAGTTGTAGAGACTTTTGACGAGCAGGCAAATATGCGCAAATTGATCCCTATTCTGGCTTTGATGTCATGGGTGATCCCGTCAGGGTCCTCGTCGCAAGACGTGCGTTTGGATGCCCCACAAGCTGACGAAGAACTGCAAACGATTTTGACCGCCGCCTCACTGACATTGGCGCTTGAACGCGATGGTGCAGATGCGCCGCAGGATTATGTCGCCGCGGCGCGGGCCGACTATCGCCGGCTGCTGACGGGGCTGTACGCAGAAGGATTCTACGGCGGCACTATTTCCATTTTTATCGACGGAATCGAAGCCTCGGGGATTGACCCGTTGGTACCGCGCGGGTCGGTCAAAACCGTCGTGTTGTCGGTGACACCGGGACCACGGTTCACATTCGGGCGTGCAGACATCGAACCATTGGCGCGCGCGACGCAGATGCCAGAAGCCTTCACAACCGGCAACACCGCGCGTTCGGATGATATCAGTGACGCCGCGAGCGCTGCCGTCGTTGGTTGGCGCAACGCGGGCCACCCTTTAGCGCAAACCGACGGGCAAACGATTACTGCGCGCCATGACGACGAAAAGCTTGATGTGGCGATTGTCATCGCCCCTGGGCCTGAGCTCCGGTTTGGCAACGTCGTGGTGACAGGAAATGGCGCCGTGCGCACCGATCGCGTACGCGACATCGCGGGTCTGCCAACGGGAACATTTGATCCCGACGCAATTGTGCGCGCAGAGGCGAACTTGCGCCGCACCGGTGCGTTCACAGCAGCCGCACTCATCGAGGGCGACGCGGCTGTCGGTAGCACCCTGCCAATGACCATTGCCGTCGTCGAACAAACATCGCGCAGAATTGGCGCGGGTGTCGAATATTCGACGGTGTCAGGATTGACCCTGTCGGGGTACTGGTTGCATCGCAACCTGCTTGGCGGCGCGGAGCGGTTCCGCGTTGACGGTGAAATTACAGGGCTGTCTGGCGGCACTGGTGGCATAGATTACAGCCTTGGTGCTTCCTATTTGCGCCCTGCAACATTTCGCCAAGACACCGATCTTTATATTAATACAAATATCGCCCAGCTCGACGAACCGTCGTTCTTTGAGCGCGACGCGAGCATTGAAGCCGGCATTGTCCGCCGCATTTATGACGACGTGATCTTGGAATACGGGCTTGGTTATACCGTCGGCGAAGTGTCTGACGATCTGGGTGACCGAACCTACAGCCTGATTTACGCGCCACTTGAAGGCACAGTTGATCGGCGCAACGACGCGCTTAATCCGACGTTTGGATATTATGCTGACCTTTTGGTTGCACCGTTTTTGAGCCTGAATGGCGCCGACAGCGGCGCACGCATTTACGGTGATGGCCGAATTTATCGCAGCATTGGCCAAGACGACCGCGTCACGCTGGCCTTGCGTGGCCAAATCGGGTCAATCCTTGGTGCAGATGCGGCGGATGTGCCGGCCAGCTACTTATTTTATTCCGGTGGTGGCGGCACTGTCCGTGGGCAGCCGTATCAATCCCTTGCAGTGGATTTGGGCGGCGGCAATGAAATTGGCGGCACCTCGTTTTTCGGCGCTCAATTTGAGGCGCGCGTGGATATCACCGATAGCATTGGCGTTGTCGGATTTTACGACACAGGTTTTGTCGGCGCCGACGCAATCCCGTTTGAAAATGGTGATTGGCATGCCGGTGCAGGGCTTGGATTGCGCTACGACACAGGGATTGGTCCGATCCGGTTAGACGTTGCGACGCCAGCCTCAGGCGACGAGGCAGGTGAGCGGATTGAGGTCTATATTGGCATAGGGCAATCGTTTTGATGCGCATAATTTTGACGCTTTTGTTGGTAACTTGGGCGGGCTTTGCAGCGGCGCAAAGCGCTGAAGACGACCGCGATTTCATCACTGGCCTGATCGAAGACACTATAAATAACGACGACTTAACGGTCCGTCTGATCAACTTTCAGGGCGCTTTAAGTTCAGCGGCGACGGCGGATGCCATCACGATTGCCGATCCAGACGGCATTTGGCTGCGCCTTGACGGGCTGACAATTGACTGGAACCGTTCCGCATTGCTGTCGGGGCGGGTCGAGATTGGTAAGCTCAGCGCGGAGCGGATTGAATTGATCCGCCTGCCCATCGCGAACACCGACATGGTTGACCTACCGACGGCAGAAGCCACGCCTTTCAGTCTACCTGACCTGCCTGTGTCCATCGACATTACAGAAATTTCAGCTACCGAAATCGTTCTGACCGAAGCCCTACTGGGCGAATCTTTGACGGCGCGCTTTGAGGGGGCTTTGACGCTTGGAGATGGCGCGGGCAGCACAGCTTTCACGCTGGAGCGCACCGATAGCAAAGTCGGGCGCTTTATCGTCAATGCAGCTTACGAAAACGAGGCGCGACAGCTTGGGCTATTCCTGCTCGCCGAAGAGGGCCAGAACGGCATCGCCGCACGGATGTTGAACCTACCAGATCGCCCGTCGGTGAAACTTGAAATCGCGGGCGATGCGCCGTGGGATGGCTTTGTCGGCGATATTGCGTTGACGACGGATGACGTAGATCGTATCACAGGCACCGTCCAGCTTTCGCGCCCCTCCGGTAGCATTGATCAGGCCTTTTTTGTGAACATGGAAGGCGATCTGCGCCCGCTGCTGTCCGATCAATATGACGCGTTCTTCGGCGCCTCAACGGTGCTGCGGGTCGAGGGCACGTCATTCGGGCTGGGCGGGGTGCGTCTTTCCAATATTATCGTTGCTGCCGATCAACTGGTGCTACGTGGTTCATCGCGCATTGATGCCAACGGCTGGCCGGAAGCGATTGATTTGCGCGGACATCTTGGCACGGGCAGCACAGACCGCGTGTTGTTACCCATAGGTGGCGCATCTACCGAAGTCAGCGGCATGTCCTTGAACGTGCAATACGATACGGCAAACGATGACGCATGGACGGGCGCGTTCGACATCACATCATTGGTGCGCGACGGTGTGTCGGTTGATGCATTGGCCCTGTCAGGTGGTGGCGTGATCGTACCAAGCGGCGTCGGCACCCTTGGCCGATTTACGGCTGATCTGAACTATGCGGCGCGCGGCCTAGCACTTGCAGATACGACCCTTACAGAAGCAATCGGGTCCGATATTGAGGGCACTTTGGATTTCGGCCGCATCGAAGCGGAGCCGTTCATTGTAAACGCCTTGACGATCAACGGTGCGGGTATTCAAGCACAGGGCAGTGCGAGAATCGAGGGGCCGGAGGAACGGTTCCGCACCCAAGCCGGCATTTCGTTTGAAGCCGAAGATTTCAGCCGTTTTGCTGCCCTTACGGGTCTTGATCTTTCAGGTCGCGGCACGGTGGACTTGTCGGGAACGGTGCAGCCTTTTGACGGCATATTTAACTTCGAGATCGCAGCGCAGACCGATGGGCTTTCCATTGGGATCACGCAGGCGGACCCGCTTTTGGCGGGGACCAGCACGCTGACGCTGGGCGTGGAGCGCGACACGGACGGAACCCGACTGCGCAGCATTGATTTGCGCAATGACGCGGTGCAGGCAACAGGCAACGCTGACATCACCTCACAAGCCACCAGCGCGAATTTCACCGCACAGATTACAGATCTGAATCTTGTGACGCCAAGCCTGTCTGGTCCCGCGACGCTGACGGCAGACGTGCAAACCGATACACAAGGCGTGATCACACTCGACGCCGGTGTGACCGCGCCGAGGGCCGAAGCCTCAGCGCAAGGCAACGCATCCCCCATTGAAGGTGGCTATGTTGTTCGCGCAGAAGCGGCGATCGCGGTGGATGAACTGGGCGCCTACAGAGATCTGGTGGGGCAACAGATTGGCGGCGGTCTGTCGGTTGCTTTGGATGGCACATTCACCACCACCACGGGTGCGATGAACGCAGATGTCAGGGCCCGCACGCAAGACCTGCGCGCAGGATCATCCGCACTTGATCGGGTGTTGGCGGGTCTGGGTCGGATCGACGCGGATGTCAGCCTGTCTGAGGCCGGACGCCTGCGACTTGACGCCATTGACGTGGTGTTCCCGAACCTGACAGCAGGCGGCACGGTTGCCACGTCGGGAACGGACACAGTCGCCAATCTGTCCGTCCGGTTGCGCGACATTGCCCTGCTGGTATCAGACTTTTCCGGCCCGCTGGTCGCTGACATCACCGCCCGCCAAGACCCGGCTGGCTGGGCCGTCACAGGGGACGCCACAGGACCCGTGGGGACGGCCGCGCGGGCAACGGGGCGCATTTCAAACGCTGGTCAGCTGAACATGTCGCTCACAGGGTCCGCACCACTGGACCTTGCCAACCTTTATATTGCGCCACACCAGATCAACGGCCTCGCTAGGTTTGATCTATCGATAAATGGTCCAGCAGACCTAAGTTCGGTGCGCGGTCCTGTGACGATCAGCAATGCGCGATTGGCTGCGCCGAACCTGCAACAGGCTGTTGAAGACATTAACGGCACGCTGCTGCTTGCGGGAGGGACAGTTCGTCTTGATATTCGCGGCACCAGTGCAGAGGGTGGAACCGTGGCGCTATCGGGACCCGTTGATCTATCGTCGCCCTTTCAGGCGGCGCTGACAGCGCAGCTCGGTGATGTCGTGCTGCGTGATCCGACGTTGTACCGCGCAACGGCAAATGGCCAAGTGACCGTGAACGGTCCCCTTGCTGGCGGTGCGGCAATCGCGGGGACAATCGATCTTGGGGCGGTCGAAGTGCAGGTGCCGTCCACTGGCGTCAGCGCTCTTGGCAGCTTGCCAGAGGTCACCCATCTTGGCCCGCGCATGGATATTCGCACCACCCTTGATCGCGCGGGCGTCGGAGGGACCCCGTCAACCGAACTCCAGACCCGCGCCGGCCCCGATTTTCCAATCAATCTGTTGATCCGCGCGCCGTCGCGTATCTTTGTGCGTGGTCGCGGACTGGACGCCGAACTCGGTGGCCAGCTTCGTCTAACCGGAAGCCTGAAAACGCTGGTGCCGATCGGGCGTTTTGATCTGGTGCGGGGCCGGCTGAGCATTCTGGGCCAGCGGTTTGATCTAGACGAAGGGTTTGCCCAACTTCAGGGCGATTTCACGCCGTTCTTGCGCCTTGTCGCAACAACGGAAGCCGGCACTGGCACCTTGGTCAGTATCATAATAGAGGGCCCTGCCGATAACATCGACGTGCGGTTCGAAAGTGTCCCTGACCTGCCGCAAGATGAAGTGTTGGCGCAACTGCTGTTTGGTCGCGACATTTCATCAATCTCACCGCTTCAGGCCGTGCAACTGGCGTCTGCTGTGGCGACCTTGGCGGGCAATGGGGGGGGCGGTGTGGTGGCAAACCTGCGCGAAGGGCTTGATCTGGACGATCTGGATTTCGTGACCGATGAGGACGGCAATGCCGGTGTTCGCGCGGGCAAGTATCTGTCCGAAAACGTCTATACCGACGTGATAATCGGGTCAGACGGGACATCCGAGATCAACCTGAACGTCGACATTGATAACAATTTTACCGCGCGTGGGTCAGTTGGATCTGACGGGGACACCAGCGTCGGGATTTTCTTTGAACGCGACTATTAACGCCTAGTCGTGAAACGGACAGGCGACCATTTGATCAGGGCCACTGGTGTCCATGACAGGCCGATCACCCGCGCAGACGGCTTGCACTTTAGGGCAGCGGGTGCGGAACAAACAGCCTGACGGCGGCGCCAGCGGACTGGGCAAATCACCCTCTAGTATGGGTCGAACGCGTGCGCGTTCAGCTTTGGGGTCGGGGATCGGTACCGAAGCGATCAAGGCTTGCGTGTAGGGGTGCGTCGGGGCGCGGCAGACCTCCTTGGACGGGCCAATTTCCATTGGGCGTCCAAGATACATCACCACGATGCGATCAGAAATGTGTTTCACCACGGACAGATCATGGGCGATGAAAATCATCGAAAGCCCCATGTCTTTTTGAAGTTCGGTCAGAAGGTTCACGACCTGCGCTTGCACCGACACATCCAGCGCCGACACTGGTTCGTCACAAATCATCAGCTTGGGTTTCAGGATCAACGCACGCGCAATCCCAATGCGCTGACATTGCCCACCAGAAAATTCATGTGGATAACGGTTTATCATGTTGGGTAGCAGCCCAACCCGTTCCATCAATTCGCCGACACGCGATTTGACGTCTTTGCGCGGCGTGTCTGGTTCGTGCGTCACCAAAGGTTCGGCAATGATATCACCAACAGTCATGCGCGGGTTGAGCGATGCAAGCGGGTCTTGGAAGACCATCTGCACGTCACGACGATGTTTGCGGCGTTCTTGTCGCCCCATCGCCATCAGGCTTTGGCCCTTGTACAAAATATTGCCACCCGACACTGGAACCGTGCCAATGATTGCGCGTGCAAGCGTGGATTTCCCTGACCCGCTTTCACCCACCAGACCCAATGTTTCACCGGGTTGCAGATCGATGCTAAGACCGGATACGGCCTGTAGTTTAAGCGACGGCGTCCAT
The DNA here is from genome assembly GCF_000155735.2 of Octadecabacter arcticus 238. Lineage (GTDB taxonomy): Bacteria > Pseudomonadota > Alphaproteobacteria > Rhodobacterales > Rhodobacteraceae > Octadecabacter > Octadecabacter arcticus. Next base: position 3,611,736 of record NC_020908.1, read on the forward strand.
GGCCATGCATTTTGGGGCCGGACATCGAATGTCACCGATAGATCGCGGACCGAGAGGATTGGTTCAGACATTTGCCACCTCCGACAGCGTCGCATGGCAGGCGCGAAGGTGATCATCGCCAACCGGTTCTTTTACGGGTTTCGTGGTCACGCAGATGTCTTTCGCGATCTCGCAGCGCGGCGAAAACGGGCAGCCTTGGGGCAAGTTTGACATGTCGGGTGGTTCCCCCGCAATTGTCAGCAATTGATCATCATCGCGATCAAGGCGTGGCACGGCGCGCAGCAGACCCTTTGTGTAAGGATGCGTCGGGGATTCAGACACGTCATCGGTCTGTCCCTGTTCCATGATCTGTCCACCATACAGCACCAAAGTGCGATCGCACGCGTCCGCCACGATGCCCAGATCATGGGTGATCAAAACCATCGCAGTGCCAAATTCGTCGCGAATACCGGCCAGCAATTTCATGATCTGCGCTTGAACCGTAATGTCCAAAGCGGTCGTGGGTTCATCGGCAATAAGCAAACGTGGACGACACAGCAGCGCCATCGCAATCATGATCCGCTGGCGCATACCTCCAGAAAATTCGTGCGGATACATGTTGATGCGGGTTTTGGCATCCGGAATGCGCACCGCATCGAGCATGTGGACCGCTTCGGCCACGGCCGCACGTTTGCTCATCCCCTTATGGAGCTGCAAAACCTCGGCCATTTGGTTGCTGACGCGAATGTAGGGATTGAGCGATGTCATTGGGTCCTGAAAGATCATCGCAATCTTTTGCGCGCGAACTGTGTTTAATTGGCGCGGTGTCAGGGCCAGCAAGTCAGTGCCATCAAACACCGCCTTGCCCGTCGCGCCGCCGTTCTTGGCCAATAGCCCCATAATGGCGAACGCCGTCTGGCTTTTGCCCGAGCCGCTTTCGCCGACAATGGCCAGTGTTTCGCCTTCATCAATGGCAAATGACAGCCCATTCACCGCGTGCACGGGGCCGTCGTTGGTGCGAAACGTCACCGTCAGGTCTGAAACATCTAACAGCATTTAGCGGTCCTTCGGGTCTAGTGCGTCGCGCAGGCCGTCACCCACAAAGAAAAAGGCGAACAGCGTGATAAGGAAGAAACCAAGGGGGTAAAACAGCATCCACAGCGTGCCATTGGTCATCTGGCTCGCGCCCGCATTGATCAGCGCACCGAGCGACGTGTTAGGTTCCTGTACGCCTAGGCCGAGATAGGAAATGAAGCTCTCAAAGATGATCATTTCGGGAACCAGCAGCGTCGCGTAAACGATCACAATGCCCAGCAAGTTCGGAATGATGTGGCGCAGGATTATGGTGAAGGGGGACACCCCCGTGGCAATCGCCGCCTCAACGAATTCTTTGTTCTTGATCGTCAGCGTCTAACCCCGCGCAATCCGCGCCATATTGAGCCATGAGATCAACCCGATGCCAATGAACAGCATCAAGATCGAGCGCCCAAAAATGACCAGCATCAGGATCAGCACAAACATGAACGGAATCGACATCAAGATATCGACGATACGCATCATGATGCCGTCCTTGCGCCCACCGACGTAGCCTGCGGTCGCGCCGTAAAGCGTGCCAACGATCACCGCGACCAGCGACCCGACAATCCCGACCAAGAGCGAAATGGATGTGCCCTGCACCGTGCGTGCAAACAGGTCGCGCCCATCGATGTCAGTGCCGAAATAATGGCCTGAGCTGAGCGATGGAACGCCCTGATAGGCGTTTGCCCCCATCAGGCTGAAGTCCACGTAGTCCGGTTCAAACTTGGCGAATAACCTACCAAACAACGCAAAGGCGCAGATGGCAATCAGTACGAACAACCCTGCAACCGCGGCTTTGTTGCGAAAGAACCGCACGCGGGCGTCTTCCCACAATGATCTGCCCCGAACCTGTGCAAGGTGTGCGGTTTGTTCCAGCATTTTCACGTCAGTTTGCTTAATCATCCCAGCCTCCCTTAGTACCAGATCTTCGGGTCAATCCACGCGTAAAGCACGTCGACCAGAAGGTTGAACAGGATCGTCAGCGCGCCGACCAAAATGGTGATGCCCAAAATGACGGCGTAGTCGCGGTTGAACGCGGAGTTCACAAAGAACTGCCCGATGCCACCGGTAGAAAACGCCACATCAACGACAACCGATCCTGTGATCATCCCTACAACGGCAGGACCAAGGTAAGAAATCACCGGCAGCAACGCAGGCTTCAGTGCATGGCGGAAAATGACGCGGCGCATGGGCAGACCATTGGCAATCGCGGTGCGGATAAAATTGGAATTCATAACTTCGAGCATGGACGACCGAGTGATCCGCGCAATGGAGGCCATATACGACGTGGACAGCGCGATGACCGGCAGGATCAAGTAATCAAACCGCACAGCACCGCCGAATGGATTGTTGAAACACAACCGATCCCCGGCATCGCACGCATCAATCAGCAAGCCACCTGACCAACCGCCACCGGGCAACCAGCCGAGGCCAAGCGTGAACAGCAACACCAACACAGGCGCCATCACAAAGTTCGGCAAAGCCTGTGCGCCGATGGTGATGCCAACGGCCAAGTAGTCCAGCCACGTATTCTGGCGGATCGCCGCCGCCACACCAAGCGACACACCAACAACCACGGCCACAAGCGCGGACCACGCACCATAGGTCAGCGTCACAGGAAAACCTTGGGCGATCACATCGTTGACCGTCCGGTCACGGTATTGAAATGAAGGGCCAAAATCGAAGTAGAAAACGACGTTTTTGACGTAGCTGAACATCTGCACGATGTAGGGCTGATCAAGGCCGTAGCGGGCTTCGATATTGGCCAGTACCGCGGCAGGGGGCGGGCGTTCACCGCCGAACGGGCCACCGGGGGCCGCGAACATCAAGATGAACGAAAAAATAATGAGGATCAGCAAGGTCGGCACGGCGATCGCCAGCCGTTTTGCAATGAAGCTATACATCAGGGGTCCTTTGCAAGGTCCCGCGCCACCGAAATGGTGGCGCGGGCTTTTTTAGACGGTCGAAACGCTACTCGCTCGCGCTGATATAGAGGTCTTTGGAATACCAGTTCTGCAACAGATTTTCCGTTGGCCAGTTTTCCATGTCCGGCGCGATCATCCGCACGGATGCGTAGTGATAGATCGGCAGGAAGTAGGCGTTGTCAGAAGCGATCTGTTCCATCTCACGGTACAGCGGCATGGCGTCTTCGGCGAACTTTGCCTCTTGTGCCAATGCGTCAATATCGGCATCGATGTATTTGCCGTCGTTGTAGGCGGATCCAGATGTCAGAAGGTCCGTGTAGGTGGACGGTTCGTTGTAATCCGCACACCAGCCGCCCCGCGCAACTTCATAGTTCTGCTCACCGCGGGTATCAAGGAACGTGGCCCATTCTTGGTTGGCCAAGGTAACGTCGACGCCCAGCGTCTGTTTCCACATTTGTCCAACCGCCACGGCCACGGATTGGTGGCTGTCGGATGTGTTGTACACAATCTCCAAGGTCAGCGGGTTGTCGTCCCCGTAGCCTGCCTCGGCCATCAACTCGACCGCCATGGCGTTGCGCTCATCCTGCGTCATGGATGCGACTGCGATTTCGGGCTGCTCCCATCCGGCGATGGCCCAGTGCGTCAATGTCCAAGATGGCCGTTGACCACCAGCCAGCACGTTGTCGGTGATGATGTCACGGTTGACTGCAAGGCTCAGCGCTTGGCGTACACGCACATCTTTAAGGGCCTCAGGACCGCTGTCGGACTGGTTGAACTGGTAATAATATGTGCACGAAGACGGCAGGCTCAGCGCCTCACCTGGATATTCAGCATTCAGGCGTGGGAACTGCCCCGCAGGCACGTCCATCACAACATCAATTTCGCCCGCCAAATAGAGTGTGAGCGCTTGGTTGGAATCGTTGATAATCAGCGCTGTGATCTCTTCGATGATGGTGTTGTCATTGTCCCAGTACATCGCATTGCGCGACCGCACGAGCTTTTCTGCTGGCACGTAGTCGGACAGAACATAGGCACCGTTGGAAACCATATTTTCAGCGCGGGTCCACTGATCGCCATGCGCTTCGATGGTGGCACGGTGCTGCGGGAATGTGGTCGGGAATGTGGTCATCTGCGGGAAATACGGACGCGGTGCGTCGTTTGTATAGACAACCGTGAAATCGTCAGGTGCCGAAATACCCAGCGCGTCCAACGGCATGTCGCCAGCGGTGACTGCGGCTGCGTTCTCGACGCCCATGACTTCGAGGTACCACGCATATTCCGATGCGGTTTCGGGGTTGGCCGCGCGTTGCAGGCCATAAACAAAATCGCCCGCGACGACCGGATCACCGTTCGACCACTTGGCATTTTCACGCAGGGTGAACGTATAGGTCAGGCCATCCTCGGACACCTCAAAGCCAGTCGCCACACCAGGCTGTACGGCACCGTTGGCGTCTTCGGTCATGAGACCTTCAAACAAGTCACGGGCGACAGATGCGCCTTCGACGTCTTCAACCAAAGCAGGGTCGATGGACGGAAAATCATCCAAAATTGAATAAGTGAACGACTGATCAGACGCGAGCGCGACGCCGGTATCTGGATGGGTTGCATGGCCGTCAGCCAGCACGGCACCGCCAGTCACTATCAGTAACGCCGCTGTCGAGGCGAGAAGTTTTGTTTTAAATGTCATGTGATTACTTGTCACATCCCGTGAGGTAGTAGGGGTTTTTCTTAAACAGCTCTGGTTTAAGTTTGTGCCAGTCTTTCATGGCCTGCAAGGGGGTTCTGCTCTGAAGAACAGATTGCGGGAGTTGTTGATTATAGAGCAATACATAACGGTGCATCGTCGCATTAAGGTCTTCCCCTGATCGGAAGTGATGGCTTTGAAGGACATCCTCTATACGCCCGTTGAACCTCTCAACCATGCCGTTGGTTTGAGGCGATTGTGGTGGGGTCAAACGGTGGTCGATGCCAAGTTCGGTGCACAGCGTGTCAAACTCATGTTTGCCGGTCGCCGCACGCTTGCGCAGGCCAAAGAGGCGGTCAGTGAACTCCTTACCATTATCCGTAAGAATGGTGCGAATGTGCAGCGGACACGCGCGCTCAAGGTCACGCAGGAAACGTCGGGCATTGGCGGCCGTTTTGTTGCTATAGATACCAATGAACACCCACCGCGTGGCGCGATCGATGGCGACAAACAGATACCGGCGTGATGTCTGATCCGCCATTTGCGGCAGATATTTAACGTCAATGTGCAGGTAGCCCGGCGCATAGGCCTTGAAGGCGCTGTGCTTCGGCCTTGCCTCTTTGACCTTCAGGTCGCGCAGATTGCCCACCCCATGTCGACGCAAGCATCGATCCAAGCCCGAGCGTGAAACGTTCGGATTCAGAAACTCCCGGACCACTGCAAGTAAGTCATCAAGTGACACCAAAAGCGTCTTACGCAACGCCACCGCAACAACCTCCTGCGCTGGCGTGAGCGTCGTCTGCAAGCGATGTGGTGTGTGACTGCGGTCTTCGACGCTGTCGCGGTGACGCCACTTCAAAACAGTCTGCTCAGAAATGCCAAAGCTTTCACCCACCATCCAGGCCGGATCGGCACTGGCTTTAATGGCAGCTCTAATCTTCGGTGTTGTCGTCGCTTGGCGATGCAGTCGAACGAGCATCACGTTTCTCCTTCCGAATGTCCTCTAAAACCGACCTTGCCATGAAAAAGGCCGAACGCCGAGGATCAATGTGATCATCCGGGATGGAACAATTACTCACAAGATTGAAGCAGCCTTTGTGGGAGTCGCGACTGAACGCAAGGTTTGATATCAGTTGACCCAACGAAACCTGATTGCCTTGAGTGCGCCGGAAACAATGAAAGCGCGGGATATTAACCCCCCCCCACATCTTTGTTATTTAGTTCAGAAATTAAATCTAGGTTGGTGACACGCCGCGCAACTTTTCCGAGCGCCGGCGCAACACTTCCACCACAATCAGCAGCACAACAGACACGGCGATCAGGATTGTCGCCACCGCCAAAATGGTCGGGCTGATTTGTTCGCGCAGACCCGTGAACATCTGCCAAGGCAACGTCTTTTGTCCAGCGGAACCAACGAAAAGAACGACCACGACTTCATCAAATGACGTGATAAATGCAAACAGACCACCCGACACAACACCGGGCAAAATCAGCGGCATTTGCACCTTAAAGAATGTCGTCACAGGGTTCGCTCCCATGTTTGCAGCGGCCCGCGTCAAGGACTGATCAAAGCCAACCAGCGTCGCGGTCACGGTGATGATGACGAATGGAATCCCCAGCGCAGCATGCGCAAGGACGACGCCCCAATAGGTGCCCGTCAGCGTGAACGGCAGATCAATGCGTCCGAACGGGGTCGGGATGTAGGGGTTGGAATAGAAGAAATACATGCCTGTCGCCGAGATGATCAGCGGCACAATCATTGGCGAAATCAGGATCGCCATGATCGATCTGCGAAACGGCACGTGGCTCTGTGACAGGCCAATCGCCGCCAACGTTCCAAGCGAAACCGAAAGGAATGTCGCAACCGGTGCAATCTTGAGCGAATTCCTCAGCGCGAGCTGCCAGTCGGAGCTGGTAAAGAAATCCTGGTAGTGTTTAGTCGAGAAACCTGCAGGATCCAGCGACAACATTTCCGGCGTAAACGTGAAGAAATTCTCCGCGTTAAAAGAAAGTGGAATGATGACGACGATTGGCGCGATCAGGAAAAAGAAGATCAGACCGCAAATAACGCGAAAGCTATAGTGCCAAATTCGTTGGCCTGTGGTCGCATATGATGGCAATGCAGACATATCTCAGCCCCCCAATTTTACATTATCGATGCCGACAATTTTGTCATACATCCAGTACAGCCCCATCACGATCACCAGCAAAATGGTGCCCAACGCGGCCGCGAGGCCCCAGTTAAGCGAGCTGGAGATATGGTAGGCAATCCGGTTGGAGATGAAGACACCTTTGGTGCCGCCAACCAATTCAGGCGTGATGTAATAGCCGATCGACAGAATAAACACGAGGATACAGCCAGCACCGATGCCCGGCACCGATTGCGGAAAGTAGACCCGCCAGAACGCTGTCCAGTTCGTCGCACCCAGCGATTTGGCGGCCCGAAGGTAGGAAATCGGGATCGTTTTCATCACTGAGAACAGTGGCAAAATCATGAACGGCAGCAGAATGTGCGTCATTGCAATGACCGTACCCGTTTGGTTGTTGATCAGCGCAAGGCGCTCAAAGCCCGCGGCTGCCCAATCCAGATATAGCCCGTCCGTGCCACCCCAAATCCCGTTAAGCACATTCCACACCCATGTGATGACATTCACGAAGGCGTAACAAATGTTCAACAGCCCCATGAAGACGGGGTCGAGCAATTGGCCAAACCAAGTCGAATGATACCAAACCAGTGTATCGTTGATCACGCCCTGTTGTTGCAGCAGGACTTTCCACGCGGATGTGCGCACCAGCAGCGATGTCCAGAAGGGCAAAAGAACAAGGATCATCAGCAAGTTGGCTTTGCGCGCGGGCAAGTTCGCAAGCAGCCAAGCAATCGGGTAGCCCAGCAAGACACACATGCCCATGATTGATCCTGACATAATCATCGTGCGGATAAACAGCGTGATATAAATCTGCTCGTTCTCGGGGCGCACTTCAGCGCCTTCAACACCCTTGAAGCGGTCAACAGAATTCAGAAAATATCCGTTTGTGTATTCGGGCGAGTAAATTTTGATGGTTTGCCAAACTTCGGGATCGAGCCAATCCTCATCAACATCAGCGAACTGGTCGCGCAGGTTTACGAGTGGAACACCGGACAGATTCAGCGCGACGGGCGGTTCAGCGCCCTCAATCACTTCGAGGTAAAGCGACGTGAAAACAAAGTCCCAAGGAACTTCCTCTACGGGCACGTCTTCTTCGGCTTCGATTATCATCTTAGCCCAAGCATCATAGGTATTGGCGGTCATCGGCAATGCGGCGCGCACGGTGTCGTCCGCCATCCAAGCAGCCCATTGTGCGGGGTCAGCATAGGCCGGATCAGCGGCCTGAAATGCGTCTGTGTATGTATCAGTATCAAAGCGGCCAACGCCACGGCCCGATTTACGAAACAGGGACGAAATACCCGTCATTTCATAGTTCAAACGGCTGCCCAAACGCGTGTGGGTCTTATATTCGGTCGCCAGCACCATATCAAAATAAAGCGCGGTGAACACGTCTTCGTCGGGGGCTTGTCCGGAATCACTGTCCCACCCGTCAAGGGTGGCGACTGTGCGCGGCAGCGTTTCAACGACGATCTCGTTTTCGACCGACCGGAACAGCATGTCGGCGATGGGCATCACAAAGGACACCAGAATAAAGATCAGAAGCGGGGCGATCAGCATCAACGCACGCAGTTTCTGGCGGCGCAATGCGCGGTTCAGTGACGCCTTAAGCGGTCGTCCGTCTGCAGCCAAAACCAATGTCACGTGTGCCACCCCTATTCAGAAAAAAGATGGGGCGCAGCCATGCCGCGCCCCAAAGATAGTTGTTACTGCGACAACCAAACCTGGAATTTCGCATCCAGATCGTCACGGTAGTCAGCCCACCATGTGTAGTTGTACAGGAATGTGTTCGTCGCGTTCGCTGGATCGGTTGGCATATGCGGCGCCATATCGATGCCCAACGTCGCGTGCTGGCTTACCAACGGTGCGGAAGACGCACGTGCCGGACCGTAAGCGATGTATTTGGACTGGTCTGCAAGACGCTGTGTGTCAGTTGCGAAACGGACATAGTCCAACGCACGTGCTTCACGCTCAGGTGTCAGGCCAGCTGGAATGATCCAACCGTCAAGGTCAAACACTTGTGCGTCCCAAAGCATAGCGACCGGCTGGTCCTGCTCTTCGATCAGCGAAAACAGGCGACCGTTGTAAGTGGAACCCATGATGACTTCGCCATCAGCCAAAAGCTGTGGAGTGTCAGCACCAGCAGACCACCAGATCACGCTGTCTTTGATGGTGTCGAGCTTGGCAAATGCCTGTGCCTGACCTTCTTCTGTTTCCAGAACGTCATATACGTCGCCCTTGGCTACGCCGTCACAAAGCAACGCCCATTCCATGTTGTTGATCGGACGCTTTTCCAACGAACGCATGCCTGGGTATGTTTCTGTGTCGAAGATCGCGCAGACATCTGTTGGCGCTGTGTCGCCGACAAGGTCCGTACGGTAGCCGAAAGTTGTCGAATAAACGATCTGCGGAATGAAGCAGTCGGATACCAGCAGGTCGCCGAAATCTTCGGTCGGAGTGGAGCCATCATCGCCTGGTGCAAGCTGTTCGTCAAAGTCTATTTCCAGCGCAAGGCCTTCGTCGCAAAGACGGATCGCATCAGATGCAACCACGTCAACCACGTCCCACGTGACATTGCCAGCTTCGTTCATCGCACGAAGTTTCGCAACTGCTTCAGCAGAGGATTCGTCGTTGATGATCGTGACGCCAGTCATCTCAGCATAAGGAATGTGATAAGCATTCTCTTGTGAGGACGAATACGCACCGCCCCAGCTAACGATGGTCATCTCATCAGCCATATGACCGTCTGCAACCGCGAGTGTAGCGGACAGCGTCAGGCATGTGGTTGCCATCAGTTTGATAGTCGTTTTCATTGAAGTCTCCCATTGATTTGCCCGGTTTTGGTCGTGTCAGCGCGATTGTCCGGGCGACGGCCGCGCTGTTTCCTTTTAGGCGCTGCGCTTACGCGTCGAGCGCCCTGCAATCTTGCGCGAGCCAACCGATTTCGATCATCTCGCCGGGCTTTAGGCGCCTCTGATCCGGCGCGTTACGCGTCTTGATTACGAAATCATCCTTACCGGCCACCCGCAGGCGAGTTCTAAAGATATCGCCCATATAGATGAACTCAAGCACTTCGGCCTTCAGAGTATGCGCATCGTCTTGTAGGCGCGTACGGTCGAATTCGACACGTTCGGGGCGGATAGAAACCTGTGTGCGCTGGTCAACTTCGGATACGTTAACCGGCACGGCGTCGATAATGTCGCCGCTATCAAGCTTTACGATGCAGGAATCACCCTGAATTTGCTGCACGACACCGTCCATGGTGTTGTTTTCACCAATAAATTGCGCCACGAAACTATTCTGCGGCCTCTCGTACAATTCATCTGGTGCCGCCAATTGTTGAATGCGGCCATCGTCAAAGACGGCAACGCGGTCCGACATTGTCAGCGCTTCGGTTTGGTCGTGGGTCACGTAAACGGTCGTAATGCCGAGTTCATGTGCCAGATTGGTAATTTCAAACTGCAAGGTTTCGCGCAGCTGCTTATCTAGTGCACCGAGGGGTTCGTCCATCAGCACCAGTTCAGGTTCAAACACCAGCGCACGCGACAACGCGATCCGCTGCTGTTGACCACCGGACAATTGCGCCGGACGTCGTCCTGCAAAATCCTGCATCTGAACCATGCCCAAAGCGCGCATGACTTTTTCTTCTCGCTCGGACTTGCCGATCTTGCGCACTTCCAAGGGGAAGGACAGGTTTTCGGCCACCGTCATATGCGGGAACAAAGCGTAATTCTGGAACACCATGCCGATGCCGCGCTTGTGCGGTGGAATGTTGTTAATCGAAACACCATCGAGCAAAATGTCGCCGTGTGTTGCGGTTTCAAATCCTGCAAGCATCATCAGGCAGGTGGTTTTGCCCGACCCAGACGGCCCAAGCATTGTCAAAAATTCGCCCTTGGGCATCGACAGGTTCAAGTCTTTAACAACAAGAACCTCGCCGTCATAACTTTTCTGGACTCTCTCGAACGCCACAAATGCCGATTGATTGTCTACCATCGAGAACTTTTCCCTTTCGGATCAGTCTATATGCGATCATTGCAGAAATCGCTAGCTTGGAGATCAGCCTGATAGACCGCGCACAGGATTACAAGCGTGTTTTCGAAGGTAAATGTCGCGTCTTGTGTGGTTTTTCAAGACGATTGTCCCGCGGCAGAACCCGTAGGCCACGCGAAGTGTCGACGTGCGACCAAACGGGCAACACGCCAACATTTTTGGCCGATTAACCGACCACGTTGAAATCCGGTCCATATGGATAGCCTGTGATGTTTTCGTTGCCGTCGTCTTTGATGACAAGAATGTCGTGCTCGCGGTATCCGCCTGCCCCGGGATTGCCGTCACCGATGGTCAACATTGGTTCCATTGAAATGACCATCCCCGGTTCCAAAACGGTGTCGACATCTTCGCGCAACTCGAGCCCCGCCTCACGCCCATAGTAGTGCGACAACACCCCAAACGAGTGGCCGTAACCGAACGTGCGGTATTGCAACAACTGCCGCTCTGCAAAGAAGTCGTTGATTTTGTGCGTGATGTCGCTGCATTTCGCACCGGGCACCAAAAGCGACATACCGTATTCGTGGGCGGCGACATTGGCCTCCCAGATTTTGCGGCTGGCATCGTCCACTTCGCCAACGAACATGGTGCGTTCAAGGGCGGTATAATACCCTGAAATCATCGGGAACGTATTGAGGCTAAGGATATCGCCCCTTTCAAGCTTGCGGGATGTGACAGGGTTGTGTGCACCGTCCGTATTCATTCCCGACTGGAACCAAACCCACGTGTCGCGGTATTCAGCATCCGGAAAACGCCGCGCGATTTCCAATTCCATCACATCACGCCCCGCCATGGCCACGTCAATCTCACGCGCGCCAACTTTGACAGCCTCTTTGATCGCATAACCACCGACATCGGCCACGTTGGCACCTGCACGGATCAATGTGATTTCTGCCGCGGATTTGTGCATCCGCTGCTTCATCGTCGTTGGCGCGATATCCATCGACGACCTTGGTGTCAGGAACTCGTCCAACAGCGCTTTTTGTGCAAGGCTCAGATGATCGCCCTCGTAGCCAATGACCTTGCCAGAGCCCGCGACAAATTGGATCGCGCGCCAGTAGTTGTTTCGTTGCCAGTCCGTATAGGTGATATTGTCGCCATACCCACGACGCCACGGCTGTGCTGCGTCAATGCCCGCAGACATCGTGACGTTGTCAGTTGCGGTCACGACCAGCGCATATGGGCGGCCAAACGCACAATATAGAAAGCCGGAATAATAAGCGATGTTGTGCATCGATGTGAAAACACAGGCATCGACACCCAAGTGCGCCATGCTTGCGCGCAATTTGGCCAAGCGGCCTTCGTATTCAGCGTCGGCAAACGGGAGAACCTTATCCCCTTGGTGAAAACGGTAATTCTGTGGACGATCCATTCAAGGACTCCTTCAATCAGCAAACCTATGCTTTGCAAGGAGGTATGAACCTCCCCTTGCGCGGTAAAGCGACAAAACAAGATCCCGGCGTTCAGGATGGGTGAAGGGCCAAAATTTGCATAAGCGACGCCATCGCTGACCCTTGGCCTTAAATAGGGATGATTCTTTCATTCTGGCAAGCCAAATTGACGCACAAGGTTTTCAGCTCGCGCCATTCAGCCCCACTGCGGCGCTTGCATCAGTCGTTTCTGCCCAATTTCGCCGCGCCAACCCACTGAATAACGATCAAAATTTACAAGCCTTTGCAGCCATGCAACAGCCCTTTCGACCACAAGTCAAACCGACTGTGCAAGTGCAGCATTTTCATTTACTGGTAGCGCTATCTCTGTCAATCATATATGGAAATTCGCCATGACCAACACAAACCCCACCGACGCGCAAATCAGTGACACCGCCTATCTTATCTGGCACGACGAAGGTCAGCCGCAGGGCCGAGACACGCAGCACTGGCAAATGGCGCTCGACGCACTGACTGCGCAGCCCACCAAAGCCAAACCAGCCCGCAAGGCGGCTGCCAAGCCACGGGCTAAAAAGGCGACGCCAACGAAGAAACCATATTATACTCCTGCGCCTGAATTGACCTGACGATTTTGGGCCTGCGATTCACTTCGTCGCATGGCCAAAGGCGGTTCAGTCTGTATTTTGAGTTTATGAGCAAGCAATACAAAACAGTCTCCTTATCCGACGAGCAGCGCATAGCACTTGAAGCGCTTTGCCGCCGCCGCAAAGTTGACGCCCTTGTTTGGAAACGGGCGCGCGCGTTTCTTCTTTTGGACGCAGGAGAAGACGCCGGAACGGTTTGCCGGATTTTGGATATTGGCCCGACAGTTTTGACGGAGTGGCGATTTGCCTTTGCCGGTGCGGGACTATCGTTTTTCGGTCTGAAGGACTACAGCCAGCGTCAGGGTCATTTGTCCGTCGTGCAAGAGCAGGCGGTGAGAGCCCATTTCACCGCGCAGCCTGCCCGCAATGCCGATGAGGTCTGTGCCTATGTTCTAGCCGAGTGCGACCAAAACTACAGCACGTCGGGAGCCGCCAAGCTGATGCGCCGCCTGGGGTTCGCGTATAAGAAACCACAATTGCTGCCTGCACAGGCCGATGAAGCCAAGCAGGCTGCGTTTATTGCCAAATATGAGGCCCTGATGAACGGGTTGGCCGCAGATGAGATGGTTGTCTTTTCGGACGCTGTCCACCCCGAACACCAGAGCCGCCCCGCCCATGGTTGGTTCCCCAAGGGACAAAAGACGGCCCTGAAGGCGACATCAGGGCGCAAGCGGCTCAACATTCAGGGCGCGCTTGACCTTGAGACTTTCCAGTTCACCTTTGTGGAAGGCGAGAAGATCAATGCCCAGACAACCCGACAGATGCTGGAAAAGTTGGAACGCAACAACCAAACCAAGACGGCCATCCACGTCTTTGTCGACAATGCCCGCTATCATCATGCCAAGATACTACAGCCATGGCTGGACAGCCCAGAACGTCGGGTGAAGTTGCATTTCTTGCCAGCATATGCCCCGCACCTCAACCCGATCGAGCGTCTTTGGGGTGTTATGCACAAATGGGTCACCCACAATCGGCACTATGCAACGTTCAACCAATTCACAGAGGCCATTTTCGACTTCTTCCGCAAGACCCTGCCAGAAAAATGGCCAGAGTTTCGCGACACCGTCACCGACAACTTCCGCGTCATATCGCTCAAGGAATACAAAGTGATTTGAGGGGAAAACCTCAGGTCAATTCAGGCGCGGGAGTATAATACGACTGCAATCAATTTGCCAAATCGACAAGAGTGGCCGATCAAGACCCCTTTAACAATTAACCGCCTTCGGCCTGAATGGATTTGTAAGACTTATGAAAGACCAAGATATAACCCTCGTGACCGCAGAAACGCTGCGCAACGAAATTTTGCGACACCTTAAGCTGTCAATCGGCAAAGATCCCAGCCACGCGAGCCTTTATGACTGGCGAATGTCGCTGTCTTTGGCCTTGCGCGACCGTGTTGTCGAACCTTGGTTTGCGTCCACCCGCAAGACATACGAGGGCAAGCACAAGCGCGTCTATTACCTGTCGATGGAATTCCTGATTGGCCGTCTAATCGAAGACGTGACGATCAACTTGGACGTTGAAGAAATCGCAGTGCAAGCGATGGCTGACTTGGGTCAGGATTATTACAAGGTTGTGGTCGACGAACCCGATGCAGCGCTTGGCAATGGTGGTTTGGGTCGTTTGGCGGCGTGTTTCATGGATAGCCTCGCGACGCTTGCAATTCCAGCCTACGGCTACGGAATCCGCTACGAACATGGGCTGTTTGAACAACATTTTGAAGGCGGCCAGCAGACTGAGTCCGCTGAAGGCTGGCTTGCCCAGCGCCACGCGTGGGAGTTCGAACGCCCAGAAGTCACCTACAACATCCACTTCGGTGGCTATGTAAGCGAAGAAAACGGCAAATCCAACTGGAACCCGGCTGAGACAGTCTTGGCATCGGCCTACGACACGCCAATCGTTGGCTGGAAAGGCCAATGGGCCAACACTTTGCGACTCTGGGCCGCGAAACCTGTCAAACTGTTCGACCTCGAAAGCTTTAACCGTGGCGATTACATCGGTGCGAACGCGCCTGAACGTCTGGCGCGCACAATCTCGCGCGTGTTGTATCCTGATGATACGACGCAGGACGGCAAAGAACTGCGTCTAAAGCAGGAGTATTTCTTTACGTCAGCGTCGATCAAAGATCTGCTGCGCCGTTTCTTGGCCGAGGGCAACAAGATCGAAGACCTGCACGAACATGTCGCGATCCAGCTCAACGACACCCACCCTGCGATTGCTGGGCCTGAATTGGTCCGGCTGCTGATCGACAAGCACGATTTCAATATCGACGACGCCATTGAAATGGCCCGTAAATGTCTGGGTTATACCAACCACACATTGCTGCCAGAGGCTTTGGAGCGTTGGCCCGAAGACCTTTTCGCGCGCATTCTGCCGCGCCATCACCGCATCATCCAAATGATCCAAGACCGCCACCTGTCGGCGACGGGTTCGGACATTCGCATTATCGAACATGGCAACGTCAAGATGGGCGAGCTGGCGTTCATTATTGCACATAGCGTCAACGGCGTTTCAGCGCTGCATTCGGAACTGGTGAAAGAAACGGTCTTTGCAGATCTGCACAAAGCCTATCCAAGCCGCATCCTGAACCAGACCAACGGCATCACGCCGCGCCGCTGGCTGTATTCGTGCAACCCTGCCCTGCGCAATCTGATCACCGACACGATCGGCAGCGGATGGGCTGCTGACCTTGAGCGTCTGCAAAACCTCAACGCGCATCTTGATGACACTGGGTTCCTGCAAGCCTACGCTGCCGCCAAAACCACCAACAAAGTGCGTTTGGCCAAGTGGCTTAAGGATCGCAACGATGTCACCCTCGATACATCCGCGATGTTCGACGTCCAGATCAAGCGTATCCACGAGTACAAACGCCAACACCTCAACATTCTGGAAACCATCGCGTTATGGAATGAAATCCGCGACAACCCGACTGCAAACTGGACCCCACGGGTCAAGATTTTTGGCGGCAAGGCGGCACCGGGTTATGTTTTGGCAAAATCCATCATTCGCCTGATCAACGATGTCGCCGCGACGATCAACAACGACCCGGTCACCAAACATCTGTTGCAGGTGGTTTATCCTGAAAACTACAATGTCTCGATGGCTGAAGTCCTTATCCCAGCGTCTGATTTATCTGAACAAATCTCAACCGCGGGCAAAGAAGCGTCTGGCACGGGCAACATGAAACTGTCCCTGAACGGCAGCCCGACCATCGGCACCCTTGACGGCGCAAACGTTGAAATACGCGATCACGTTGGCCACGAAAACTTCTTCTTGTTCGGATTGACCGCGGCTGAAGCTCAAGAAAAACGCACCGAGCATGGCTATTCGCGCCGCGCAATTGAAGCCAGCCCGCGCCTGTCGCGTGTCCTTGGCCAAATCGGCGCAGGGGTGTTTTCCAATGGCGACCACCACCGCTATTCTGACATTCTGCACAACCTGTACGAACACGACTACTTCCTCGTCAGCTGCGATTTTGACGAATACTTTGCAAAGCAGCGCGAGGTTGATGCAGTATATCTTGATGTTAACCGCTGGACGCGAATGGCAGCAGCGAACACGGCCGGTATGGGCTGGTTCTCTGCTGATCGCACCATTCGAAGCTATGCGGATCAGATTTGGGACGCAAAGTCTGTGACCTAAACATGTGTAAAGGCACTAGAGTATCCGGTGCGACGACTTGAAATGGGGATGACTGACGTGATCAATGACGACGACGCGCGAAGAATAACAACAGGCAGTCATCCCGATCCGTTTTCGGTGCTTGGTCAACACATTGTTGATGCCCAAGTCACCCATCGGGCCTATCACCCCGACGCCGATACTGTTGCTGTCATTGATGCTAAGACCGGTCGCACCGTTGTATCGCTGGAGCGCGCGTCAAATGGGCATGGCCTTTTTGTGGGCGTTGCGCCAAGGCGCAAGAACCCGTTTGCCTACCGGCTGAAATTCACCAAAGGCGTAGATGTTTGGGAGCTTGAGGACCCTTATCGGTTCGGCCCCGTGCTGGGCGAGTTGGATGAACACCTGATTGCAGAGGGCGCGCATCTGGATTTATGGAAGGTCCTTGGCGCACATGTGATGGAACATCACGGTGTCTCAGGTACGCATTTCGCGGTCTGGGCGCCAAACGCACAACGCGTATCCGTGGTCGGGGATTTCAACGGCTGGGACGGGCGGCGCAACCCCATGCGCGGGCGCGGTCAAACCGGCGTCTGGGAAATTTTCATGCCCGGTCTGGGCGACGGTGAATCGTATAAATACGAAATCATCGGCGCGCATGGTGAACTTTTGCCGCAAAAGGCCGACCCGTTTGGATTTGGGTCTGAACACCCGCCCAAAACAGCCTCTGTTGTGCGCAAACTGGACGGGCACACTTGGGATGACGAAAAGTGGATGAGCAAGCGCGAGGCTCTACACCGTATCGACCAGCCGATTTCTATCTACGAAGTACATCTGGGATCATGGAAGCGCGTCCCCGAAGAGGGCAACCGCCCGCTGTCTTATTTTGAGCACGCGACGCAATTGGTCAGCTATGCCAAGGACATGGGATTTACCCACCTCGAATTGATGCCAATCTCGGAATTTCCGTTTGATGGGTCTTGGGGCTACCAACCTGTCGGGCTTTACGCGCCAACGATCCGGCATGGAACACTTGAAGAATTCCGCGCCTTTGTTGAAGCCTGCCACGAGGCTGAACTTGGCCTGATCCTTGATTGGGTGCCGGGGCATTTCCCGGAAGACAAACACGGGCTGGGCCAGTTTGACGGAACACCACTGTATGAACACGCCGACCGCAAAGAAGGGTTCCATCCGGATTGGAACACGCTGGTCTACAACTATGGCCGGGCTGAGGTGTCCAATTACCTTGTCGCCAACGCGTTGTATTGGCTAAAAGAACACCACATCGACGGGCTGCGTGTCGATGCCGTGGCGTCGATGCTCTACCGCGATTATTCGCGCAAAGACGGCGAATGGATACCCAACAAAGACGGCGGGCGCGAAAACCTTGAGGCGATTGCGTTCCTGCAACGCACCAACACTGTGGCGTATGGTCAGATATCTGGCATTGTCACCATCGCCGAGGAATCCACGGCCTTTCCGGGGGTTAGCGCACCGGTAGATTACAACGGTCTTGGCTTTGGATTTAAGTGGAACATGGGCTGGATGAACGACTCGCTGTCCTACATTCAAGAAGACCCGATCAACCGCAAATACCATCACCACAAGATGACGTTCGCGCTGCATTACGCGTTTACAGAGAATTTCGTTCTACCGATCAGCCACGACGAAGTGGTGCATGGCAAAGGATCGATGATCGAAAAGATGCCCGGAGAGGGGGACGAAAAGTTCGCCAACCTGCGCGCCTATTACGGCTATATGTGGGGCCACCCCGGTAAGAAGCTATTGTTTATGGGCTGTGAATTTGCCCAAGGCGTTGAATGGAACCACGACGAAAGCCTCGATTGGCACCTGACCGATCACCCGCAACATGGTGGCGTTCAGACCCTTGTGCGCGACCTAAACGTGCTGTTTCGTGACACGCCCGCGCTGCACCAACTCGATTGCAAGCCCGAAGGGTTTGAATGGATCGAAGAAGGCGCGGCAGAGGAATCGATTTTTGCGTGGGTGCGTTACGGCGCCAAAGGCACAGCGCCTGTGTTGGTCGTTAGTAACTTTACACCGGTGAAACGGTCCGCGCGCCGCATTGGTGTGCCACAGGCTGGACGCTGGATAGAAAAACTAAACTCGGACGCTGCGCGCTATGGCGGGGGCGACCGAGGCAATATGGGATTTGCCGACAGCGAACAGATTGCATCGTCTGGGAGGGCAAATTCAATCTCACTCACCATACCACCGCTGACGACGCTATTCTTTGAATTGAACAGTGGGTCCTGACCCACTAAATTTTTTTGCATTAGGGAGGGACAATCGATGGACAATGAATCACAACGGCTGGCGCAGCAAACGATGGCGTTCGTTTTGGCAGGTGGTCGCGGCAGCCGGTTATATGAACTGACCGACATTCGCGCCAAACCCGCCATGTATTTCGGTGGCAAAAGCCGCATCATCGACTTTGCCCTGTCCAACGCCGTAAATTCCGGCATCAAGCGCATTGGTGTGGCGACGCAGTACAAAGCCCACTCGCTCATTCGTCACTTGCAGCGCGGCTGGAGCTTTATGCGTGCCGAACGCAATGAATCCTTGGATATTCTGCCCGCGTCCCAGCAGCAAAACAATGAAAACTGGTACAAAGGTACGGCAGATGCTGTGGCCCAAAATATGGACATTATTCGCGGCTATGGCCCGAAATATATCATCATCCTCGCGGGCGATCACATCTACAAGCAAGACTATTCCCTGATGATCAAGCACCACGTCGACAGCGGCGCGGACGTCACCGTCGGCTGCATAGAAGTGCCGCGCATGGAAGCCGTTGGATTTGGGGTGATGAAGGTCGACGAGACCGACAAGATCCTTGATTTCATTGAAAAACCCGCCGATCCCCCTGCAATGCCCGGTCATCCTGATATGGCGCTCGCAAGTATGGGCATCTATGTTTTTGAAACCGAACGCCTGTGTGAAATGCTGAAGGCTGCGGAAGGCAAAGAAGGCTACGGGCATGATTTCGGCGGCGATATCATCCCCGACATTGTCAAGAACGGCACAGCGATTGCGCATCCGTTCAGTCGGTCCTGCGTGCGAAGCGGCTTGGAAGAAAAACCCTACTGGCGTGACGTCGGCACGGTGGATGCGTTCTGGCAGGCCAATGTTGATTTGACCGATTTCAAACCCGAACTTGATCTTTACGACAACACTTGGCCGATCTGGACCTATTCAGAGCTCACAGCACCGGCCAAATTCATCCACAACGAAGAAGGCCGTCGCGGACATGCGGTATCTTCGATGGTGTCGGGTGGCTGCATTATTTCGGGATCGCGATTGAATCGCTGCTTCTTGTTTACAGGCGTGCGCACGCATTCTTACTCCGAACTCGATGGCGTCGTCGCGATGCCCTACGCTGACATCGGCCGCAAAGCGCGGCTGAAGAATGTCGTGGTAGACCGCGGTGTGAAAATCCCCGAAGGGTTGGTCGTTGGCGAAGATGCAAAACTGGACGCAGTGCGTTTCCGCCGAACCGACAATGGCATTTGCCTAATAACCCAACCCATGATCGATAAATTGGATCTCTAGCATGAACCTGCTTTTCGTCGCCTCGGAATGCGCGCCCTTCGTGAAGACGGGCGGCTTGGCGGATGTGATCGGCGCCGTACCTAAATCGCTTGCGGCGACAGGTGTGCACGTGCGGGTGCTTATCCCAGCCTATCCAGCTTTGGCCGATTTGGCCGCGGCGGGTAAGGTGACCATGTCGTTTGATGATCTATTCGGCGGTCCCGCACGCATCATAGCGGTGCAAGCTGAAGGGCTGGACATGCTGTTGCTGGACGCACCGCATCTGTATGACCGCGCGGGCAACATCTACCTCGGTCCGGACGGAAAAGACTGGCACGACAACGACCTGCGTTTTGCGGCGTTGTCGTTTGCAGCCGCACAAATCGGGCTCAACGGCTTGGGCGATTGGATGCCTGGAGTTATCAATGCACATGATTGGCAAGCGGGACTTGTTCCAGCCTATTTGCGTCAGGACGGACGACCCGCGCCCCCTGTGGTCATGACAATCCATAACATTGCTTTTCAAGGCGTGTTTGACGCCAAACGGTTGTCCCCGCTGCGCTTGAATTCGGAGCTTTTCACGACGGATGGCATTGAATACTTCGGTAAAATCAGCTTTCTGAAGGCCGGACTGGCCTTGTCGCAAAAAATCACCACAGTCAGTCCATCCTACGCCGCAGAACTTTTGACGCCCGATTTCGGCATGGGGCTCGACGGTCTGTTGCGCGAACGTCAGATGGACCTGCACGGTATCTTGAACGGCATCGATCTTGATGTCTGGGACCCAGAAACAGACGCGAGCCTGATCGCGACCTACTCCGCGACCAAACTCGCGGGCAAAGCGAAAAATCGTGCGGAACTTGAGGCACGTTTTGGCCTGACCAAAAGCGACGGCCCTTTATTTTGTGTCGTCAGCAGGCTGACGTCACAAAAAGGTCTCGATATGCTGCTCGACTGCTTGGCTGATCTGGTGGCGCAGGGTGGGAGGCTGGCGCTTTTGGGCACTGGTGATCCGCAGCTTGAACGCGCCTTTGTCGACGCATCAAACCGCTATCGTGGTTCGGTTGGCACTATCATTGGCTATGACGAAACCCTGTCGCACCTTATCCAAGCGGGCAGCGACGCCATTTTGATCCCGTCGCGCTTTGAACCATGCGGTTTGACCCAATTGTACGGGTTGCGCTATGGCACCCTGCCCGTCGTCGCCCGCACAGGCGGTTTGGCGGACACCGTGATTGACGCCAATGACGCCGCACTTTTGGCCGATTGCGCAACCGGTATCCAGTTCGCGCCAATCAATTCAATCATGTTCGGCCATGCGATTTCGCGAACTTGCGTGCTGTTTGCCAAACCGAAAATCTGGACTGCAATGATGCGCCGCGCCATGCGCCACCCTGTGGGATGGGATTTGTCCGCAGCCACGTATCTGGACGTTTACAAATCCGCGCAAGCACGCTGAGGACCCACCATGACACATCCGAAACTCACCGGCGGCAGCCCCAATCGGCTCGGCGCGCATCACGACGGTGCGGGCGTGAATTTCGCCGTATTCTCGGCGAACGCCAGCAAAGTTGAACTGTGCCTGTATTCCCCCGATGGCAAACGCGAAACGGCACGCATCGCGCTGCCCGAACGCACAGGTCCGGTCTGGCACGGGTTCGTGGCCGATCTGCCTGTTGGCACCCTTTATGGCTACCGCGCCCACGGCACATATGCGCCAGAACACGGGCACCGTTTCAATCCCAACAAGCTGTTGCTTGATCCCTATACCCGCGAAATGCACGGCGAATGGACAAATGACCCCGCGACGCTTGGCTATGACGATGCATCCTCTGCGATCGATCTATCGTTTGATACCCGCGACAGCGCGCCGTTTGTTCCGAAATCAGTTGTGTCCGACCCCGCCCTGTTTGAGGGCATGAAAAACGGCCAGCACACCAAATCCAGCAAAGACCTAATCTATGAGGTCCATCCCAAAGGGGGGAGCCAGACCAATCTGGACGTGCCAGAATCTGTCCGCGGCACCTACGAGGGCCTTGCGTCGGATGCCATGCTTGATCACCTGTTGTCGCTGGGGGTGCAGGCAGTTGAACTGCTCCCAATCCATAGTTTCGTCGACGACAAGTTCCTCAATGATCGGGGCTTGCGCAACTACTGGGGTTACAATTCCATTGGCTTTTTCGCACCTGAACCGCGCTACTTCGGTCCTGACGGACTCAAAGGGTTCCGCCAGATGGTCCAGCGGTTCCACGACGCGGGAATTGAGGTCATTCTTGACGTTGTTTACAACCACACTGCCGAAGGCGATCAGCGTGGCCCTACGTTGTGTTTTCGGGGACTAGACAACGCGTCCTACTATCGCCTGACCGCTGGCCAGCCGCGTTATTACGTCAACGACACAGGCTGTGGCAACACCCTGAACGTGTCGCACCCATATGTTTTGCGCATGGTTCTGGACAGTTTACGCTTCTGGGTCGAATGCATGGGAATTGACGGTTTCCGCTTTGATTTGGCCACAACGTTGGGCCGCGAAAACCATGGATTTGATCCCAATGGCGGCTTCTTCGACGCCCTGCGCCAAGATCCTGTCCTGAACCAAGTGCGGATGATCGCGGAACCATGGGACATTGGACCCGGTGGCTACCGGTTGGGCGAATTTCCCCATGAATTTGGCGAATGGAACGACAGCTACCGTGACACCGTGCGCCGCTATTGGCGCGGTGATGCACATAGCGCGCAAGAACTCGGCGCGCGGCTTTTGGGGTCGGCAGATACGTTTGACCGCACCGGTCGGCGCAGCGATGCTTCGGTGAATTTCCTTGCCTCACACGACGGATTCACCCTCGCCGATACGACGCGCTATTCCAAACGCCACAATCTGGCGAACACTGAAAACAACCGCGACGGGCACGGGTCCAACTACAGCGACAATGGCGGTGTTGAGGGCGAGACCGACGACGCGGCGATCCGCAACATCCGAACAAGGCGGCAACGCAATATGCTTGCCACCTTGTTTATGTCCCAAGGCACCCCGATGCTGCTCGCGGGTGATGAATTCGCCAATTCGCAAGTCGGCAACAACAACGCCTATTGTCAGGACAATGACATCGGCTGGCTGAATTGGGACAAAGCCGACACCGACTTACAAGCCTTCGTCGTCAGTCTGTCCGCGTTTCGCCAAAAATATATCAATGTGCGCCAAAGCCGCTTTTTACATGGCGCGATCCGTCCGCAAGACGGTAAGGCCGATGTGATCTGGACCGATTTTGAGGGCGAAGCGCTGGAATGGCGCGACCCAGGCTTGGCCAATTTTTGCTTGGCATTGCGATCATCCGCGCAGACGCCAGACTATGAACCCGATGGCGCGGTCGTCTTTATCGTCTTCAATCGCGCCGACGAACAGGGTCACGTCATCTTGCCAGACGCGCCAAAAGGTCAATGTTGGGTCCGCGCAATCGACACCGACGACAACGAACAGGGCGCGTTTTGTGAACTTGAAACCGACAAAGCCATTGTCGCAGCCCAGTCCTTAGTCGCCTTCGTGATCGCGTCCAGCGAGCAGCCGTCGTGAGCGCGCCCAATGACCTGTCCGAACTAGCCGATCTGTGTGGTATCTGGCATGATTATCACGGTCTGCACGGCAACTTGAAACAAACGTCATCGGATACGCAAAAGGCGTTCCTGACGGCCATCGGAATTGATGTGAGCGATGACAGCGCCATCCGCGCATCCCTTGCCACGTTGCGCCATGAGATTGATGATCGCTGGTTCCCCGAAGAAATCATCGTACAAAGTGGTATGGCATCACCGCAGGAGTTTGGCCTAGGCGCGAATTGGCAATTGCGTTTGGACGGATCCGACGACGTGATTGCACAAGGCCAGCCCGACGATCATATCACCCTGCCTCCACTTGCATCTGGCGTCTATGCATTGACTGCCACGGCATCTGGCCGCACTGAAATCATCACCGTCCTTGCGGCCCCCAAACACCTGCCGTCGCTCAAAACCCTGACTGGAACATCGAAACTTTGGGGCCTGAACCTCGCGCTGTATGGGCTGCAATCGAACCGGAACACCGGCCTTGGGGATTTTGAAGACCTCGCGCAAGCGGCAGAAATCGCTGGCGCACAGGGGGCTGGGTTTATTGGCATCAATCCACTGCACACCATGGGCCATTGTGACGTCGATGCGATCAGCCCCTATTCCCCGTCCCATCGCGGTTTTCTCAACACCGAATACATCGCGCTTGATCGTATTCCCGGATTGAAAACTGCACAGGATTTATCGAATTTTGGCGACATCAAGCTGGCAACGTCAGTCCAATATCAGGCGCATAAAGCCGCGCACCATCGATCCCTGAACGCATCTTATCAGCGCTACGTCGATGCCGCGCCCAAGCCAGCCAAGTCCGACTTCGCAACCTTCAAAACGAAGGGCGGATCAGACCTGCAAGACTTCGCACGGTTTGAAGCGTTAAGCGAAATTCACGGCACCCAGTGGCACGATTGGCCGACCGATCCAGACGCGCCCCCTGCAGATCGCATCGATTTTCATATGTGGCTGCAGTGGGTCGCTGCGGTCCAATTGGCCGATGCCCAAGCGCGCAGCAAAGCGGCTGGAATGCCGCTTGGCCTGTACCTTGATCTTGCCGTGGGATCACGACGCGACGGTGCCGAAAGCTGGTGCGAACAAGCGGCCGTTGCGCAAGGCGTGTCCATCGGCGCACCGCCAGATCACCTCAGCCCGGAGGGGCAGAACTGGAACCTCACGGCCTTTGCGCCACGCAAACTCAAGGCCCTTCGATATCGCCCGCTGCGCGCCATCCTTGCACAGACAATCCGCCACGCGGGTATCATCCGCATCGATCACGTGCTCGGCCTCAACCGCAGTTACTGGATCCCCGATGATGGCAGCCCGGGGGGCTATATTCGCCAACCGTTCGAAAGCCTGATTGCGATCATCAAAATCGAAGCGGAGCGTTTCAATTGCGCAGTCGTGGGCGAAGACCTCGGCCTTGTGCCAGACGGGTTTCGTGACACGATGCGCGACCATGGGTTCTACGGCTATTCCGTGCTGCAATACGAAAAAGACGACCAAGGCGCGTTCCAGAAACCCGACGACATTCCAGCGCAAGTCCTGTCATGTTTTGCCACCCACGACACGCCGACGCTTCGGGGATATGAGACGGGTCGCGATATTTACTGGTGGGAAAAACTGGCGTGGATCGACGAACATGCGGCCGATTCATTGCGTCAGGAGCGCGCCGCCGAAGTAGATGCATTTCGCGGCGACACCGATTTTAAGTCCCACATCCACTGTCTTCTTGCGCAATCTAATGCCAGTCTCGTGGCCGTCCAGCTTGACGATATTCTTGGTGTGGAAGACGCCCAGAACCTGCCCGGAACGATTGAGCAACATCCTAACTGGCAGCGAAAATATGACATACTATTGGAAAATTTGTCGGCGGACGGACAGCTTAGGGCCACGGCCCAGTTGATGAACGACGCAGGCAGGCGCAACGCGGACAAAGGATAGACCCATGAAGATTGAGACCATCAAGACCACGCCAATCGACGGGCAAATGCCCGGTACGTCGGGCCTGCGCAAAAAAACCCGCGTCTTCATGGAGCCTCGATATTTGGAAAACTTCATCCAAGCCACGTTTGACGCGATTGGTGGTGGCACGGGCAAGACGTTCATTGTCGGCGGTGATGGGCGTTTTTTCAACAAGGACGCCATTCAGACAATCATAAAAATGGCGGCCGGAAATGGCGCTGCAGGCGTGATAGTTAGCCAAAACGGAATCCTGTCAACACCTGCCGCATCGCATCTGATCCGGCTGAACAAGGCGGATGGTGGTTTCATTCTGTCAGCCAGCCACAACCCCGGTGGCATCGACGAAGATTTCGGCGTCAAGTTTAACGCCCAGAACGGCGGCCCAGCGCCAGAAGGCCTGACAGCAAAAATATTCGATGCCACAACCTCAATCGAGCAATACAAGACTGTCGATGTCGATGACGTTGATCTGTCCAGCATCGGCACGACCCACTACGGCGATATGCAAATCCATGTCGTCGATGCGGTGACTGATTATCAGGCGTTGATGGAAACACTGTTTGATTTCGCGGCGATCCGTGCCTTGTTTGCGTCCGGTTTCACCATGCGGTTTGACGCCATGCACGCAGTGACAGGTCCCTATGCGACAGCCATTCTGGAACAGACTCTCGGCGCGGCGGCTGGAACCGTTGTGAATGGTATCCCGCTTGAGGATTTTGGCAAAGGCCACCCCGATCCGAATCCGATCTGGGCCAAAGATCTGATGGATTTGATGATGTCGGATGCGTCCCCCGATATTGGTGCAGCGTCCGATGGCGACGGCGATCGCAACATGATCGTCGGCCACGGGGCCTACGTGACACCGTCCGATAGCCTTGCCATTCTAGCCGCCAACGCCCATCTGGCCCCTGCTTATTCGGATGGACTCGCAGGCATCGCACGATCCATGCCGACCAGTGCAGCCAGCGACCGTGTGGCAGCAAAACTTGGCATTGGGTCCTATGAAACCCCGACGGGCTGGAAATTCTTTGGCAATCTCTTGGATGCGGGCAAGGTCACGATCTGCGGTGAGGAAAGTGCCGGAACCGGATCAAGCCACGTGCGCGAGAAAGATGGACTTTGGGCAGTCCTGCTCTGGCTCAACATCCTGGCTATGCGCAAACAATCCGTGGCCGACATCGTCGCGGACCATTGGAACACTTTCGGACGTGACTACTATTCTCGCTATGATTTCGAAGCGGTGGAAACCGAAAAAGCCAACAAAATGATGCAGGATTTGCGCGGCCAGTTTGGCGAACTTGTCGGGCAATCCCACGCGGGCCTAACCGTCACGTCGGCGGATGAGTTTTCGTACCTCGACCCTGTGGATGGATCCATCAGCAAGAACCAAGGTGTGCGCATCGCATTTGATGGCGGCGGACGTGCTGTGTTCCGACTGTCGGGCACTGGCACCCAAGGCGCGACGGTACGCTTGTATCTTGAACAGTATTCAGGTCAGGGCGGCGATATCGGGTTGGACACGCAGACGGCCCTACAAAACGTACGTGACGCCGCCTTCGCCATCAGCGCAATGGAAGCCACCATTGGGCGGATCGTTCCGGATGTGATTACTTAAACGGCCAGCAACAAAAAATCCGGCCTCAACAAGGAGGCCGGATTAGATAATGATACACCCGATGTGCGGGCTTTATTCGACGGGCCATCCGCCAATTGCGCGGACTTCAAGGAACTCGTCCAAGCCCCATTTGCCGCCTTCGCGCCCATTGCCAGACTGCTTCATACCGCCAAACGGCGAACCAGCGCCACGACCTTTACCGTTGATGTCGACCATGCCAGAACGGACCGCACGCGCGACGCGGCGTGCCTTTTCAGGATCGCTTGTCTGGATGTAATTCGTCAGGCCATAATCGGTGTCATTTGCAATCGCAATTGCGTCTTCTTCGGTGTCAAATGCCATCATAGACAAGACTGGCCCAAAGACCTCTTCGCGCATGATGTTCATGTCGTTGTTGCAGTCGGCAAATACCGTCGGCTTAACAAAGAAACCACGGTTCAATCCCTCGGGTCGGCCTACGCCACCCGCGACCAGATTGGCACCTTCGTCGATGCCTTTTTGGATCAGGTCCTGCACCTTGTCGAACTGCATCTGCGACACTAGCGGCCCAATGTGCTGGCCAGTTTCGGATGCGGCATTCACCGAAATTGCGTTTGCAGCATCAATGGCTTGCGTGACCGCTTCGTCGTAGCGGGACCGTTCTACCAGCATCCGCGTTGGCGCGTTGCACGACTGGCCAGTGTTGTTGAAACAGCGCGCGATGCCCTGTGCGACGGCCTTGGGATCAGCGTCAGCGAACACGATATTCGCGCCCTTCCCGCCCAATTCAAGGCTTACACGCTTGATGGTTTCCGCCGCTGCAATCGTGATCGCACGCCCTGCACGTGTCGATCCGGTGAAGCTGACCATGTCTACGTCTTTATGCGCCGACAACTGGCTGCCAACCCCCGGACCGTCGCCGTTCAGCATGTTGTAAACACCCGCTGGAACGCCGGCTTCGTGCATGATTTCGGTAAACAGAATGGCAGACAACGGCGATTGTTCGGACGGCTTTAGGATCATCGTGCAGCCCGTCGCGAGTGCAGGGATAACCTTCAGTGTGATCTGGTTCATCGGCCAGTTCCACGGTGTGATCAGCGCACAAACACCGATAGGTTCGTGAATGATGTGCGTGTCGTCTTCACCAGCGCGCAAAGAGCCTTCGAATTCAAAGTCCTTCAGCGACTGGATGAACGCCTTTAGATGGAACGACCCCGTGCCGGACTGCTGCACCTTGGACATTTCAATCGGCGCGCCCATTTCGCGGCTGATCGCCTCGCCCATTTCATCAGACCGGCGCATGTAGACATCAAGAATGCTCTCCATCAGCTCAACGCGTTCGGCCTTGGATGACAGACGCCACGTCGGGAATGCGGCCCTGGCCGCGGCAACGGCTGCGTCCGTATCAGCCTGCCCGCCGAGCGAGATCGTCGCTGTGGCTTCTTCGGTCGATGGGTCAATAACGTCAAAATCGCGCCCGTCGGTTGGGGCGACCCATTTTCCGTCAATGTAGAAGTTACGTGCGTTTTCCATGGCTCGGGCCTTTCAGTTGGTGTCTCCCGTACATCTGCGTGACAGCGGCGACGCGCAAGACAATTCTTCGAATTGTATCAGATTTGATCACAGGAAATGATGCAAACTGGACTTAAGCGCCGCGATCAGTGGCTCTATCCGGCGACCTGCGCGGTCCAGCTTCATTGAACAAGATGTCTGCAGGTGGGATCGGTTTGACGGGACCGCAAGCGCCACTTGTCCGTAGTTTTTGGTGCTAGCCCTTGAATTGATATGGTGACAGTGTAGGCTAGACATAGCGTCATATACATCGCGACCTTCTGTTTCCCGCTGGCCTCAGTTGATCTTTTGACGAAACTGAGCTCAACCGCCGCGCATTGGTGGTGGCCATTAACGAGGGGACTTCATGATGGCCAATCGCACCGTGAAAAGAATTTCCACATAAAAATGCGTCGGCGTCAAAAGCTGCCCCCCATCGCGGGGCCATAGCCGCTTACAAAAACTTGATTGCCTGCAACCCCGCCCCAACACCGAATATGCTAAGGAGATAGAACGATGGCCAAACTGGAAAAGACGACCATATACGCAGCCAATGACCCTGCAAAAGAAACGCTGATTGATAAGACCGCCCGCATCGCGCGGGAAATCAAAGATGGGGACAAGGAACAGCGCGACATCAAGACAGAGCGCCTTCGCAATGCCCGTCTTGAGAATGAGGCGGTCATCCCTGACGAGCCTATCACGGCTGCCGCCAGCAGGACGCGCACGCGGCGCTAGTCAAACCAGTCCGGTCATCTATGTGGCATCATGCATTGATCCCATGAAAAGCGGCCCCCAGCGCCAGTAATTTACGGAATGTTCTGCAAACGCTCTTGAAGTTTGTCGAGTTTTTCGACTGCGCCGGACAAGGTGGCCTTCAATTGTGATATTTCGCCCAACGCGTCATTCACACCAACGGGGCGCTCAAACGTGTCCGCGACCTCACTTGTCCCGTTGCCTTCGCCGCTTACCAGCCAGACCATGGACACGTTCAACAGTCCTGCCAGCATCTGAATACGGTTCGCGTGCGGCATGTCCGCATCTCTTTCCCAAACTTTCACCGTTTCGACATCGACGCCAAGTTTTTCGGACAGCCCGTCTACGTCAAGACCTTTTGCCTGACGCGCGGCCGCCAGCCTGTCACCAAACGTCGCGTTGGCTTCGTTGAAATAATCATTTTGCTCGTGGTTTGTGGTGGACACTAGGTGCTCCATTTTTGATTTGTTTTTTTGCTGAACGCTGAGTCTAGTCTATGGAGACCCAGAATGCAAAATTGCGCAACTCCAGTCGAAAAATCATCGCTTAAAGCGTCCGTTTTGCACCCGTTTTCACTGCCTCTGCTGGCCATTTCCGTAGACGAAATATTTAAAACTCGTGAGCTGTTCCGCCCCCACTGGCCCACGCGCATGCATCTTGCCCGTCGCGATCCCGATTTCGGCACCCATTCCGAACTCTCCACCATCTGAAAATTGGGTGGACGCGTTGTGCATCACAACAGCTGAGTCGACGGCCGTCATAAAGAGTTTTACCGCAGCTGCGTCCTCGGCCACGATCGCGTCCGTATGGCCCGATGAATGCGCCTGCACGAACGCGATACTATCCTTAACGTCATCGACAATCTTGACCGACATGATGTTGCTCAGATATTCTGTGTCCCAATCCGCATCCGTGGCGGCGATCATATCTGGCACAATCGCGCGCGCCTGTGCATCGCCGCGCAGTTGGCAGTCTCCAAGTGCCGTCAACAGACGCGGCAGGAAAAGACCCGTGATTTTGCTGTCGATTACGACACACTCTGTCGCTCCGCAGATACCAGTCCGGCGCATCTTGGCGTTGACCACAATGCCAACGGCCTTTTCGAGATCAGCGCTTTCGTGGACATAGGTGTGATTGTTTCCGTCCAGATGAAGCAACGTCGGAACCCGCGCTTCTTTTTGCACCAAGGACACCAACCCACGTCCACCACGCGGAATGGCCAAATCGACCGTTTCGGTGCTGTGAAGCAGGAGCTTGACGGCCTCACGGTCGCGGGTATTGACCATTTGAACGGCATCTGCGGGCAGCCCCGCTGCGCGCAACCCTTGCGCAAGGCAGGCTACGATGACCCGCGATGAATTCAGGCTTTCCGACCCGCCGCGCAAAATGACCGCATTGCCGGACTTCACACAAAGTGCGCCAGCGTCAGAGCCTACGTTGGGGCGCGACTCGTAGATCATCGCAATGACCCCGATCGGCACGCTGACGCGGTCGATCTTTAACCCATTGGGCCGATCAAACGTTGCGAGAGTGCGGCCAAGCGGATCGTCCTGCCCCGCAATTGCGTCCAAGGCATCCGCCATGCCAGCAACGCGATCTGTCGTCAGTGTCAGCCTGTCGATAAAGGCCGCATCTTTGCCACTGTCACGCACACCTTCAACATCCTTGGCATTGGCTGACAGAATGTCCGACGCACGTTCGCGCAGGGCACTGGCGGCATGTGTCAGGGCTGAATTGCGCTGTTCGGCAGTTGCCAATGCAAGGTCACGTGCCGCCGCTTTGGCGCGCTGCCCAAGCTCTGCGATGACATCTGCGATTGTTTTCTCTGGGTCAGCCTTGGTCATGACGACATCATTCATTTTTTGGTTCCTCGCTGCGACACCCTCGGGGGCGCGTTTTATTTCAAAGCATCGGCGCGGGCGTAGGCCGCGTGCACAGTGTCATGGAACAGCGCATCAAGTTGACTGTCCCGCATCAATTGCTCAAGTCCGGCCTGCGTCGTTCCGTTTTTGCTAGTGACCGAATTGCGCAACTCTTCCAGCGACGCGTCGGACTGGCGCGCCGTTTCAACAGCGCCTGCAATGGTGTCAAAAACCAACGTACGTGCGGTGGCCTGATCAAAGCCCACAGATTTCGCTGCTTCAACATAGCTGCGCATCATTTCGAAAACATATCCCGGCCCGCTGCCACTGACCGCCGTCAGTCGATCGATTTCGTCCTCGCTTGCCAATAGAACACACGTTCCGGTCAGGGCAATCAACGCGGTCACATCAGCCAACTGTGCTTTGGAACACGCCTTGTTTGCAAACATCCCTGAAACGCCCAGCCCGACCATCGCGCCCATGTTCGGCATCACCCGAACAATAGCCGCGTCGCCCACAACCCCAGCAATTGTTGCAACGCTGCACCCTGCTGCGATGGATACAAAGCAACCACCGGATTTCAGCGCGGGGGCATAGTCCGGCAGGACATCTGCAATCATCTGCGGCTTGATCGCAATCAAGATGACGTCAAAGGCACCAGCAGGCAAATCCGTCGTTTTTGACACATGCGAAACGCCATCCGGCAGGGCCGTTGCGGCAGGATCAGCAACGGTGAAATGATACGCATCCTCACTTGCCCACTGGCGCAACATCGCGCCACCCATCTTACCACATCCAATCAAAAGTATCTTCATCTTGATCTCCCTTTCCTTCGGCGGCCTATCCAGAAACTGCGCTGCAGTATCGCTTGCGCAGTCGGGGCCGCACGCATCGTCGCGGCCTTCACTTGGCGCACGTCAAAACTGGTCTTTTAACACTTCGCACAACAACGACCTATTTGCATTCCCATGTCGGGTGCGTGCTATACATCAGCGAATCATTAGAATGAACAGTGCTACAGGGCGGTGTCGCGTGACGCAAACCGTTCCGGAATTTGCCTGTTAAATCAGAAAGTAATTGGAGATACTCGTGCCCAAGAAGAAAAAGATCGTCGTCAAGATCGGTTCCAGCCTATTGGCAAACAGTGACAGGCTGACGCTTCGATATGCCTTCATGAACGGGTTGATGAGCGACCTCGCCCAGCTGCAAAAAGAAGGTTACGACATCATCCTCACATCCTCCGGTTCGGTGGCTTTGGGGTTGAATATGATTGGCAAACGCCCCGAGGATGCGGGCATTATGGACAAGCAAGCGGCGGCAGCCTGTGGTCAGCCACTGCTGATGAATGCCTACCGTCAAGTCGCGTCAGAACACGGGATGGATGTCGGCCAAATGCTTGTGACCGTCGACGACATGGAAGAAAGACGTCGCTTTTTGAACATCAAAAACACGATGTCGCGGTTGTTCGAAAGCGACATTATGCCGATCATCAACGAGAACGATTCCGTTGCCACCCACGACTTGCGTGTGGGCGATAACGACCGCCTTTCCGCAAAAGTGGCCCAGATGATTGAGGCCGATGTATTGATCATTTTGACCAGTGTGGAAGGGTTATACGACCGCGATCCATCAGATCCGGACGCAAAGTTCATTGCGGAAATTAAAGACGTCAGCGAGCATCTAGAATCAACCACGGGCGTAAGCGCCCTCGGCAGCGGTGGCATGTTGACCAAGATGCAGGCCGCAAGCATGGCACAGAATGCAGGGGTAGAAACGATCATCGCAGACGGGATCATTGAACGTCCAGTTTCGTCTGTCCTCAAGAACGAACGCCGCTATACGCGGTGCCTTGTGACGGGTAAAACGGCATCCCCGCTCAAAGTCTGGCTCAGCAATCGGTTGCAGGTCGCTGGCACGCTCGTTGTCTCAACCGAAGTGGCGGCATCCGTGATTGCCGGTGAATGCGGCATCACCCGACAGGACGTGATTTCGATCCAAGGTGATTTCAGCAAGGGCGACGTGCTGCACGTCTATGACGAAGACGGAACGGAAGTGGCCCGTGGCCTGACAAACTTCTCGTCTGAGGAAACGATGCTGATGGCGCGTCACATCGATATGCCGATTGAGGACGTTATCGGCTACAAAACGAAAAGCGATGTCATCGCTGCTGCAAACATGCTGGTCTTAGAAGAAAACCACCTGCTCTTGGATGCACTAGAAGAAGACCAGCGCGTTGTTGTACCTCTGTAGGCGATCAATAAATTCCTGCGTCTTTTGATGCGCCGTGCGCGCCGGATTAAAATTCCGGGTCCCGCGCGCTGAATATCGATGAGAAACATACGCAGGCAAGCGCGATCGACTTCATTGACCACATCATTGAAAAGTTGCCTTTCCGCATTCGCAAAGTTCCACCGCTCTCGGGATCATGCTTCGCATAACCCTACCGGGCAATGGATCGTGGCCACGCGTTCCAAGCTGAATTTCATTGGAACGTTGAAGACCTTGGGCTCAGGCACGCCTACATAAAGCGTGTCACGCCCCAGCTAAACGGAAAGGTGAAACGATCTGACCTCCCCCCAAGGCTCCCCCTTTCATAACCAGAGCTTGCGGGTCAGAGTTTGTTTGACCCGCAAGCTAATTTCATATGGATCACTTTGAGCTAGCGCCGTCACGGCAGTGTCTTCGCGACAATCGCGACACGATCATGAGAGGCGTTATTTCGGGGGATTAGATGTTTTTCGCCAGTTTCTTGGCTTTTCTGGATTGATCTAAGATCGTTTTTCACTGCCTCAACTTGCTGACGAATGGTTTTGGCAGTGTCACGAATCATTGAGAACTTACGACGCAATGTATTAGATTCTGAATTTTTGATGTGCTCAAAGGAAAAATGCCTCACCGAGTTTCACGTGTCCGAAAATATCCGCCAAAGAGCGCGCTTTGGGTGATCGCGCGACCCCGAGCTCTGCGCGCCAAGACTCCTCAACGTCTTCAACTTGGCCAACAGCCGCGCCATGATAGCCGCTTTAAATCTGCACAAAGAGAAGCCGTTGATGAACAGAGATGGTACCCGTAATTCGACCCATTTGCAGCCAACTTAAGGTGGATCAGGATTTTATTTAGGCTTCTGATCTCATTGTTTCCGTTTTTTTCATAGGCTTCATCTGGGATCAAGATTCCGTGCGTGGAACATGGCCGTTCGGTGTTGTAGTCCGCGATCCATTTTCCGATTCCAGCGCGTGTCTCCGATCAGTACTTTCGTTTCGTCATTTCGGACGACCTCTTTCATAAGTTGATCCACCTTAACGACTGGTCCGAATTCCTGCGAACCACCTCTACAAACCCGTTGCAGGCCAGATCGCGGCAAGAGACGGGTCAATCGTTTTGCCCCCACAGCGCCCCTACGCAAATTCACTTCTGTTAACATTTACGAGTACCTTGTGCTTGGCCCGCCCTGCCAGCGGCGTTATCACCTAAATCTGAAACACATCCCGGAGCCCCCCCCATGACCGCAGTTGCAGATCGCATCGCCCGCACCATCGCCACCGACATTGGCGCGCGACCGGAACAGGTCAACGCGACCGTCGCTATGTTAGACGGCGGCGATACTGTTCCGTTTGTCGCGCGGTATCGCAAAGAGGCAACGGGCGGTTTGGACGACACGCAATTGCGCCGACTGGCCGAACGTCTTGAGTATCTACGCGATCTGGAAAAGCGGCGGGCCAGTATCCTCGGAGAGATCACATCGCAGGGTAAACTAAACGACACATTGGCCCGTTCCATCGCAACCGCAGACACCAAAGCGGTGCTTGAGGATTTGTATCTGCCGTTCAAACCCAAGCGGCGCACGAAAGCAATGATCGCCCGCGAAAACGGCCTGGAACCACTGTTGCGTGGTATCTTTGCGAGCCGGGCTGCAGATCCAGCGGTGCTTGCGCGGGCCTAT
The DNA here is from genome assembly GCF_000155735.2 of Octadecabacter arcticus 238. GTDB lineage: Bacteria > Pseudomonadota > Alphaproteobacteria > Rhodobacterales > Rhodobacteraceae > Octadecabacter > Octadecabacter arcticus. The sequence continues at coordinate 3,647,065 of NC_020908.1, forward strand.
CTGTCCGAGGCCATCCCGACACAAAAGGACGCGCTGAGCGGTGCGCGTGACATTCTCGTTGAGGAGCTGGGCGAGAATGCTGCACTGCTCGGGCGTATTCGCGACATCATGCAACGAGAGGCGCTGATCACCGCGCGCGTCATGAAAGGTAAGGAAGACATCGGGGCAAAGTTCTCGGATTACTTCGCCCATAGTGAAAAGTGGGCAACGATCCCGTCGCACCGGGCACTGGCCATCCTGCGAGCCGCTAAAGAAGAGATTGTCACACTCGACATCGCCCCAGAACCAGAGACGGGACTTGAGCGTGTCATCGCCATCGTCGCCGCCGAAATCGGCATACCCGGACAGACAAAGGGTGATCTTTGGTTGAAAGAGGTCGCAGTATGGGCGTGGAAAGTAAAACTGAGCACGACGATGTTCATGGACCTTTTGACAGACCTCCGCCGCCGCGCCCACGCCGCTGCCATCGACGTCTTTGCGCGCAACCTGCGCGATTTGCTCCTTGCTGCCCCCGCGGGTCCGCGCGCGACTTTGGGCCTCGATCCCGGTATCCGAACGGGTTGCAAAATCGCAGTTGTGGACGAAACAGGTAAGTTGCTGGACACGTCGACGATTTATCCGTTCCAGCCGCACAATGATTTGCGCGGGGCCGAAGAAACCCTCATCAAAATGATCCGCGACCACGACGTCGCCCTGATCGCCATTGGCAACGGAACCGCCAGCCGCGAATCTGAACGACTCGTTGCAGATGTGATCAAACGGCTCCCCACTGACACCATCCGTCCCACGTCCGTGATCGTGTCAGAAGCCGGTGCGTCGGTCTACTCCGCGTCCGAACTGGCGTCGCTGGAATTCCCCGACATCGATGTTTCTATCCGCGGGGCGGTGTCCATTGCACGCCGGTTGCAAGACCCGTTGGCGGAACTGGTCAAGATCGAACCGCAAGCCATCGGCGTTGGCCAATATCAACATGACGTGGATCAGAGCCGTCTTGCACAATCCCTTGCGGTTGTGGTCGAAGACGCGGTGAACGCGGTCGGTGTCGATCTAAACATGGCCTCCGCGCCGCTGCTTTCGCATATCGCAGGTCTAGGTCCGACGCTGGCGCAATCCATCGTGGCACATCGCGATATCAACGGCCCCTTTGCGACCCGCAAGGCGCTGCTTAAAGTGGCCGGATTGGGGCCGAAGGCGTTTGAGCAATGCGCGGGTTTCTTGCGGATCACGGGTGGAACAGAACCATTGGACGCATCGTCCGTCCATCCCGAAGCTTACGGTGTGGCCCGCAAAATCGTGCAGGCCTGTGGCCGCGATATCCGCGCGATCATGGGCGATACCAGCGCGCTGGCGGGCCTTCGGGCAGAACAGTTTGTCGATGATAGCTTCGGGCTGCCCACGGTGCGCGATATTTTGACCGAACTGGAAAAACCGGGCCGCGACCCGCGCCCAACCTTCAAGACGGCCACCTTTGCAGATGGCATAAACAGCATCACAGACCTAAAATCCGGCATGTCGCTGGAAGGCACCGTGACCAATGTCGCCGCCTTTGGGGCTTTTGTTGATATAGGCGTGCATCAGGACGGCTTGGTCCATGTCAGCCAACTCGCCGATCGTTTTGTTAAAGACCCACATGATATCGTGAAAGCCGGTGACGTGGTGCGCGTTCGTGTCACCGAAATCGACGTGCCACGCAAACGCATCGCGCTGAGCATGCGCAAAGATGGTGGTGATGCCCCATCACCGCGTGAACGCGATAGTAAAAAACCACAACCGGCACGCGCAACAAAACCCGTCAACGCACGCCCGACCAAGCCAGAAAGTCAGGGCACATTCGGTTCGGCATTAGCAGACGCACTGAAAGGACGCGGCAAGGAGTCCTGAGGAGGAACCGCATTGATTGCATCTGAAACAAAGTCGTTCTTGAAAACCAATTTTAATTTGCGGCTCTAACGAACAGCATTTGAACCTTGGCAAGGACACCGCGAACGTAATAGGTGCAGTGGTCATAGGGAGAAATGGATTCGTCAATCTCGGGTGATAATCGATTGAAACTCCCCGAACAGACAACCGTCCTGGAACACATTCCAGCTAACACAAGCCGTCGCGATATAGACCGCCGAAGAGGTCGGCGTGGATAAGCGGCCTTTGGTTGGTTCAGGCCAATGGTCCAATCTACGGCGCGCATCAAACACGACCCAAGTCAGTTTGGCTAAAGCGTTCCTTCATTGGGAATGCCGGTCTCTTTGGAGCGAAAACACGTTGGCTGTAGACTTTCCCTTGTTTTGCTAGGACTCATGAATTTCCGAAAACTTGAAAGAATCATTGCGATGTCCCCTGCCCAAACACCCAAAAACAGAAAACGTGGTTGGATTATTCCAATCGGTGGCGGGGATAGAAAAGTTCATACGTCAACAATCCTTCAGCGCTTGGTTGAGC